>JAKLIH010000004.1 GCA_022709715.1 Patescibacteria group bacterium | reverse complement strand
AACCTCAGAAAAGCCGACTCTACTGGTTGAATCCCTATTGATTTTACTGTAGCTAATGATAACAAATACATCACATCTTTACCAATAGATCCAATCAATGATATCAACTACTACTATAGCTACAATCCCGGTGGTTCCTTTGAAGTCAATGCCTTGCTTGAATCAAATGAATACATCACCAAATTCTCCCTTAATGATGGTGGTGATTCCTTTAATTCTTATGAAAATGGATCATCTCTAACTGACATGCCTCTTACCTTTCCCCAGAACTGAATCAAAGTCCCTGGGAACTCAACCTATGGAACAAGTGACTTCTATGTCATGCAGTATGAAGCTAAGTATTCAATTGATGGACATGGAGCTAGTGATGCTGTTGATGATTGTAAAGTTAATACATTGTATGATACCTGAGATTGAGGGAAAACAACTGCTAATTGTACATCCACAGTTCCCGTTTGAAATAACAATAATGTAATATCTTCTCCTTATGGCTCTCCTATAGCTGGTGTGACTCATAATACTGGAGCCAAAGTCATATGTGCTTCCTTAGGAGCCCATTTAATTACCAATCAAGAATGAATGACAATAGAAAGAAACATTGATCAACAACCATCGAATTGAACTTCAGGTGTTGTAGGCACTGGATATCTTTTCAATGGTAACTCATCCGATATATTAAGAGGCTACAATGGTGATAACCCAGAAAAAGGAGTCTATCGAAACATACGTGCATCACATCGACTATCAAATGGAAGTATCATCTATGATTTTTCTGGTAACGTATGGGAACATGTAATGGTTGATATCAATGATACCTTGCTTGATACTCTTCCTAATGATGGTGGTGCAAGTGGTTGAAGATATGTAGATCTTTCTGCTCTTACTACTGATGGTGATTTTGCATCGTTTGATGAACTCAGACCAACCAATTCTTCCTGAAATGCTGATCAAGGCATGGGCAGAATCAATACCAATGTTGATGTGCAAGTAGATAGAGTTTTTATACGTGGTGGCTATTGAGCTAATGGTTCTGACGCTGGTGTGTTAGCCGCTGGTTTCAATTACAATGTTGGCAGCGGCGACTACTACATTGGTTTTCGATGTGCACGGTAATTACGGTGAAACTACAGTGGAATACTGTCGTTTTCAACGACAATTCCACGTAGTAAGACTACAGTGGAATATCGGCATTTTTAGTGACAATTCCACGTAGTGATGTCAAAACTTTATTTTTTATAATATTTATATAAAAACACTTGACTTTTTTTATTAAATTGATTAAATTTTAATCAATTAATTAAAATAATAAAATAAATATGAAAAAAACTTTAGAAAATTTAGCGAAAGCTTTCATCGGTGAAAGCCAAGCTCGCAATCGCTATACTATGTTTAGCAAAATTGCCAAGCAAGAAGGCTATGAACAAATTGCTGCTATTTTTCTTGAAACTGCTGATCAAGAAAGAGAACATGCCAAACAAATTTTTGATAAAATCCAAGAACTAAAAACTAGTGAAGGAGAGTTAACAAAAATCAATGTTGAAGCTGAATGTGCAATTGAAATAGGTGATACTAAGAAGAATTTACAATTAGCCATTCTAGGCGAAAATTATGAATGAGAAATTATGTATTCAGATTTTGCCAAAACTGCGGATGAAGAAAATTTACCAGAATTAGCTAAATGATTTAGATCTGTTCTTGTTGCTGAAAATCATCATTCTGAAAGATATCAAAAATTATTAAAAAATATTGAAAATAATTCTGTTTTTCAAAAAGATCACGAAGTGTATTGAGTTTGTCGAGAATGTGGTTATGTTCACTTTGGTTTATCAGCTCCGAATGAATGCCCATCTTGTAAACATGCTCAGGCATTTTACCAACTTAAATGTGAAGAATATTAATTTTAATTAATAATAATTAAATTTATTTTATGACGACAGAAGATCAAGTATATAGATGTTCCATTTGTGGGAACACCGTCAAAATTATTACAGCTGGTGATGGGGAATTAGTTTGCTGTAATAAACCCATGGAATTAAAAACTTTAGTTCATGAAGACGACGAAACGGCTTTTTTAGGTGACGAAGATTTGGCCAAAATTAATGGCGAAGAACTAAGCAATATTTATGCTGATAGCGAAGATGAAGAATTTGATGAAGAAGAGGAAGAATAATCACATAGAAGCGTAATAATAATCACATAGAATAGGAATAATAATCGCATATGTAAAAAACAAAGGCCGATCGGCCTTTGTTTTTTACACCACCAGTTTTTAATCCCAACGGTACCTGGTACCGTTTTGATTAAAAATGAACAATGTAGAACGGTACCTGGTACCGTTCCGATTGGTATTTCGCTACTTAGCCCAAAGCACTTGCAATTAATACTTTTTTTTATTATACTAACCATGTTATAAATTTATATTTGAATTTGATTTTATGTTTAAAAAGCATAGGCCTAAAGAAAATTTACCTAGTTTGTACTCGAAAGATTGAGATAAGCCGAAGTCACCAAGTTTTGATCCCAATTTTTTTAAAAATTTTACAATCGCTATCAATAATATCAACAATCAACCCAAGCATTATTATTTTAAACCTTGAGATGAAAATCAAAAAGATAATATTAATATTGCCTTAAATGTGTTAAAAGATCTTTTCTCTGATTATAATCATAAAAAAGAAAGTAAAAATTATAAATACGTTTCTTTCCCTGGTAGTGATTTAAAAACTCGAGCTCTAAGTACGTTAAATGTTTTTTTCCAACCAGCTAATTTAATTCTTGATGAAAATATCGATAATCGATTTAATCGCTATAAAAACATAGAGCAACAAAAACAATCAACCATTGATGAACGTCGAGTTGAAGCTGAAAGAATTGTATCTAACATTCCTAAAGGTGATAAAAAATTTTGAGACGCTTTTGGCAGTTTATTTAATACTCTTCATAAGCCCGAAAACGACGACCAATTAAAAGACCATGCCAAAAGAGACGAATACGTTGACCAGACAAAATTATGTGATGAAATTATAAAAGAAACTTTTAAATATTTTTTCCCAAAAATTGCTGGTCCTCATGATGGAAAACATCATAAAATTGTTAGCGGTCAAGTAAAGGTTTTTATTGACACGATCGAGCATGCTCTTAATAATATTGTTTAAATTTATATCTATGAAATCAAAATCAAAAATTATTTTTTTGTGATCCTTGGGCTTATTGAGTATTCCTTTTACTAGCCAAGCGGTTTGTCCAGTTTGCACCGTAGCCATTGCTTCTGGTGTTGGGTTATGCCGTTATTTAGGCATTGATGATTTAATTTCTGGGTTGTGAGTCGGTGGGCTTTTATTATCGCTTAGTATTTGGACAAAAGATTATCTTAAGAAGCACAAATGAGATTTTAAATACTCCCAATTTATTATTTTAATCATTTATTTTTTGATAACTTTTATACCTTTAAAATCATTAGGCATTCTAGGCCATAAATCTAATAAAATTATGGGTATCGATCGTTTATTGTTTTCTTCTTTAATTGGTGTATTTTTAACCTATATTAGTATTTTTATTAACAACTGACTTAAAAAAATTAATCATCATAAAGTTTTTATACCTTATCAAAAAGTTATTATTCCATTAATTTTATTGATTGTTTTTAGTTTTATATTTTATTTTTCTTTCTGTTAATTTTAATTAATCATTTAAATATTAAATATGATAAAAAACGGTGAAGAGCTAGCTAAAAAAATCAACGATTTAAAAGCTGATAATAAATTAGATTTAGCTTCAGGTGAGGATTTATCCATTGGTATTATGAATTTAGTTTCTTTAGAAGAACATTTTTTCTTTTCTTATGGAAAAACTAAAGATCCTAAATTTTTAGAATTGCTAAATGATGTAAGAAAAATGAGAGCTGAATTATTAAAAGAAATTGTTAAAGATCCGAAAGGTGAGATATGATGTATTTCTAAACATTTATTAGCGGCCTCTATGAGAATTATGGAAGTTGCTACTAAAAAATTGCAACAAAACGAGAATGAATTAGCCAAAAATTTATTTGATAAATCTTATGATTTATATTCTTTATTCTGAGCTTTAAATTTAAAATTAATTGATATTAAAGATGTAGAAAGTGGTATTCCTGGAGCTGAAGTCACTCTTCCTACCGGAGAAGATAAAGAAAAAATTGTTAATAATCCAGGAACTTCTTTGTTTTCTAAATTAGGAAGCATTGTTAAAAATTTAGTTGATTGTTGTAAAGAATAAACCATTAGACAAAATTTATGAAAAATTTTAATTTACCTCAACAAAAAAATATTCCTACAGGCCAAGACAGTGTTTATCTTTTATATGGAAAACTATGTCCTGCCAAAAATGGCGATGATAATTTTGTTACCATTTGCGAAAAAATTACCAGTAAATTAAACGAATTACCTGATGATTTTGAATTAAACGACGGTAATTTAAAATTGATTAGGAATGCTATACACTATATAGTTCACAATTTAAGACAGGTTAGTGAATATGGTTCAGAAATAGACAACCAAAAAAAGATGATTGTTTGAGATCTTGAAATATTAGCTAAAGAATATTTCGAAACGTTGAAAAATCGCGTTGATGAAAATATTACTATGGAAGATATTGATTTTGCTTGACAAGAAGAATGTTTAAATAAAAATTAAACCTATATTTTATGCTTGATATAAAATTTATAAAAGAGAATATTGACTTAATAAAAAATACCTGTGAGTCCAAAGGCATTAAGTTAGATGTTGAAAAACTTGTAAATTTAGATGAACAAAAACGTCAATTACAAGTAAAAATTGAAACGATTCGAGCTAAGCGTAATGAAATCAATGATCGCATGAAAAGTACACGCGATGATGATTTGATTAAACAAAGCAAAATTTTAAAAGATGAGCTAAATACACTCGAAGAATCTTTTAAAACCACAACCGACGATTTTGAAAGTATATATTTTCGAGTACCCAATGTTGTTTCTAAAAACACTCCTATTGGTAAAGATAGCGAATCCAATGTTATTATAAAAACTGTAGGCAATATTCCAAAGTTTAATTTTATCACTAAAGATCATATCGAATTGGGTTTAGCCTTAAATATTTTAGATTTAGAAAAGGGAACAAAAGTACATGGTTTCAGGGGTTATTATTTAAAAAATGAAGGGGCTATGCTTCATATGGCCATATTAAATTATGCTTTTGAAAAAGTAATTAAAAAAGGATTTCAACCTTTTATTACACCCAGTTTAGTCAAAGGTTTTAACTTTTTTGGCAGCGGTTTTTTCCCGTATTTAAAAGATGAGGTTTATAAAATTGCTAATGACGAAGATACTTATCTGGCGGGCACATCCGAATTATCACTATTAGGCTATTATCAAAACGAAATAATAGATCCAGTTGATTTACCTATAAAGGTCTGTGCTTTTTCTCCTTGTTTTCGTAGTGAAGCTGGTAGTTATGGCAAAGATACAAAAGGTTTATACCGCATTCATGAATTTTCAAAAATAGAGCAGGTTGTTATTTGCGAAAATAACATCGAAAAATCTCATAAATATTTTGAAGAAATGTTATCGGTTTCAGAAGAAATTATGAAAGAATTAAAACTTCCTTATCGAGTTGTGAATTTATGTACCGGTGATATGGGAGCAGGCAAATATTATGCTAATGATATCGAAACTTATATGCCAAGCCGTAATGGTTATGGTGAAACTCATTCTTGCTCAAACCTTACCGATTGACAAGCTCGCAGATTTAATATTCGTTTTAAAGATTCAGATAGTAACAAAAATTATTGTTTTGCTTTAAACAATACCATAGTTGCTTCACCTCGTATTTTAATTGCCATTTTAGAAAACTACCAACAAAAAGATGGTTCAGTTAAAATTCCAAAAGTATTACAAAAATATATGCCTAAGAAAATATCAATAATAAAAAGAAAAAAATAGCCAAATGAGCCGTCGTTTTAAAACAAATTATTTAAAAAAACAACGCCAACGTTATTGGAAGCGCTTTCTTTTATTTTTTATTTTTATTTGTGGACTTGGCTGTTTAGCTTATTTAGTAATTTTTAGTAATGTTTTTCAAATAAATGATATTAAAATTAGTGGTTTAAAACGCATCCCAGAAGATGTAGTTAGAAAAGAGATTGAATCAACATTTAACACCTTTAAAATTTTACCGGTTAACAAAAATTTAATTTTTTTTAACGATCAACAAATAAAAAATATTTTTTTAGCTGATATTAATGATATTTATATCACTAAAAATTTTTTCACCAAAACTCTGAATGTTCATATTGTTGAGAAACAGCCAATTGCGAAATTGATTTTTAACGATGAAGTTGATTCAATCTTTACCGAAGCCAACTATAGTAATCTCTATCTTGATGAAACTGGTCGAATCTTTAAAAGTGATCTGCTTAATCAAGAAAAACTTATTAAGATCATGATCAATCAATCAGTTAACAACGCGCCCAAAAATCTTTTGGATCAAACCAAAATTGATAATTTTCAAAAATTGATAAACCGTTTAAATCAACAGCCAAATTATCAAAATAATTTTTATTTTGAATATTCGTTAAACACGCCTAGTGCCATCATGGCTTATATTAATGACAATTTTAAAGTTTATTTAACATTAAATGATCAAATTATTGATGCTTTTGAAACTGCCGATAAGTTTTATTTAGAAGATACTCAAAAGAAAAATTTAATTTCTAGCTATATTGACATGCGTTATTATCCAGAAAAGTTGTATTATAAATAAAAAATTATATCAAATCTCAAATGTCAAAAGTCAAATCTATATCTCAAAAATTAAAAACTAAAATCAAAAGCATGCCCCCACACCAAGTTTGCTAATAAATTAATATTGTAAATGATTAGTATTACTTAGCATTAATATTAAAATGACTAGTGCAAACTTGGTGTGGAGCGAAGCGGGGTTAAATATTGTGTAAATCTATTGACATTTTGGTGTGATTGTAGTAAAATAACAAATACAAAGGACAGAAGTTCTTTTTATTTTGTTATTTATACTCCTGTAGCTGTTTTGAACATTGAACATTAATATTTTGAACTTTCCAGGTGTTTGTATTCTTGAACATTGATATTTGGATTTTTATTTTATACGCCCCCATAGCTCAGTTGGGACAAAATCAACGATTTGATTTTGTCGGGAAAAATTCTATGGGTTAAACAGAATAGATGTTAATTTTTCCCAGGAAGAGGCAATGCCGAAGGCTTTGCTCTACTCGCCCAATATAAATTAAAATCGCACATTAAAAATTAATATTGTTTCTGATATACGCCCCCATAGCTCAGTTGGTAGAGCAACAGCCTTTTAAGCTGATGGTCGCAGGTTCGAGTCCTGCTGGGGGCACAAAAAGAAAAACACGACAAGCGTGTTTTTCTTTTTTCTAAGTTTGAAAAAAATAGCTTTATATGATATTATAAATTGGATATATTAAAAAAATAAAATGAAAAAATTTTTCTTACCTATTTTGGGTATTTTGTGTGTTTTATTTGTAATATTTTTTTTGAATTCAAAAAAACTTTTTACTTCCGAAAAAATAACTGTTAACACAATAATATCAACTACCACTACTACTAAATTTACCGATTTGGCTAAAACCACTTGATCTCTGAATCAAGATATTCCATTTCAATCCAGAGATTCTCATGGCACAGTTGTTTATAAAAACGCCTTATGGATTATGGGTGGCTTAGATGGCAATGATGTTACCAAAGGGAATATGGTTGAATATTGAAAAGCTCCTCATTTTTCGGATGTTTGAAAATCAACCAATGGTTCATCTTGAGAATTAGTTACCGACAAAGCTCCATGAGGCAAAAGACGATCTTTACCTTTAGTTGTGTTCAAAGATAAAATTTGATTGATTGGCGGTTATCAACAAGGAGCAGGCACCAAAGGTGATATTTGATCAACCACCAATGGAAAAGATTGAAAATTAGTAACTGAATCAGCTTCGTTTGGTGCTAGAGAAGGCCATACCGTCACTGTATTTAATAATAAATTATGATTAATTGGGGGTGTTAATTTTGATAAACATATTAATTACAATGATGTTTGATATTCTGAAGATGGTTTAATTTGAAAACCAGCTATTATCAATGCTCCATTTTCGGTTAGATACGATCATTCCGTAGCAGTTTTCCAAGATAAATTATGATTAATGGGTGGATTAGATTTTGGTGAGAAAATTCGTCATGATATTTGAACCTCCAGCGATGGTTTATCCTGAGAATTATTAACCGATACTCCAAGTTTTAATGAACGTCATGGTCATATTGCCGAAATTTATAAAGACAATTTAATTATTGTTAGTGGCTGAAGTGATATTGAAAAAACCAATGATATGTGATTTACTAAAGATGGAATTAATTGATCTCAAAATATCATTAGCAATGATTTTATGGGCAGAGAAGATCACGGCGTTGTTGTCTTTAAAGATAAAATTTGAATTATTGGTGGTATGGATCAAAATTATCACTGAAGCAACGAAGTTTGGCATAGCGATTAAGGCATACGCAACCCAAACAATCCGAACAACCCGAACGATCCGAAAGAATAAATATATAATTACCATTTATTTTTTTTCTTACAATTGCTAGCCCCCACACTAACCTTTGGTTAGTTGTGGTGGGTCTTACTACCGTCTTACCACTGTTTTACTATTGTCTTTCCGATTACTAATTACCAACTACCATTTACTATTTGCTCCTAATTTTTAAATTCTAAATCATCTGTTGTTATTAAGAATTATATTTTAATATTTTTGATTTATATTTTTGATTTTTGATTTTAAAAAATTTAATAATGATTAAATTTTTTTATTATGATTTCAACATCTGACCCCGCTTAACTGTTTTAAACAGTTAAGCTCCACACCAAATTTGTATTCAGTATTTTGTATTAATTTTTGACATTTGATTTTTGACTTTTGATTTTTTATTGGTTGGTGTGGGGGTAGACCTCATTTAACTTTATTATTATTTTAGTGGAGGATTAACAAAATAAACTTTGCATTATGATTTCTACATCTGATTTTGCCAAAGGCACAATTATTAAATATGAAAATCAACCTTGAATGGTTTTGGAATATCAATTTTTAAAACCCGGCAAGGGTGGTGCTTTTATGCAAACAAAAATAAAAAATTTGAAAAACAACGCAACTAGAGAAGTGTCTTTCAAATCAATAGAAAAATTTGAAGAACTCGACTCTGAAAAAAAGAAAGCTGAATATATTTACCACAATCAAAAGGAAGTATTTTTCAATGATTTAAAAGAAAAAAATCGCTTTTCTTTACCTATTAGTATTTTTGAAGATAAATTAAAATATTTTAAATCAGGTATTCAAATTGATATTATTTATGTTGAAGACGAGCCAGTCAATTTTGAAATTCCTATAAAAATATCTTATTTAGTTAAAGAAGCTCCTGGTTCTGCCAAAGGTAACACTGCTAGTGGCGCTATGAAGAAGATTGTTCTTGAAAATGATTTAGAAATTGACGTACCGATGTTTATAAAAGATGGCGATACGGTTGTAGTCAATACTGATAGATGCGAATACGTAGAGCGAGCTTAAAATATAATTTAAAAAGGAGTAATAATATTAAAATTATTACTCCATTTTTTAGTTTGACACTATATATAATTTATGGTAAAGTTAAAATAATATTGTATTAGTTCTTTTTTAAAAATAAATTATTTAAGGGGGATTAGATGAATTCGTTAAAGGACAGAATCATAGTTGCTTTGGATGTTCCGTTTAATCGCGTTCAAGCTTTGGTTGGACAACTCTCTGAGCATGTTGGGTGTTTCAAGGTTGGACTTCAGCTTATAACAGCTGTTGGTGTGCCAAAAATCGTGGAAACCATCCATAATATGGGTGGTAAAGTATTTCTAGACGGAAAATTTTGCGATATACCAAACACGGTTGGCGAAGCAGCGTCAGCTGCTGCTGATCTTGGTGTAACAATCTTTAATGTTCATGCTTCATGTGGTATTGAAGCGATGACAGCAGCAGTTAATAATAAAAGAAACTCTCTTGTTTTTGCTGTCACCGTTCTCACTTCACTGGAAGAGAGCAATGCCAACTTAATCTTTGGAGCTCCTAGCAAGGCTAAAGTACTTCAATTCGCACGGGATGCTAATTCTGCGGGAGTGAATGGAATTATCTGTTCGCCACAAGAGTTGGAACTTCTTGGTAAACAAAAAGAGTTATCACACTTATTGAAGATAACTCCGGGTGTAAGACCTGCTTGGGCACCGACCAATGATCAAAAAAGAGTTATGACTCCCGGAGGTGCTATTGCGGCCGGAGCTATAGCTGTAGTTGTTGGTCGTCCCATTACACAACCACCGAAAGAGGTTGGTTCGCCCGTTGATGCTGTGAAACTCATCCAAGAAGAAATTGACAAAGCCTTGAGGAGTGAATAACTATGAATATGGACAAAATAGCAAACAACTTTTTGAGCACGCTTCACCAAAATGGTGGATTTTATTCATCGTTTGATCAAACCGGAAAAAGAGTTGGCCCGCTTGTGGGCTACGCTGGTCGTTATAAAGACGAAACAGGCAGTCATCAGTATGTAGGAGATGTATATGCGAACTGTTCAAAAATCGAAAAAAACGCGTCATCTCTTAAACTCATCATCTATGATGTAGAAGAACATATCACTAATTGTTTGTTTAGTTATGGTAGTGGTATGTCTGATGACTCGTCCACTCGAAATTCCAACCGTATTTTATGGCTAGGGGCTCCTATGGGGGGTATAGTTACATCTGTTCTATTATCTTTAACTATTTTTCCTGATTTATCACAATGTGGTTTTTTAGAAAAGAAAGTTATTGAACTTGCTACACAAGACGCAAGAGAAAGAACGGATTTAATTATGGGCAGGCATGATATAAATAATGGGGATACAGTTATTCCGGTGGAAGATGTTTGCAACAATTTTTCAACAACAGACAGAATGTTGCAAATTATCTCGAACTGCAGCAATAGAATTCCATTTATATTTTGCCTTATCAATCGTTCCGGGAAAACAAGTTATAGCTTTAATGGCAGGGAAATTCCAATAGTGTCGATTGTATCGGCCAATTGGCCAGAATACAAACAGGACGATCCTGCTATTAAGGATTATATTGCCATTCCAGGTAATTTGGTCCTTAATCCCAAGCAGAACTGGGGTGAGCTTATGACCGATATGGCTAATCGGCAATAAGTCGCGAAAATAGCCAATAAAAGGGGAGATCGTTCCCCTTTTTTTATTTTTTAATAAAATTATGATATATAGAAAAAAAGATTTTTACTCTTGACTTCTTTCTTTTTCTATGTTATATTCTTAGTAAATACAATCAAATAATTAACTAACATGGCAAAAAATAATTTAACAACTTTAACAGAAGGGTTAATCAAAGAATTAAGCAGTCGCGACCAATCTATCATTAAAAAAAGATTTGGCCTTTTTGATAAAAAGCCGATGACTTTTAACGCTATCGGCCAAGAATTTAAAGTCACTCGCGAACGCATTAGACAAATTCAAGAAGAATGTTTAAAAAATATTCGATCTCAAAAAATGCCAGCCGTTTACAGAGATTTTATTAATGATGCCAAAAAAGTTTTAAAACAAAATGGTGGTGTTTTAGAAGATACTGTTTTCGCTAAGAGTTTAAAAAATATTTACGGTCAAGAAACTTCCGACGGTGTTATTAATTTTTTATTAAGCTTAAATGAAAGTTTTTATTTCTTCTCAGGCAATAATTTTTTCAAACCTTTCTGATATTTTGCCAATTTAAATTTAAATGACATCAAACATTTAGCTGAAACCATTGAATCGGCTCTAAAGAAAAATCAATCGCCCATGACTCTCAAGGAAATAGAAAAAACTATTAACAATAAAAATAATTCCAAGCACATTCAAAATGTCATGCATATTTATAAAAAAATTGGTGCCAATCCATTTGGTCAATTTGGTTTAATTTCTTGATCAATTATTAATCCACTTAACGCTCGAGACAAAGCTTATTTCTTGATGAAATATTATTTAAAGAAACCAGTCCATTTTAAAGCTCTAACTCATGAATTAAAAGAAAATGATGTTTTTGTTACCAATCAAGCTGTTAATAAACAACGCAAAGAAGTTAGTGTTCAAACCGTTCACAATGAATTAATCAAAGATCCACGTTTTGTTTTAGTTGGTCATGGCCATTATGCTCTAACAGAATGAGGTTATAAACCCGGTGTAATTCAAGACGTGATTGCAACTATTCTTCAAACTAGTAACAAACCTTTAACCGAAGAAGAAATTATTGCCAAAGTCAAACTTCAACGTATGGCTAAAGACAATACCATAAAATTTAATCTCCGTAATGATCGTCTTTTTGAAAAGACCACTGACGGTAGATATCAATTAAAAGCAATGCCTGGTATCAACGATAACGACCAAAAGATACTCAGTGCTTAAAAAATATTTTAATGACGTTAAATTTTGGTAGCTTATTATCAAAAATAATATCAGTTTTATTTATTATTTGAAGAGAGTTTTGATGGATTATTTTGCCATTAGCTCTTTTTATTTATTTCTGAAAAATATTTAAAAATTATCAAATTCAAGTCAAAAAAGCCGATGATGATCCGCTTGTCTTTTTAGAATTAAAATTTTCATTGGATAGTTTTAAACAGCCAGTTACATCCATGAAGAATTTTTTTGAGAATTTAAAAAATGTAAAGATAAAGGATGATAAACGCATTGTTTTTGAGCTTTTTTGTTTTAACAATCAACTACGTTATATAATAATTACTCCCAAATCGTTAAAAGATTTAGTTGAAGTGGCTTTTTATTCTCAATATCCAGATATTAAAATTATTGAATCGCTTGATTATCTATCCACTTTACCGCCCAACATTCCTAACAATAGTTTTGATATTTGAGGGGAAGAGTATAAATTAAAAAAAGAAAACATATATCAAATTAATGTTATCAAAAGTGATATTGTTAGCGATAAAGATAGCAAAATTATCGATCCAGTTACTATTCTTCTAGAATCAACCGCTAAAGCTGATTATCAAGGCATGGTTATTATTCAAATTGTTTTAGCTCAATTAAATGATAAACAAAAAGGTGAATATAAATTTGAAAGCGAAACAGTTGTGAATAAATTGTTAGGCAAACCACCACCTTCAAATTCAGCCTCTCCCAATTTTAAAAAGGATTTAGTCGACGTCACTTCGCAAATGATTAATGAAATGTTACATGCCAATCAAGTAAGTAAAGAAGAGGAAAAGAAAGAAGCTAGCAGCGAAGACAAAACTAAAGCCTCCGATTTAAAAGCCAAAGATAATTTCGGCACGTTTGCTTGTAATTTTCGAGTTGCTTATATCGCGCCAAAAATTAACACCGAAAAATTTGTATCTTCTTCCATTAGCATGTTTGTAAAACAATTTGCATCCAGCAACAATTCTTTTGAAGCCATTGACTCTAAAGGCATTGAATTTAAAAATGAAGATATGTTTTCAAAATGATTAGCCGTTTTGGCAAAAGAACAAATTGAACTTGGCATGAAAAAAGATTTTTTTAAACGCTTAGTCGATCGCAAACTAGATAAAAAAGTTATAATTCTAAATTCTGAAGAATTAGCTTCGTTATATCATTTCCCATTCCAAAAAGTTTCAGTTAAATCTCTGGATTACGTTAAAAATAAAGAAAACGCACCTCCATCAAATTTGCCGATTGTTAATTAAAGTAAGTGTTATTAATTTTTTCAACTAATATTAAAAATCATGGATGACAAAAACGAAGTCACAGCTCTAGGTCTTACCAACTTTCGTTCCAGCGAAGTAAAATTTGGCATAAAAAAGAGTGACAGAAAATATCACATGTATGTTATCGGTAAAAGTGGTACTGGTAAATCAACTTTTATTGAAAACATGTGTTTTTCGGATATTACTAAAAATTATGGTTTAGCTATTATTGATCCTCATGGTGAATTAGCTGATAAAATTATTAACTATATTCCTAAAGAAAGAGTTAATGATGTTGTTTATTTTGATCCAGCCGATATTGAGTATCCGATTGCTTTTAATGTTATTGAACAAGTACCCAATGAAATTAAACATATCGCGGCTTCAGGACTCATGGGCGTATTTAAAAAGATTTGACCAGATGTTTGATCTCCCCGTATGGAATATATCCTAAATAACACTATCTTGGCTTTACTTGAATATCCTGGTGCCACTTTGCTTAGTGCCAATCGCATGTTGTCCGATGATAATTTTAGATCCGATGTTGTATCAAAAGTTCAAGATCCAACTGTTAAATCGTTTTGAGTTAATGAGTTTGAAAAATATGATCAAAAGTTTCGACGTGAAGCTATCGCGCCAATCCAAAATAAAGTTGGTCAATTTATTTCTAATCCACTGGTGAGAAATATTATTGGTCAAAAAGAAAGTAGCATTGATGCTCGTAAAATTATGGACGAAGGCAAAATTTTAATTGTTAATCTTTCTAAAGGTTTGATCGGCGAAGAAAACACAACACTACTAGGAGCTTTAATGGTTACTAAAATTCAATTAGCCGCAATGTCTCGCGCGGACATGCCATTTGAAAAACGCATACCCTTTTATTTATATATCGATGAGTTTCAAACTTTTTCCACCGATTCTTTTGCCAATATTTTATCGGAAGCTCGAAAGTATAATTTAAATTTAATCATTACTCATCAATACATTAAACAATTGGCTGAAAAAGTTAGAGATGCCGTATTCGGCAACGTTGGTACTATTATTTCTTATCGTATTGGGCCGGACGATGCCGATTTTATTGGTAAACAATTTACGCCTGATTTTACTGAAAACGATTTAATTAACATTCCTAATTATAATTTTTATATTAAATATTTAATCGACGGCATGCCTAGCAATGCTTTTTCGGCTATCGGACTCCCACCTTTACCAAAATTTGAAATTAGTTATAAAAATGAAATAATTGAAAACACTCGAAAAGATTATGCCAAAAGTCGTGAGGAAGTTGAGCAAGAAATTAAAAAATGAAGTGCTTTAGAATTTGTTAATTCCAAAACTTTTTCTCAAACTCAATCCAAAACCGAATATTGGGAAATTGTTTGTTCTCGTTGTCAAAAACCATCACTAGTTCCATTTAAACCCGATCCAGCCAAATCGGTTTATTGTAGTGAATGTTTCGAAATGATTAAAAACAAAAAAAGAGAATCAATTGGTGGAGAAATGCCAAACAAACAAACAATTCCACTTCAAGTCAATAATCATTTTGCCAAACCTAGCGAAGAAACAATTGAACAAAAACGCAAAGAGCTAAAAGAAAAAATTGATAAATCCGGTCTGGCTGATACTTTAAAGAATTTATTTAAGAATTAGAAAGATAAAAGAAAAACAATAGTAAAACAATAGTAAAGCGTGGTAAAACAATAGTAAGACAATTGTAAGAAACAAATAATTGCTAATTTCTAATTACTAATTACTCTTCATATTACCAATTACTAATTTCTACTTACGCATTTATCTTTCGGGTCATTCGGATAAATTCGGGTTGTTTGGGTTGCGTTAGCATTGACTTTTATTTAATAGTTTTATATAATTACATTAATAAAAACTTATATTTAATAAAATTAATTTTGAAAAAATATCGTGCCAAAGCAAAAGAAAAATAGCCAAGATGAAGAATTATATTTCGATATAATTTCTCCAGATAGTTTTGTCGTCAGTGAAGAGGAAGACACTTCCTCTGAAAAGAAAACTTTTCAAATTCCTATCCGAAAAGAAAAGTTTTTTAATTATCCAAAAAAACAAATTGCTGAAGAAGTAGTTGATGACGACGATAGTGAATATGAAGAAGTGGTCGAAGAAGTAATTGTTGAAGAGCCAACCGAAGAATCAACTATTAAAGAAAGATCACCAAGAAGGAAAAAACAATTTCTATGATTTAAAAAAAGAGAATCACGTCAACCCAAAGCTTCAAAATCAAAACCGACCAAAAAAGAAAAATCGACATCAAAACCTCGTTTTAAAATTAGAGGGTTAGCTACAGCCGGTAGTTTTAAAAAGAAATTCTTTATTATTTTTGGTCTTGCCATTTTAATTTTAGCTAGTACATTTATTATTCTTACTTTTGTCACTAATAGTGCTACAATTAGTATTAATACCCAAAAAGGATCGATTGACTATGCTGGTAATTTATTAATAGATACCAATATCACTTCGGCTAATTATGCAAAAAATATTTTACCTGGCCGAATTGTTAAAACTACTCAAACCGTTTCCGAAACATTCAACTCAACTGGTAAAGTTAATGGTGGGGCTAAAGCCAAAGGGAAGATTACTGTTTATAATGCCTACAATACTTCTCCTCAAATTTTAGTTCAAAATACTCGATTTGAAAGTCCCGATGGTTTAATTTTTAGAACCGATGCTCGCGTTACTGTTCCTGGAGCCACTCTTAAAAATGGTGAAATTGTTCCATCATCAGTAATTGTTAATGTTACCGCTTCTGAAACCGGAACTGCTTACAATATTGCTCCAGTGCGTTTTACCATTCCTGGCTTTAAGGGCACCGATCGTTTCACTGGTTTTTATGGTGAAAGCAAAGATAAGTTTGCTGGTGGATCCGACGGTGAATCCACAGTGGTATCAGCGGTTGATTTAAAAAATGCCGAAAAAACCGCCAGTGATAA
This sequence comes from Patescibacteria group bacterium, assembly GCA_022709715.1. GTDB lineage: Bacteria > Patescibacteriota > Minisyncoccia > UBA6257 > JAKLIH01 > JAKLIH01. The sequence continues at coordinate 36,485 of JAKLIH010000004.1, read as the reverse complement.
ACTTTTTACTCAGCTTGATAATGAATTAAAAAATCAAGTTCAATCTCACGAAAAAACTTTTACCGATGCCATTGTTAAAAAAGTAACAAAAGTTGATTTTGGTGGCACAAAAGTTGGTGATAGCACCGATCGTTTTACCGTTAATATTACTGGTGAAATTTCCACAATTGTTTTCACTAAAGATGACTATTTAAATGTTGTTAAATATAATGTTGAAAAAAGTTTAGAAAAAGATGAAGAACTTTTTGGTGATTTTACAGAACGCATCATCGCAATTAAGCCCGATAATAAAAACAACACTTTAAGTATCAATACTAGTATTCAATATCCAACTAAAAAGAAGCTAGATGGCACTGAAATCATTAGCCAAATTAAAGGTAAAAGCCTTGAAGCCACCAAACAGCTTTTAGCTAACAATCCAGCTATTGAAAAAACCAATATTACCCTTCGTCCTTTCTGATTAACGACTATTCCTGATACCACTCAGAAAATTAACCTAGGTATTGACTAATTGAACTTTTTGTAGTAATATATAAAACATATCATGGAAACACAAAAAACAAATGACAACAATATTATCCGTTTAGATGGAGTTGTAATCGAATCATTACCGTCAGCCACATTCAAAGTAGAGGTGGATGATGGCAGGGTTATTTTGGCTTATTTATCCGGTAAGATGCGAATGAACTTTATTAAAATTTTAGTTGGCGATAAAGTAGCTATCGAAATGACTCCTTATGATGATAAAAAAGGCAGAATTGTCTATCGTTACTAACATTAGAACGTTAATAGCATTATACATATTAAGCCAATTAAAATTGGGTTGATAATTTTTTGTCAGCAAATTACTAATTATTAAAATTATTAAAATGAAAGTAAAAGCTTCTGTAAAAAAAATATGCAAGGATTGTAAAACCATTCGACGCAAGGGTAGAGTTTGGGTTATTTGTAGTAAAAATAAAAAACACAAGCAAAGACAAGGTTAATCTTTAAATAATTAAATTAATATTTGAATTATGGCAAGAATTTTCGGTATCACTATACCAGATAACAAAAAAATTGGTTACTCACTCCCATATATCTATGGCGTAGGTATTCCTTTGGCTAAAAAGATATTAAAAGATTTAAAAATTGATGAAAACATTCGTACTAAAGATATTACAACTGATGAATTAAAACAAATCCAAGATTATATTGAAAAACATTTTACTGTCGAAAACGAATTGCGACGCGAAACTAGAAAAAATGTTTCTCGTTTGATTAACATTGGTTCTTATCGTGGTAATCGTCATTCTCGTCATTTACCAGTGAGAGGTCAACGTACCAAAACCAATACTCGCACCGTTCGTGGCAACGTTCGTAAATCAGTTGGATCGGGTCGAGCTAAATCGGCTTCACCAAAATAAATATATCAAACAACATTTAATTACATTAATTAATTTGCAATTATGGGAAAAATCAGAATTATTTCTAAAGCTTCCGACAGTGATGAAGCCGAAAAAATAAACTCAACAATCAAAAAAACCGAAGGTAAGGAAAATGAATTTTTAAAACAAGCCAAAAAGGGTATAATTTTTATTAATTCTTCATTCAACAACACTATTATCCAAGCTGCCGATGAACGTGGCAATGTAATTGCTACTACTTCTGCTGGTGCCATTGGATTTAAAGGTACAAAAAAATCAACTCCTTTTGCGGCTTCAAAAGTTGCCGAAGCTTTAGTTGAAAAAATTAGAAAAAATTTACCTCTCAATGTTGAAATTCGCATGAAAGGAATTGGTCGAGGCCGAGAAACAGCTTTAAGAACTTTGATCAATATCGGTGGTCAAGCTGGTTTAAACATTTATTGTGTTTTAGATGTTACTCCTATTCCTCACAATGGTGTTCGACCTCCCAAAGCTCGTCGCAATTAATTTTTATTTATTATTTAATATTTTAATATGATTATCCAAGCCAAATGTAAAAAATGTCGCGCTTATGCCCAAAAATTATTTTTGAAAGGTGATAAATGTAATTCCGAACACTGCATTTTAAATAAAAGACCTTATCCACCTGGTGGCACAAAACAAAAACGTCAATACAAACGTTCAATGTCCAACTTTCAAAAACAATTATTTGAAAAACAAAAAGTAAAACTTTTTTATGGTGTTAACGAAAGCCAACTTGAAAATATTTTCAAAAAAGCTAAAAAGTTAATTGGTTCAACTCCAGAAAATGTCGGTAAAATTTTAGAAAAACGCATGGACAATATTTTGTTTAGCGCTGGTTTTGGTAAATCAAAAAAAGATACTCGTCAACTTATCAATCATGGTCATTTTGTATTAAACAGTCGTCGCCATACCATTCCTTCTACTATTCTAAAAGTTGGTGATATTATTTCCATTCGCAAAGAATCACAAAGCATTAAAGATTTTACTACTATTAAAGAAAAACTTATTCAAAAACGTTCACCTAATTTTATCAAAATTGACAGCGAAAAGTTAACAGTCAAGTTGGAAAAAGAACCAGTAATATCTGAACTCAATTTACCATTCAATTTTGATGTTATTGTTGAATACTATTCTCACTAATATTCTCTAGATCAACAATATTTACCCATTCAATTTAAATCCATAAATTAACAAAAACACCTCACTTTAATAAATATATTTTAGCTTTTAAAGAGAGGATAATTAAAACAAATTATGATATCTTTACCTATCGAAATTAAACAAAAACCAACAACCAACAAAAATATTGGTGTGTTTGAGATAGAAGGATTGCATCCTAATTATGGTATTACCATTGGCAATACTTTACGCCGAGTTTTGTTATCTTCTATTGAAGGTTCGTCCGTAACTGCCATTAAAATTAAAGGTGCTGCTCATGAATTTAGTGAATTACCGGGTGTGTTAGAATCAGTTTTAGATATTGTTTTAAATTTGAAAATGTTACGTGCCAAAATTTTTACTGAAGAAGCTCAAATTTTAAATTTGACTGTTAAAGGTGAAAAAGAAATATCGGCTGCTAATTTTGATAAAAATCCAAATGTTGAAATTCAAAACAAAGATTTACACATTGCCACTCTAACTGATAAAAAAGCCGAATTAGAAATCGAAGTAACCATTGAAAAGGGCACTGGTTATAGAACTCTTGAAGAAGCTAAAAATGATAAAACTCCCATTGGCACCATTTTAGTTGACTCCGCTTTTTCACCAGTTACACGTGTTAAAATCGATTCCGAAGACATGCGTCTAAAAGGTCGAGTTGATTATAATCGTCTAATTGTTGAAATTGAAACTGATGGATCAATTACTCCTAAAGATGCCTTTGAAGAAGCTACCAATATTTTGGCTCAACATTTTGCTTGAATCTCGGATGAATTATCCGGCAAAGACAAACCTAAAGATATTGAAACCGGTATTGTTGGTAGTGCCATTGAATTTGATGCCGAAACCAAAATCGAAGATTTGCCATTGCCCAAAAGAGTAGTTAAATGTCTAACCGAAAATAATGTAAAAACTTTAGGCAAATTATTAAAGCAAAAAGCCACAAGCGTTGAATGTTTTAATGGCTTAGGAGACAAATCTTTTAATGAATTAAAAGAATTTTTAGAAAAACAAGGTCTTACCTTGAAATAAATGAGTTCTTAAAAATATATTATGAAACATCTCAATAAAAAAATAATTTTACATCGCAAAGCTGATCAACGCCGAGCTTTTGTCAAAATCATGACGAATAACTTACTTTTAGTCGGATCCATCAAAACTACTCCAGCTAGAGCTAAAGCCACTCAAATTTATGTTGAACGCTTGATCACAAAAGCTAAAAAACAAGATTTAACTTCCTATCGCTACATTCTGGCTCGTTTATCAAAAAAAGCCACTGATAAACTTTACTATGAAATAGCCAAAGATTATCAAAATCGTCAAGGTGGATATACTCGTATTATCAAATTGGCTGAACGTCGATTAAAAGATAAAAGTCCAATCGTAATAATTCAATTAGTAAAATAATTGTCATGAACAAATTAAAAGAACTCCAAAAAGATCAAACTAAAAAAGAAGTCATTCTGGATGCAACCGATCAATCAATCGGTCGCTTGTCCAGTAAAGTTGCTTTTCTATTACAAGGTAAAGCTTCAGCTGATTATGAGCCAAGAAAACTCGGCAATACTATTGTTACCGTTATTAATCTCAAAGGTGTAAAAGTAACCGGCAAAAAACTCACCGATAAAATGTATTATCGTTGAACTGGTTATATTGGGAACAATAAACAATTTTCTTTAAAAGATAGAATGCAAAAAGATATTATAAAAGTTTTTACCGAAATGGTTCGCGGTATGCTTCCTAAAAATACTTTAAGAGATAAACGTTTAAAAAATTTAATTGTAAAATTATAAAATATGGCTCCAGTCAAGAAAACAACAAAAAAAGAAACAACCAAAGCCAAGGGTATGTCCAAAAAACCAACTGTTAAAAAAACAGCTAGTAAATCAGTAGCCACTGTCGAACAAGATATAAAAACCGAACTTAAAAAACCAATCGTCAAACGAGAACATTTTGACAATCCCATTCATAAAGCTGATAAAAAATCGCTTCATGAGTTTAAAGGCAAATACGTCGAATCGGTTGGTCGTCGCAAAACTTCGATTGCTCGAGTTCGCTTTTATTTAAACGATAATGGTTTTTCCGTCAACAACAAATCTCTTAATGAATATTTTCCGTTAAAAGAAATCCAAGATCAATTAACTTCACCATTACGCTTAACTGATACTTTTAATAAATTTGCCATTTCCATTAAAGTGCAGGGCGGTGGATTTAATGCTCAATGTCAAGCAGCCACATTAGGTATTAGCCGTTGTTTAGTTAAATACGACGATAAATTAAAAACCGTATTGCGCCATAATGGTTTATTATCACGAGATGCTCGTATTGTTGAAAGAAAGAAATATGGACTTCACAAAGCTCGTCGAGCTCCACAATGAAGAAAAAGATAAAATTATTACAAAGAAAAATACAGTGATCAAATCACTGTATTTTTATTTGCCTTGCGGTTTAGTGTGCATGTGCCACTCGCTTTGCCCCCAGAACACTTCCAAATGTTTCCGCCAAAAGGGCAATTTCTTTTTCTTTCACAATTTGAGCTAAGCGGTACTGATAAATTGCAATTAGATGGATTTTTGTCGTATATACACAACTTAGCTCCTGTTTTATACGGGCAGATGGTTTCCTTTCTAGTGCACCATTTTGCCATGTTTTCTCCTTTCAAAATTCAATCTTCTGATATTATTATACCATAAAATTATTATATTTGCAAATCACGCAATATTCAAAATTAGCATTTTAATTTACTCATTACTCTTTGCTAATTCCTGTTTACCATTTACTATTTTCATTACTACTTACTACTTACTTTTTACTCATTATATTACTGTTTACCATTTACTCTTTTCATTACTACTTACTACTTACTTTTTACTCATTATATTACTGTTTACCATTTACTCTTTTCATTACTACTTACTACTTACTTTTTACTCATTATATTACTATTTACTACTTACTCTTTCCTATTTGTATTTATTTAGAGCATTAGATTATTAGAGTATTAGAACATTTTTATTTTACCATTTACTACTTATGCATTTATCGTTCGGGTCATTCGGGTTGTTCGGATTTTTTGGGCCGTGTAAATATTTGACTTTTTTCTGTTTCTTTTATACACTATACTCATATAAAAAATATTAAAAAACTAAAATGAACAAAAAGAATATTTGGCTTATTATTGGTATTTTTGCATTAATTGCCTTAGCTGTTTTTGCTTTCAATAATAAAAAAATTGATGCTCCAACTAATAACACTGCCAATCCATCTGGCGAAGATAAAATTTATACTAATGCCGAAGTGCCAACTAAAATGACATTATTTTATTCAGCTACCTGTCCACATTGTAAAAATGTTGAAGAATATATTGCTAACAACAATATTAAAGCTAAAATTGATTTAGATGAAAAAAATGTTGCCGAAGAAGAAAGCGTTCAAATTTTATTAGCCGTGGTTCAAAAATGCGAAATGTCTCAAGAAAGTATTGGTGTTCCGTTTCTTTGAACTGGTAGCGAATGTATTACTGGCGATCAACCAATTATTGAATTTTTTAATGGTCAAACTGAATAATTATCATTTAAAATCTCCGCGAATAATCGCGGAGATTTTTCTTTTAAAAACCATCTAACTAAAAGCTAGATGGTTTTTTATTGACAACTATAAAAAATATGATAATATATAAATATAAAGTTTTTCCTATCTTTGTCCATTTCTATATTTGCGGTATAGAAAAGAAAGGGGATACGATGTTACCACCTTGGCTCACGAGCTGAGCGTAAGGCATTACCCTAGTTCTCGGGGTGTGAGAACATAAGCCATCTTTTCCTTAAACTTAAAGGAGATAATGGTATGATATATATTAGATACGTCAAACAAAGCTCTATTGGAGCAGGTAAATAGCCGCAATTATTTACTTGAAACAATAGGGCAACACTCGCTGTTTTAAAAATAAAATTGGGAAAACGGTCCAGCAAACTCTAAATATATAGGGAAAAACCTAAATATTATAAAGTCTGGAAAAACAATCCCGGTTAGATGAAAGGCGTTGTGATCATCGACCTTTAGGCAAATTACCTCGCCTTTCATCAACATTTTTAATAGGTTCTAGTGTGGGAAATCCCGACTAGACCTTTTTCATTTATATCACTTTTCTATTGTTTTGCTAGCCCCTGCCTGCCGGTAGGCAGGCTCCACACCAATTTTGTATTCAGTATTTTGTATTAATTTTTGATTTTTGAGATATAGATTTGACTTTTGACATTTGAGTTTTGAATTAATTCTTGGTGTGGGGATGCAAATATTTGTCCATGTTAATTTATTTTACAATTGGGTTTATTTTTCGGGTCATTCGGGTTGTTCGGATTTTTTGGGTTGCGTTAGCATTGACCCCGCTTCACCTGCCTACCGGCAGGCAGGCTCCACACCAATTTTGTATTTAGTATTTTGTATTAATTTTTGATTTTTGAGATATAGATTTGACTTTTGACATTTGAGTTTTGAATTAATTCTTGGTGTGGGGATGCAAATATTTGTCCATGTTAATTTATTCACAAATTCTCATAAATTAACATACAAATATTTGACTTTTGGCTTTTATTATGTTAACATTTACTTACCTATAAATTAGGATTATGTTGATGTGCTAGATACATAATTTGTTTTACGGAATGGCTTCGTAAAATGAAATTTTATATTATGAGAAATTAAATATTTATATAATATTTATTCTCAATTTAATCAATTTTTTAATTTTTGATACATGCCAACTATCAATCAGTTAGTCAAAAAGGGAAGAAAGGTTATTGTTAAAAAAGCTAATGCCAGAGCTTTAAAGGCTGGTTTTAATATTAAAAAGAATCGCCCAACTCCCTATGACTCACCATTTAAAAAAGGAACTTGTACGAAAGTATTTACTACTACTCCCAAAAAACCAAACTCAGCTTTGCGAAAAGTTGCTCGTGTTAAATTATCCAACGGTGATGAAGTTACTGCCTACATACCCGGTATTGGCCACAATCTCCAAGAACACTCAGTAGTTTTATTACGTGGTGGTCGTGTTAAAGATTTACCAGGTGTGCGTTATCATATTGTTAGAGCAAAATATGATGCCACTGGAGTCGATGGTCGCAAACAACAACGTAGCAAATATGGCGCCAAGAAAGCCAAGAAATAATTTTTAATTATTACTTAAAATTTTTTATTATGGATCTTATTGTTAATGAAAAAAAATATAAAGCTGACGCCAAATATCAAAGCCCTATCGTTACCAAGTTTATCAACATGGTCATGGAATGCGGTAAAAAAATTGTTGCTCAAAAACATATTTATAAAATGTTAGAAATAATTGAAGAAAAAACTCAAAACGATGGTTTATTTGTTTTGGAAACAGCTTTAAAAAATGTTGGACCCACTCTTGAAGTTCGCACTAAAAGAATTGGTGGAGCCAACTATCAAGTCCCAATTATTGTAAATGATCAACGCCGTTTGACATTAGCTATGCGTTGAATTATTAATTTTGCTCGAGCTAAAAAAGGCAAATCTATCGCTTATAAATTGGCCGATGAAATTATAGCTGCTTATAAAGGTGAAGGTAATGCCATGAAAAAGAAACTAGATATGCACAAGATGGCAGAAGCCAACAAAGCCTTTGCTCATTTCGGAAAATAATTTTTTAAACTCTGAATCATTTGTTATTATCAAGAATTTAATCCCGCTTAACTGTTTTAAAACAGTTAAGCTCCACAACCAACCGTAAGTTGGTGTGGGGACAGGTTTTTAACTTTTAAGATTTATTTTTGATTTTTGATTTTTGATTTTTAAGTTTAAAATTTTAATAATATTAAAATTTTATTATGTCCCAAGAATATCCTCTTGAAAAAGTACGTAACATTGGTATTATCGCTCACATTGATGCGGGTAAAACCACCACATCGGAACGTATTTTATTTTATACTGGACTTTCTCATAAAATTGGTGAAGTTCATGAAGGTGCTGCCATTATGGATTGAATGGAACAAGAAAGAGAGCGAGGTATTACTATTACTTCAGCTGCTACTACTTGTTTTTGAACAACTAGTTATCGAAATGGCGATCAAAATTTTAAATATAAAATTAATGTTATTGACACCCCAGGCCATATTGACTTCACAGCTGAAGTCCAACGCTCTTTACGGGTTTTAGACGGAGCTGTGGTCGTTTTTGATGGTGTGGCTGGTGTTGAGCCTCAATCCGAAACAGTTTGACGTCAAGCTGATAAATATTCAGTACCACGTATTTGTTTTGTTAACAAACTCGATCGTATGGGAGCTGATTTTGAAAAAGATTTACAAATGATACGTGAACGTTTAACTCCCAATGCCGTGGCTTTAACTTTACCAATTGGCAAAGAAGCCAATTTCGAAGGAGTTATCGATTTAATTCGTATGAAAAAAGTTAATTTTAATGGCGAACATGGTGAAATCATTGCTTTATCTGATATTCCTGAGGATATGCTACCTACTGCTCAAGCTCGCCATGATGAATTGGTAGAAAAAATTTCATCGGAAGACGATGCTTTAATGGAGAGATATTTAAATGGCGATACGAATTTTACTGAAGAAGAATTACGCGCATCTCTTCGTAAATCCGTTATTGCTTATAAAATTGTGCCTGTAGTCTGTGGTTCCGCTTTCAAAAATAAAGGTGTTCAATTGATGCTCGATGCCGTAGTTGATCTTTTGCCAAGCCCGTTGGATGTGGAATCAATTGAAGCTGAAAATTTAAAAGGTGAAAAAGTTATACGCAAAGCTGACGCCAAAGAACCATTTGCGGCTTTAGTTTTTAAAGTTGCCACTGATCCTTACGTTGGTACTTTAGCTTATTTCCGCGTTTACTCTGGTAAATTAACCAAAGGATCTTATGTTTTAAATTCTAATAAAAATTCTCAAGAACGTATTAGTCGTATTTTACGTATGTTTTCAAACAAACGGGAAGATATTGATGATATTGAAGCTGGTGATATTGCCGCTACCGTTGGTTTAAAAGATACCAAAACTGGCGATACACTATGTGACATTGATAATCCAGTGATATTAGAAAATATTACTTTTCCAGATCCAGTTATTTGATTACGCATTGAACCCAAAACCAAAAATGATCAAGACAAAATGGGTGAAGCCTTAAGAAAATTAGCCGATGAGGACCCAACTTTCAAAGTTAAAACTGATCAAGAAACCAATGATACTGTCATTGGTGGTATGGGCGAATTACATCTTGATGTTTTAGTTGATCGTATGAAACGTGAATTTAATGTTGAACTCAACGTTGGTAAACCTCAAGTAGCTTATCGCGAAACAATTAATGGTTCGTCTGAAGCCGAGGGTAAATACATTCGCCAATCTGGTGGTAAAGGTCAATATGGTCATGTTTGACTAAAACTCGAACCATTAGAAAGAGGCAAAGGTTTTGAATTTGTTAACCAAATCAAAGGTGGTGTTATTCCTCAAGAATTTATTTCCTCCGTTGAAAAGGGAACTAAAGAAGCATTAGATCGTGGTATTTTAGCCAACTATCCAATTTCGGATTTGAAAGTTACACTTTTCGATGGTTCATTCCATGAAGTCGATTCATCCGATTTTGCTTTCAAGATTGCTGCTTCCATGGCTTTTCAAGATGCCGCTAAAAAAGCCCAACCGGTAATACTCGAACCAATTATGAAACTTGAAGTAACTGTTCCTGAAAACTTCTTAGGCGATGTTATTGGTGATATCAATTCTAAACGTGGTCGCATTGAAGAAATGGGTGAACGTATGGGATTGCGTATTGTTGATGCCTTAGTACCATTAGGAGAAATGTTTGGCTATGCCACTAATCTTCGATCCTTCACTGAAGGCAGAGGTACATTTAATATGGAATTTCATAGTTATCAAGAAGTACCAAGAAACATTTCCGAAGAAATTATTTCCAAACGAAAACCAACAGTTGAAAAATAATTGTTCAGAATTAACCCGGCGAAAATCATTTATGATTTTCGCCGGGTTTTAATTTGACCAAAAAAATAGGAGCTGTGAAACACAGCTCCAAAAAACAATGATATAAAAGTGCTAATTTTCCACTTGGCTTGATTGCGGTCACAAGCCAAGTGTCTGTGACATGATCCTTTTCGGTTCATCTTACATGGATTACAAAATTGTCAGTCACCGCACGGCGCTTCCCCCGGCTTATTGAAACATAATTATAAGCTTAAGAAGACATCGAATTTATACTATATGGGGTTATAAATCATTTTGATCGAAAGAGGCCCACATAGTAATGCACGACTCAACATTAATATTATAAATAAAAAATTAGAAAATATCAAGTTGTTGCATCAAGTATACTAAAATCTAAGTGAAATAGTTCGGCCAAGTAATTAAGAAATCTAAGTGAAATTAATCTCAATACTGCCAGGCAGCGTTGGGATTAAATAATGGGCAGAACAGTACCTGGTACTGTTCTATACCGTTCTATATTAAAACTACACAATTTTGTATGGTTTTTATTTAAAAAACGTTAATTTAAGGCATTTTAAGCATAAATTAACGATATATTGACTTTTTTGCGTTAATCATGTACACTTATTATATAATATTAACTATATAATATCATGTCAACTACCAATGCAATGAAAGAAAAGATAAAATCTTTAAAAATTGAATATGATAAATTAAAAATAGGCAAAGAATCTTTATTGTCAATAATTGACGAAAATGAAATTCCAGAAAATGTATATAACTCAAATGCTATTGAAAATTCGACTCTTACTTTAAAAGAAACAGAAAAAATTCTTTTAGACATGGAAGTATCGAGAGTTGTTTCTTTAAGAGAAGTATATGAAGCCAAGAATCTGGCTCGGGTTATTAGTTATGTTAAAAATAAATCAAAAGAAACCGAAATCAATAAAGATATTATTTTATTTTTGCATCAAATGCTTATTGGAGGCATCAACGATTCTATTGCTGGCAGACTTAGAAAGGCAGGTGAATATGTACGAGTTGGCACTCATATTGCACCACCTCCAGAAAAAGTTGAATCAATGTTAGATGCATTATTATTAGAATATATAAATAATTTAGATCTATATTTTATTGATAAAATATCAAAATTTCATTTAGAATTTGAAACCATACATCCATTTAATGATGGCAATGGTCGTATTGGACGCACTATTGTATGTTTCCAATTACAAAGATTAGGTTTTCCCATGATTATTATTCGTGATAAAGATAAGCAAAATTATTATAATTCTTTTCATAAATTTAGAGAAAAACAAAATATTAAATTTATGGAAAAAGTTATAACCTTATCATTGTTAGAATCACTTCATAAAAGAATTACTTATCTTAAAGGGGACAATATCATCACTTTATCAATGTATTCCAAAAAAATTAATCATTCAATAAATTCGTTATTGAATTCTGCCCGTCGTCAAACTATCCCTGCTTTTAGAGAAAAAGGCATTTGAAAAATTAGTGAAAATTTTAAATTAGAAAAATAATATACATGCTAATCATTGTCTAAAATTTAGACATTTAATGATTGACTTTTTTACATATTTATTATATACTTTACATATTAAAATTAAAATTTTAATATGTTTCATAAAATTATTAAAGAATTACGTGAAAGAAAAAAAATATCCCAAGATGTTATTTCTAAAAAAATAAATATTTCACGTTCTAATTATATTAAATTTGAAAAGGGAAAGGTAGATCTGAATCTTTCGCAAGCTTTAAAATTATCTAATTTATTTGGTATTTCTCTTGATGATTTAAAGAATAATTTATTTCCTGATTATGTAAAATACAAAGAAATGGTATTGGCTTTTTTACGTAACGTTAAGTCTCAAGATAAAAAAATTCCAAAAACTAAATTAGCTAAATTATTATACTTAGCTGATTTTTCTTGGTATTACTATAATCTTAAAAGTATGAGTGGCATGAAATATAGAAAAATCCCATTTGGTCCCGTGCCTGATACATATTTTAGAGTTATTGATGAATTGGAATATGAAGGTAAAATTAGCATTGACAGAAAAGGAGATATGCTTTTAATTTCTGAAAATGATAATTCTAAAAAAAGAAATTTAGGAAATTTATCAAAAGATGAAATCAAATTGATTAATAAAATTTCTTATAAATGGAATGATAAAAAAACCAATGAAATAGTAGAATTTACTCATAACCAATTACCATATATATTATGTCAATCAGATGAAATTATCCCCTATGAATTAATAATTCAACAAGATCCAAATGATGTCTACTAACTATTTTATAGAAATTGAAAAATTTGCTGAAAATCATTTTATAAAAAATTTCAGTAAGAAATATAAAAAAGCTTGAGAAGTAACTCTTAAAGCTCTTTTCGAAGAATTACAAAGATTTGATTTGTTTGTTAAAACATCAGCTGTCGATATTATTAATCAAGATAATAACTTAGGTATTATGAAAGTTGATTTTCGTGTTCATGGAACCAATGCTTCTAAAAAAGCCTCAGGTAATAGATGCATTGTTGCTGTTCATAAAGATATTGGAATAATTAAAATTCTTTTAGTTTATAATAAAAATGATTTAGGCAATGGTCACGAAACAATAAAATGAAAGCAACTAATAAAAGAAAATTATTTAAACTATATTTATTTATTATAATTAGAATGCTAGAACGGTACCTGGTACCGTTATGATTTTTTAAAAATAAAAAAGAGCTATTTTCGTTAGCTCAATTTTATAAAGAACGTAAAATAAAGTTTTATTTTTCGCTGGAGCTATTCTCCAGCTTTTGTGCAATCTTAGAGTTTTAAAAAAGGACATACATAAAAACCACGGATGATATGGGTTTTGCTAAACAATTAAACCAAAAGATTGGCTTTGATAATTGTTTAACGATGAACGCCAAACATAATAAAAATAAAACTAAATTTTCCTAGCTCGGACAGGGACTGAATCATCCAAGGCCGAGCTAGTTTGTATAAAGAGCAAGACAACGCGTTTGATTATAATGGGATAACCGAATCAAATAAACGCGTTATAAAACCAAACCAGATGTTGACGGCGCTGGCCTTACCAGACAAAAATCGCCTTCGTACGTATGGCATTTTCGAAATAGAGCGTTTAAACCTACAACGTACTTTGCATCTGATAATATTATAATACCAAAAAATAGATAAAAATGCAACACCTCTTTCATACTTTTAAATTTTTTGATACTATATTTAAAACCTATTTATGAAATATAACATTGATAAAGAATTAATTTTTGATTATATTCGGTCATCCGGCCACGGTGGGCAAAATGTTAATAAAGTTTCATCCAAAGTTCAAGTTAAATGAAATTACAATCACTCACCTTATTTTTCATCCGATCAAAAATTAAAAATAAAAAAATATTTTAAAAATCATATCAACCACGCTGGCTATATTTTTTTAAGTTCTGAAAAATACCGTGAGCAAATTAAAAACAAAGAAGCAGTCATTAAAAAATTAAACGAATTAATTGGTAAAGCTTTAATTGTCAAAAAAACTCGCAAGACAACTAAACCCACTAAAGCCAGCCAAGAAATGCGTATTCAAAATAAAAAAGCCATATCCATCAAAAAACAAAATCGCAGAAATCAAAATAAATATTTTGAAATAAATTAATTCAAAGATTAAGAGATAAGGGAAGAGAGATCATAATAAAATTTTGAATGTCATTTTGCGTTATGCAACGTGAGGGGTTGTAATCTATAAAAAAATAATATAAAATGTATTTATAAAATAAATTTAATAAATATAAAAAACAAAAATGAAAAAGTTTAATTTAAAAAATTTGATAACAGTTTGTTTAATAATTATTTTTGCTACTTCTTTTAAAGCGTCAAGCGTCTATGCAGTCAACATTCCTATTTCTTCCTGTACAGAGTTATCAGAAATGTCTGACCTTTCGGGAAGTTTTTATCTTACTCAAGACATAGATTGTTCGGCAACTTCAGGATGAAATGGCGGAAGTGGATGACTTCCACTAGGAACTTTTACAGGAAGTTTAGATGGTCGTGGATTTTCAATTAACGATTTATACATCAACCGAGGCGCTACAGATAATGTTGGCCTTTTTTCTATAATAAATGGTGGACATGTTTTTGATTTATCTTTTGCTAGAGCCGACATAACTGGAAAAAACTATGTTGGCGCTCTTGCGGGTAAAGCCGGCACAAACGCCACAACCATTGAAGACATAACGGTTGGTGGCGATATTTCAGGAGAGCTATATGTTGGAGGAGTAATAGGTATGACTCAAGAAACAACTATTAGTGGAATTCAAGCCAGTGGTGCAATATCAGCTGATGGATATGCCGGAGGTTTGTCTGGTTTCATACTAAATTCCAATATGGAAGATGTCAATTCAAGTGCCACAGTTACAGTTACGACAGATTCTTATGTAGGCGGTTTAACAGCTCAAGCCGATGATTCTACTTTCGATGATGTTCATGCTACGGGAGCAGTAACAGGTGTTTCTTTTGTTGGTGGACTAGTTGGGTTGAGTCCTAGATCCACCTATATTAACTGTAGTGCCTCAGGCAATGTTGTTGGTGTCTATAATCAAGGCAATACCGGAGGACTTATTGCTAGCACTTCTGGCACAGGGACTGTTAATAACTGTTATGCATCTGGAAATGTATCTGGTGGCATAGTGGCTGGAGGATTGATTGGTACACAAGCAACTGGACTTACTATAAGCAACTCATATGCAACCGGAGTTGTAAGTAATTCAAAAAATGGAGTTGGTGGATTGGTAGGAGTTAGTAACGATGAAATTACCAAATCATATGCAACTGGCAATGTTACTGGACAAGGAGATGGTGTTGGTGGGTTAGTGGGAGAAAGCTATTCTTTGGTATCAGAATCTTGATCTAGCGGTTCAGTTACTGGTGGTGGTAGTAATGTCGGAGGATTAGTCGGATACAACAGCAATACGTCCACTATTATAAAAAGTTACTCAACTGGAGCCGGCAATGTATTAGGCACTGGCGATGGTGTTGGTGGATTAGTTGGCACCAACTATGGTACAATTGAAAAATCTTATTCTAATAAAAATGCGACTGGAAATGATCAAGTCGGAGGATTGTCTGGAAACAATTTTGGTGCCACCATTTTAAATTGTTATGCCACAGGAAATGTTGGTATAAGCAATGCCGCTAACAAAGGCGGTGGGCTAGTTGGTACCACCGGTGGATGTACTATTTCAAATTCTTATTCTATTGGATCAAAAATTGCTAGTGCTGGAACATTTTATGGTTTCATTGGTAATGGCCTTGGTGGTGAAACAGTGAATAATTCATATTGAGACGTGACTACTAGCGGAGTAGGATCAAGTGGGGATAGTAATGTTGGTGGAATCGGAAAAACAACAGCCGAGATGAAAACATTAGCAACCTATGATACTTGAAACATATCTAGTGGTTCGGATTATTCCACGCCAACAATTTGATATATGGGGTCGTCATATCCAGAGCTTCATTATACTCCAGGAGCGACAACATCGGCAGCAACTAGCATTGCATTGGCTAGTGCAACATTAAATGGAACGTTAAATTATTATTATGGAGTGAATGGATATTTTCAATACCGTAAAGTAGGGGCTAGTAGCTGGACAAGCACATCTCCTCAAGTATTAGCAACATTAGGAGCTTTTTCAAAAGGAATAACAGGGCTAACCTCAAATACAAATTATGAATATAGAACAGTTATCGATTATGGCACAGGTTATAACTACGGCTCCATTGTTTCTTTTCAAACATTAAAACAAGATCCTCAGCCAACCACTCAAGACGCAAGTAATATATTACCGCTTTCAGCTAAATTAAAAGGAGAGGTAACTGATTTAGGGGATTACATTACAACCGACGTTTCTTTCCGATATAGAAAAACAGGAGATAGTGATTGAACAACAACCCCGGCCGAAGAATTTATTGTGGCCGGAGAAGTTGAAGCGGTCGTCACTGGACTAAGTGTTGGAACTAACTATGAATATCAGTTAAAGGTTGTTTTTGGTAGTGATCAAGAAGTATTTGGATTATTATCGACTTTTAAAACTCTATATGGATCTACTTCAACAATTTCATATAGTTCCAATGCACCAACTACCACTACGACTACTAAGCCGGCTGAAAATGTATTAATACAAAATAGTTTGTCCGAAACGGAATATAATAATTCTTCTTATTATATTCAATACCGAAAACAAGGTGATACTCAATGAAACACAACTAACAAAAAACCAATGCCTCAAAAGGGTGAGATCGAAGAAATATTGCAAAATATTCAAGGCAACACAACTTATGAATATCAATATGTGATAGAAACCCAAGGAAATCAAAAAATTTATGGACAGATAGCTGAATTTTTTGGGTCAAGCAATTCTTTCCCATTAAAATCTTTTGTACTAGTAGTATATTCAAACGATGAGAAAAAGGGCAGTGTTAGCGGAGGAGGGATTTTTTATAACAATCAAAGTGTTACTATCAAAGCAAAAGAAAACACAGGTTACAAATTTATTGGGTGAGAGGAAAAGGGCGTGTTGATTGGACAAGAAAATAATTTAACTTTTTCAATTAATGGTTCCAGAAATATAAAAGCAATATTTGTTGAAGACACAAAAGATAATATAGTCATGTCGCTTCAGCTTCAACTCATTGAGCTATTGAAACAATTATTGTTAATGCTACAAAATCGATAAATTTGCGTGTCATTTTAAATCGGGGTATTGACTTTTGAAAGAAAATGCGCTAGTATATGATTACTTGAAAAAACTTAATAAAACCTATTAAGTTTGGTTGAACTGGTTTCAACTAATAATTTTTATAAAAAAATATTAAAAAAAAATTATGGCAGAAAAAGAGAAATTTGTGCGCTCCAAGCCACATATGAATGTCGGTACCATTGGTCACGTTGATCATGGTAAAACCACATTAACCGCCGCTATTTTAAACACTCTTTTCTTAAAGGGTTTAGTTAAGAAATCGGCCAGTGTTGACGAAATCGATAAAGCTCCAGAAGAAAAAGCTCGTGGTATTACTATTAACGTTCATCATTCAGAATATGAAACCGACAATCGTCACTACGCTCATATTGACTGTCCAGGTCACGTTGATTATATCAAAAATATGATTACTGGTTCCGCTCAAATGGACGGTGCTATTTTAGTAGTTTCTGCTGCTGATGGTCCAATGCCTCAAACTCGAGAGCACATTTTACTTGCTAGACAGGTTGGTGTTCCAGCTTTAGTCGTCTTTTTGAATAAAGTTGATATGGTTTCAGATCCAGAATTAATTGATTTAGTCGAAGCCGAAATTCGTGATTTATTAACAAAATACGAATTTCCAGGTAATGAAATTCCTATAATTCGTGGTTCGGCCTTAAAAGCTGTTGAAGCTACATCTTTTGATGACCCAGCTATTCAACCCATTATGGAATTATTAAACGCTGTTGATACCTATTTCCCAGCTCCTCAAAGAGAAATTGATAAACCATTCTTATTACCAATTGAAGATATTTTCACAATTGAAGGTCGTGGCACCGTTGTTACCGGTAGAATTACTCGTGGTCAAGTTAAAGTCAATGACGAAGCCGATATCGTTGGTTATCAACCAACCACCAAAACTGTTATTACTGGTGTTGAAATGTTTAACAAGAGCATGGAAGATGCTCAAGCTGGTGATAACGTTGGTTTATTACTTCGTGGTGTTAAAAAAGAAGATATCCGACGTGGTCAAGTTATTGCCAAACCTGGTTCGATCACTCCTCATACCGAATTTGAAGCTGAAGTATTTGTATTATCCCAAGACGAAGGTGGTCGCCATACTCCATTCTTCTCTGGCTATAAACCACAATTCTTTATTTTAACCTCTGATGTAACTGGTGAAGTAACTTTAAAAGAAGGTGTCCAAATGGTTATGCCTGGTGATACTGCTACTTTTAAAGTTAAATTAATCGCTCCAGTCGCTTTAGAAGAAAAACAAAGATTTGCTATCCGTGAAGGTGGTAAAACTGTTGGTGCTGGCGTTGTAACAAAAATCGTTGCTTAAACAAATGTATAATGACAAATAGTACCTTAGATAAAAAAGTCAAAATTAGGATTCGACTTAAATCCTACGATCATCACTTGATTGATAATTCTTGTAAACAGATTATTGATATTGCTATTCGTAGTGGTGCCAGTATTATCGGTCCAATTTTGCTACCTACTGAAAAAAGAAAATACTCTGTAAATCGTGCTACTTTTGTAAAAAAGAAATCGCAAGAGCAGTTTGAAATCAGAGTCCACAAAAGATTGATTGACGTTATTAATTCAAACAGTAAAACTGTTGAAGCCTTAACCAGTTTAAATTTACCAGCTGGAGTTGAAGCCGAAATTAAAGCTTAAACGTCAAAAAACTGAGTTTTCTCAGTTTTTTGATGAGGGCACTTTTGAAAAATTTTTAATAGTATTTAATGTCTAAAACCATAATATGTCTTTTATCCTTGCCGAAAAAATAAAAATGACCCAGTTACCTGATGAAAATGTCGGGGCTATTCCTGTAACAGTTGTTGAAGCTGGTCCAATGGTTATTGCTCAAATTAAAACCAAAGAAACTGATGGCTACAATGCTATTGTTTGTGGTTTTAAAACCAGAAAAAGTTTAACTAAACCAGTTATGTCTTCACTCAAAAAACATCTTGGTGAAAAAGTTCAAACTTTTAGATATCTTCGAGAATTTTTAGTAGACGATGTTACTAAATTTAACATTGGGGACGAAATAACTGCTGAAACTTTTAGTGAAGGCGACACCATCAAAGTTCAAGGTGTAACTAAATCCAAGGGCTTTCAAGGTGTAGTTAAAAGACATCATTTTCATGGTGCTTCCAAAACTCATGGTACCAAACATGCCTTAAGAGAACCAGGTTCAATTGGTCATACTGGTATTCAAAGAGTAGCCAAAGGTAAAAAGATGGCCGGTAGAACTGGTGGCGAAACTCATTCAATGATTAGTGCTAAAATCGTTAAAGTTGATAAAAAGAACCATTTATTATTTGTTCGTGGATCCATTCCTGGAAGATGTGGTACTCTCCTTAAAATTATTTCTAAATAAATATTATGAAAGTAGATGTTAAAAATCAAAAAAATGAAGTAGTTGAACAAATTGAGCTCAATGATAAGATCTTTAATGTTAAAGTCAATCCCGATACTATTTTTCAAGTTTATACATCCATGTTGAGTAATCGTCGTCAACCCTTAGCTTCCACCAAAGATCGTTCGGAAGTTTCTGGTGGTGGTCGCAAACCCTGACGCCAAAAGGGAACTGGCCGAGCCAGAGTCGGTTCAACCCGTTCACCAATTTGAGTTCATGGTGGTGTTACTTTTGGTCCAAGACACAATGAAGCTAATTTCAAAAAAGATGTAAATCAAAAAATGAAACAAAAAGCTTTAGCTATGGTATTGAGCTCAAAGATTAAAGATAACGAACTTATTGTCTTAGATGCAATTGAACTCAAAAATGACAAAACTAAAGAGATGAACGCTATTGCTAAAACTCTTTTTGAAGTCAAAAAGAAAAATAACAGCTTAGCTTACATTATCGTTAATCATAGCAACAAATCAATCATTCGTGCTTCTCGTAATATTCCATTTATTTATACAACTGTTGATAATTCAATCGATTTAGTAACTCTTCTTAATTATAAATACGTTGTCATCCTAAAAGATGCGATTGAAAATATAGAAAAATTATTTAAAAAAGCTTAATTTAAAAAGATTTTATGTCACCTTTATTCGGTAAAAAAACAGTCAAAAAAGAAAAATTATCTAAAACACCAGTCGTTGATAAAGCTACTGATCAAGATGAAAAAAATAATATTAGTTTATCTAATATTCATTTTGATACCTATCTTCAACCTTATATCACTGAAAAAAGTAATGCTTTATCTGCTGATAATAAATATGTTTTTATTGTTCTTAAAAGATCTAATAAAGCTTTAATTAAACAACTAGTAGAAAAAAATTATAAAGTTAAAGTTGATAAAATTAATATTATCTTTTTAAATGTTGCTCCCACTCGTTTTGGTTTTAAGAAAACCTCAACTCGTAAAGGTGGCTATAAAAAGGCGATTGTCACTTTGAAAGAAGGTTATAAAATTGATTTAGCTATATAATATGAAAAAATTTAATCCTACAACTCCAACTAAAAGACATCATATCGATATTGATCGCACTGTTTTGGCTAAAAAAGAGCCATTAAAATCTTTAGTTAAAGGTTTTAAACCAGCTCAAGGTAGAGCCAGCAGTGGTAAGATTTCTATGCGTCATAAAGGTGGCGCCGTAAAGAAAAATTATCGCACCATTCAATTTGATCAAATTTATAAAGGCATTCCCGCCAAAGTTGAACACATTGAATACGATCCATATCGCACTGCTTTCATTGCTTTAGTTTTATACAAAAATGGAGCTAGAAGTTATGTTCTAGCATCCGAAGGTATTAAAGCTGGGGATGAAATCATTTGTGATGATACTACTCCTTTAAAATCGGGCAACCGATTAAAATTAGTTAATATTCCTAGTGGCACTCAAGTCCACAATGTTGAACTTAAACCTGGTCAAGGTGGTAAATTAGCTAGAAGTGCTGGTTCTTATTTAACCATGGTTGGTTTAGAAGGTAACTATGCTTATTTGAAAATGCCATCCAGTGAAGTTAGAAAAGTTTCCAAAGAATGTTTTGCTTCAATCGGCGCTGTTTCCAACATCGAACATAATTTAATTAGTGTTGGCAAAGCCGGACGTAATCGTCATAAAGGTATTCGCCCAACCGTTCGCGGTAGTGCTATGAACGCCTGTGATCATCCTTATGGTGGTGGTAAAGGTAGACATCCCCGTGGAACTAAACGTCCAAAAGATAAATGAGGAAATGTGACTGGTGGTAGAAAAACTCGTAATGTCAATAAATATTCAAACAAATTTATTGTTTCCCGTCGTAAAACTAAAAAATCGAAATAATTCTTAATTAATAAATTATCTAACAATTCATTATGTCTCGTTCACTTAAAAAAGGCCCATACGTTGATGAAAAATTATTGAAGAAAGTTTCCAAGAAATCAGTTGGCGATAAAGATCCAATTAAAACTTGAGCTCGTTCTTCCATGATCACTCCCGAAATGATTGGTTTTGTATTTGCTGTTCACAACGGAAAAAATTTCATTAATGTTAACATCGCTGAAGAAATGGTCGGACATCGTTTAGGCGAATTTTCACCAACTCGCAAATTCATCAAGCATGGTGGAAAGCTTCAAAAAGCTGCCGAGAAAGGTCCATCTACATCTCCAGCCAAATAGGTTATATTAATTATTAATCATAAATATTTTTGCTATGGAAATTACTGCATCATTAAAATACCTTAGAATCGCCCCTCGAAAAGTAAGATTGGTGGCACGTTTGATTAAAGGTCTAAGTGTAGAAAAAGCCGAACAACAATTAAAGTATAGCCCAAAAAGATCTGGTGTCGATGTTTTGAAATTATTAAAATCAGCTAAAGCCAATGCAGTTACCAATTATCATTTAGATCCTAAAGATTTATTTGTGGCTAGGATCAATGTTACCGATGGTCCAATTCTTAAACGCACCATGCCTAGAGCTAGAGGTTCAGCCTATTTAATTCGCCATCGTTCTTGTCACGTCAATTTAGTTTTAAAACCAATTGATGAGAAAAAGATTAAAACAATCGACGCCAAAGACTTATCTTCAAAAGCGAAAAAATCTCGTATTAGTAAAACCACTAAAACTGTTAGAAAAGAAAAAACTCATGTTAAAGCATTAAAAGGTCAAAGTAAAAATATTATTCAAAGAAAAGTTATTAATTAAAAATTTATTTAATTCTATCCAATTATGGCTCAACATATTAATCCAACCGTTAAGCGATTAGGTATAAATAAAAATTGAACATCTCGTTGATTTGATCTTGGCAATTTTCCTTGAAAATTAGCTGAAGACCAATTGATTCGTCGCGAACTTGAAAAGATTCTCGAGAAGGCCCATTATCAAACCGTTGAAATTGAACGCAAGGGTGATAGAATTAACGTTGTGATTTTTACATCTAAACCCGGTATGATCATCAAGCATAAAGGTGAAGGATTAGACGACACCAAAAAAAGTTTAGAAAAAAGTTTAAACAAATTTAGACGCAAAAATCACATTACCGATAAATATAGCATCAGTATCAATATTGAAGAAGTTAAAAAACCATTTTTATCAGCTCAAATTGTAGCTTTTGATATCCGCGATGATATTGAAAAAAGAATTCCTTATCGAAAAACAATTAAAAAATATCTTGAACGCATTATGTCTAATCGCGAAGCCAAAGGTGCAAAAATTTTTGTTACTGGTCGTTTAGATGGTGCTGATATTGCTAGATCCGATTGGGTCAAAGAAGGTAAATTGCCATTAAACACTCTACGAGCTATTGTTGATTATGGCACAGTTTATACACGTTGTACTTACGGTAAAATTGGTATTAAAGTTTGAATCTATAAAGGCGAAGCTTTTAAAGCTAATGGTAAAAAGCCAATTTCAAAAAATTCCAATTAATTATTTAACAATTAATAACTCATTATCATGTTAACTCCAAAGAAAACTAAATATCGAAAAACTCAAAAGGGCAGAAGATTAAAACGTGATTTCGAAAGTCGCGGTGTTGATCTCGAATATGGCAATTTCGGTATCTGTAGTTTAGAAAATAAAAGAATTACTAGCCGCCAAATTGAATCCGCTCGTCGTATTTTACTTCGCTTTATCAGAAAAGGTGGTAAAATTTGAATTCGAGTTTTTCCCGATAAACCAGTCACAAAACGTCCACCCGAAAAACGTCAAGGTGGTGGTAAAGGTGATGTTGATCATTATGTTTTTCAAGTTAAACCCGGTAGAGTTATTTTCGAATTAGGTGGTATTTTAGAAGCTGATGCCATGAATGCTTTAAAACAAATTAGCTACAAGCTACCATTTAAAACAAAAACTATTAAACGCTAATTTCCATGAAAATCAAAGATCTTAAAAATAAAGACACCAAAGCTTTAAACCAACTGTTAAATGATAGCAAACAAAAATTAAATACCTTAACCTTAAACAGTCGTTTTGGTAAAGTTAAAAATTTTAAAGAAATTGGTGAACTTAAAAAAATTGTCGCTCGTATTTTAACCATTCTTAATAAAAAATAATTTATATAATAAATCTGTTTTATGAATATTTCGAAAGTCCAAAAAAGACAACTAAGCGGTATTGTGGTTTCAAACAAAATGAACCTTACAGCGGTAGTTGAAGTAACCAGATTAAAACAACATCCTTTATATCATAAATATTATAAAACTTCCAAACGATATAAAGCTCATAATCCCGAGAATACTTTTCAAACCGGCGACAAAGTTATTATTGAAGAAACTCGACCAATTTCCAAAGATAAGAGTTGAATTATTGTTGAGAAACTCAAATAATTTAACTCTTGAAAATACTAATGTTTTAGTGTATAATTAATCTAATTAATTTGTTATCATGATCCAACTTCGTTCAATTTTAAAAGTAGCAGATAATAGCGGTGCTCAAACCATTCGTTGTATTCAAATTATGGGTGGCCATTGACGTCGTTATGGTGGCATTGGTAATGTCATTGTAGCTTCAGTTCAAACTGCCAAACCTCGTAAAACCGTAAAGAAAAAAGATGTAGTTAAAGCTGTTATCGTTCGTCAACGCCGCAATTTTAAAAGAAAAAATGGCACCTATATCAGTTTTGATGATAACGCCGTAGTCATTATCAATGACAAGAAAGAACCAGTTGGCACTCGTATATTTGGTCCTGTGCCACGTGAAATCAAAGACATGGGTTATAACAAAATTATTGAATTAGGACCAGAATTAGTTTAAAAAAATATCATGCAAACTAAAATCAATCCAAAATTAAAAATAAAGAAAAACGACAAAGTTATTATTCTTAAAGGTAAAGACCGTTCCAAAACCGGTAAAGTTATTAAATCTTTACCCAAACTTAGCAAAGTTGTTGTTGAAGGTTTAAACCTCTGTAAAAAACATAAACGTCCTCGCAAAGAAGGGGAAGTTGGTCAAGTTGTTGAAATTCCAAAACCGATCAATGTTTCTAACGTTACCCTCGTTTGTCCTCACTGCAATAAACCAGCTCGCGTTGGTTATACCATTGATAAAGATAAAAAAATTAGGGTTTGTAAAAAATGTAATAAGAAATTAGATTAATTTTAATTATGAAAATCTCATATTCTGACAATTATAAAAATAAAGCTAAATTAGCTTTTAAAAATGATTTCAAAGTTGATAATGATTTGGCTATGCCTAAAATCACCAAAGTTTGTATAAACTCAGGTATTGGCCGAATTTTAACCACCAACGAAGGTAATGCTGATAATTTAGTAAAAGATTTAAGCGAAAAATTGACTCGGATTACTGGTCAAAAACCAAAAGTTTGTAAAGCCAAAAAGTCTATTGCTGGTTTTAAGTTAAGAGAAGGGTCAGTAGTTGGTTTAAATGTTACTTTACGCGGTAGAAAAATGAATGATTTCATTGATCGAATTATCAATATTACTTTACCTAGAACTAGAGATTTTTGAGGTATTGAAAGAAAAAACTTTGACAAAACCGGTAATTTAACCATCGGTGTGCGTGAAATGAATGCTTTTCCTGAATTATCATTAGATATTATTAAAATTCCTTTTGGTGTTGAAATTACTTTTGCAACTAATACCAATTCTAAAGAAAAGTCGATAAAATTATTTGAAGAATTAGGTTTTCCATTAAAACCAATTAATTCCTCAAAAAAATAAGTCTAATTTTTTATTCTATATTTAAATCAATTTAAATTTTATTCATGGCAAAAACATCAGCAATTGCAAGATCAAAAAAGACACCAAAGTTTAGTTCTCGAAAAGTGAACCGCTGTTTTAATTGTGGTCGTCGTCGAAGTTATATGCGTGACTTTGGTCTATGTCGCATTTGTTTTCGAGAACTCGCTTCTAAGGGCGAAATTCCTGGCGTTAAAAAGTCAAGTTGATAAATCCATCTAATTAATAATCATTTATAACTTTATTATGACAATTTCGGATCCCATTAGTGACATGCTAACTCGTATTAAAAATGCAGTTAGAGTCCAAAAAGAAAAATTAACCGTTCCATCTTCAAAAATTAAAATTGAAATTCTTAAAATTTTGAAACAAGAAGGTTACATTGAAGATTTTATGGTTAGCACCAAAGATAAGAAATCATTTATTGATATTGTTTTAAAATATAGTAAAAATCACATGTCTTATATTCGCGATATTAAACGCATTTCCAAACCCAGCAAACGAGTTTACGTTCAATATCCAGAGATTAATTCCAAAACCCAATCAACTGTTATTATTTCTACATCCAAAGGCATTATGCCCGCTAAATTAGCTAAAAAACAAAATCTCGGCGGGGAGGTATTATTTGAAATCTTTTAAACTTTTTATTATGTCAAAAATAGGTAAACAACCAATAAAAATATTAGACGATGTCAAAGTCGAGTTTGATGATAAACAATCTCTCTTAACCTTCACTGGTAAAAAGGGAACTCTAACTCACAAGCTCAACAATGTCGTTGAACTCATTCTTGATGATGAGAAAAAAGAAATTGTTTTAAAACCCAGAAAAACTGGCCGAGAATTTTTCGCTATTTGAGGAACAGAACGCGCCCTAATTGCCAACTGTATTGTTGGCGTTAGCAGTGGCTTTGAAAAGAAATTAATCATTGAAGGCATCGGCTATAAAGCGGAAGTAAAAGGTGACAAATTAGTATTAAATGTTGGTTATTCTCATCCCGTTAATTTAGACATCCCCAAAGATTTAACTGTTACTGTTGAAAAAACAATTATCAGCATTTCTGGAATTTCTAAAAAATTAGTTGGTGACTTCGCTGCTTTAGTCAGAATTCAAAGAAAGACCAATCCTTATTCTCTAAAAGGTGTTAAATACAGTGACGAAAGAGTTATTAAGAAAAGTGGTAAGAAAGCCGGTTAAAAATATCAAAATAAAATATAATTAATTTAATTCATTATGCAAAATATTGTAAAAATTTCAAAAGAAAAAAGAGATAGATCACATAAACGCATTCGCGCTAAAGTTATGGGCACAGCTGCTCGACCACGTTTATCGGTTTTCAAATCCAACAACTATATTTATGCTCAAGCCATTGATGATGAAAACCAAGTAACCTTGGCCTCAGCTTCTGATTTAGAGATAAAAGAAATTAAAGGTAAGAAGATGGAAAAAAGTGTTCAAGTCGCTCAAAAATTAGCGGAAAAACTAAAAGCTAAAAAGATTGAAGCCATCGTTTTTGATCGAGGTGGTTTTAAATATCATGGTCGCGTTAAAATTCTAGCTGAAGAGTTACGCAAATTAGGAATTAAATTTTAATTATGAATACAAACGACAATAATAAAAAAAGAGCTGGTTTTGGTGGTGGTCGCAAACCTTTCAACAATAGTTCTAAGCGAGACAATAATCGAGTTTCGCCAACGGCTAAAATCATTGAAAAGAATGCTGATTTTGATCAATTAATCGCTGACATTAGACGGGTTACCCGTGTTACCGCTGGTGGTAAACACATGAGCTTTAGCGTAACCATGTTACTTGGCAATAATAAGGGCAAGGTGGGCTTAGGAACCGCTAAAGGGGTTGATGTACCCAAAGCTATTGATAAGGCCAAAAAAGAGGCCATGCGCAACCTTATAAGCGTTCCTATTGTCAAAGATACCATTCCGTTCAAATCCGAAGGCAAGTTTTGCGCTAGCCGCGTGATTGTTAAACCCGCCAAAGAAGGTAAGGGTGTTATCGCTGGCGGCGTAGTTAGAGATATCATGATACTCAGTGGTATTAAAAATATTACTTGTAAAATCTTAAGCGGATCTCACAATGCCATTAATAATGGTAAAGCCACTTTTGAAGCGTTGAAAAATGTATGTAAAATTTACGAACTAGAAAATGAAAAAAAGAATATAAAAGTCGAACCAATTAAAGAAGAAGAAAAGGAAAGCGAAAACACAGTCAGCGAATAATTTAGTTTATTAAATTTACTAAAATGCAAATTCATAATTTAAGTCCAAAAAATAAAATCAAAAAATCAGCTCGAGTTGGTCGTGGTGGTAAGCGAGGCACTTACAGTGGCAAAGGTGGCAAAGGCCAAACTGCTCATGGTGGTCGCAAAATTCCAGCCGAACTCAAAGAGCAAATTTTACGTTTGCCAAAATTAAGAGGTTCAACGAATCAAACTCAACATCTCGATGTTTTTGAAATTCAACTAAAAACTTTAGTTCAGAAATGTCCAGATAATTTTAAAGTTAATTTTGAGTCACTTCGCAAAATAAAAATATTGCCAAAAAGAATTAGCCGATTTAAAATTATTGGCAAAGTATCATCAATCGATAAGAAATTATTTTTAAATAACTGTCCAATTACTAATGGTGCGAAAGCAGTCATTGAAAAAGCTGGTGGCAAGGTAGAATTTACAAAATAAATTCTATCTTTTGCATTTTTTCGATTTAAAACAATCTACCTAAAAAATCACTATGATTAAAAATTTTATCAAGCTATTTAAAAACAAAGAACTTCGCAAAAGTATTTTAACCATCTTTTTTTGGTTATTAGTTTTTAGGTTAATGGCGGCCATTCCAATTCCAGATGTTGACATGTCACAGATCAAAGGATTTTTAGAACAAAGCAAAGTGTTTGGCTTATTTAACATTTTTACTGGTGGTGCGTTTGAAAATCTATCGATTGCCATGTTAGGTGTTAGCCCTTACATTTCTGCCTCCATTATCATGCAACTCGTAGTTATCATTATTCCTTCGCTCAAAGAAACATTTCATGAAAACGGTGAAGAAGGTCGTCGTAAATTTGAAAGCTGAACCAAATATTTAGCCTTACCTTTAACAGTTCTTCAAGGCCTTGGTATCTTAAATATTTTACGCATGCAAAAGATCATTACCATTTCGTCTAATTTACTATTATGACGCGATGTATTGATTTTAACCGCTGCCTCATTTGTGATTATTTTTATCGGTGAAATTATTACCCAAAAGAAACTTGGCAATGGTATTTCTTTAATTATCTTTTCCGGTATCGTTACTAAATTGCCTAAAGACATTTTTACCACAATTTTAACTTATAAAACTTTAGTCGCCTGAGTTGGCGTAGCCGCTTTCTTATTAATTTCATTATTAATGGTGGTGGCAGTCGTTTATTTAACCGAAGGGGAAAGACGGTTAACCGTATCTTATGCCAAACATGTTCGCGGTAATAAAATGTATGGTGGCGTCACTACCTTTTTACCGTTAAAGGTCAATCAAGCTGGTGTTATTCCGATTATTTTTGCACTTTCCATTTTAACTTTTCCGGCCTTAATTGGTCAAATGTTAGCCACTACCAACTTAACATTTTTGGTTAATGCCTCTAAATTTGTAACTGGCTTAATCGAAAATAAAGTATTCTATAGTTCTATTTATTTTGTGTTAGTGGTGTTCTTTACATTTTTCTATACATCAATCACTTTTGAACCAAAGGAGATCTCCGATAATTTACAAAAAAATGGTGGATTTATTCCTGGGTATCGTCCCGGTGAAAACACTGTGTCTTATTTATCCAAAGTATCTCAAAAAATTACTTTATTTGGAGCTATCTTCTTAGGTTTGATTGCCGTGTTGCCGTTAATTCTTGAAAAAGTTACTAAAGTTACCACTTTTGAAATCGGCGGTACATCACTTTTACTTATTGTCGCTATTTCAATTGAAATTAAAAACTCAATTGAAGCTCAACTTGCGATGAGAGAATACGATTACTAAAAAATAAATTAAAAACATCGGATGAACATCCGATGTTTTTAATTTGCGAAAACGCAAAAAAAGTGATAGTGTGTTATTAGTAAATTACAATTAGGAGGAAGGCAAAAAGTGTGTAAAAAAATTATAGTATTCATTATCGTTTTTTGTTCCACAATTTTTTTATTGGTTGGCTGTTGTCAAGATGCCCCAGTTGGTCAAGATGACATTCGATGGCGTTTAGAAGGGAAAATGCCACCCGGTGGGCCACCCACGCCAGAGCCACCACCATTTCCATGAGAAGAAATAAAAAGAGAGGAGATTCAGCCTCTCTTTTCTTTTATTTAAAAATTTGGTAGTATAATAAAAATTAAATGATTAATATGAATAATATAACTCCATTTGAGGCATTATTAGTAACCCATCTACTGTTTGATTGATGAGTTCAAACCACTTGGCAAGCGTTCACCAAAGAAAACAATTTAAAAGCACTGTTTATTCATTGCGGTATCTATACTTTAGGATTTGCTATTCCATTTTATTTTTACCATATCAATGTCGCTTGATTATTACTAATTTTTGTTACCCATGCTATTTTAGACAAACGTCAATTCTTAAAAGATATAAAAGGCCTTAACAATGTTGATACTCAAAATGGTTATAACTTAACCTATTTAACGGTTTTAGACCAAACTTTGCATATTTTTGTCTTGTTTGCGATTGTTTTGCTTAAATAAAACTCGGCTAAATTAAATATAAATTTTTAATATGAGTGTAATTGAAGTTTATTGCCAATGCGGTAATAAACTGGCCAAATATGATAAAAGAAAAAAAGGATTTTTAGTCAAAATGTATTTAGATCAGATCTCCGAAGATCCAAACGATATATTTTTAGATAAGAAATTTAATTTAGACGATGAAATTTTTTGCCCAAAATGTAACAAACGAATTGCAACGATTAAAATGATTCATGGCCGTTTATCAGCCAAAGTAAACCACGGCACAGTTAAAAAAATAACCACTTAACTAATTTAAAATTTTTATAATGATAAAAGCAATTATTTTCGATATGGATGGAGTTATATCTGATACTCAAAAACTGCATTCCTTAGTTGAATCAGAAATTCTTTCACGATTTGACGTCAACATCACCCCCAACGAAATTACTCAACGTTATTCGGGCGTTAAAACCAAAGAATTTGTTTCTGATTTATTGTCCGCTAAAGGAGCAAAATTTGATATTAATGAGTTAATGATCGAAAAATGACAAAAAATGGAAAAATTAGCTGAACAAACAGTTGATCCAGTTGAGGGTATTTTTGAATTAATTAATCTATGCAAAAAACTAAATTTTAAAACTGCCGTTGGTACGGCTTCCAATATTAATTATGCCACCAAAGTATTAAAAAGTTTAAATGTATTTAAATACTTCGATTTTATCGCTACCAGCGATATGGTTAAAGTCGGTAAACCCGCTCCCGATATATTTTTATTAGCAGCGGAAAAAATAAGCATGTTGCCAACTGATTGCGTTGTTATTGAAGACGGCATTAACGGCATGATTGCGGCCAATCGAGCCAATATGAAGTGCATTGGCCTAGTTAAAAATATTGATTTTGAAACTTATCCTACCCAAAACCAAGTTTTGTCATTAAAAGATATTAATGAGATTTTTCTAAACACCATTTAATTTTGTTGCTTTTTCTATGTTTTTTTGTTATGATTTTAACATATTATATAAAAGCTATTAATTTTGTTAATTATGAAAGCAATTTATGCAAGTTTTATTGGTAAAGGCAATTGTGGCAAGGGCACTCAAGCCAAAATATTATCTGAAAAATATAATTTACAAATGATATCCACTGGTTCGATGTTGCGAGATTGAACACTAAAAGATCCAAACAATTTTTGAAGTCAAAAATTGAATCAAGATATTGATAATGGCATTTTAGTTCCATCCGCCATCGTTTTTTATCTATGATTTTCTAAACTGTTATCGCTTGATTCCAACCAAGGCGTTGTCTTTGAAGGTAGTCCAAGAATGCTAATTGAAGGTCAAGCCATGGAGGAGGTATTTAGATGGATGGATAATAACCAATTTTTTGTATTTCATTTAGATATTCCCGATGATGAATCTCGAAAACGTTCTGACCTTCGCCGTTATTGTTCTAAATGTCATAAAACTTATTCATTAGCTTTTGATCCTGGGATTACCCATTGTAAGGACGATAATACCGAAGTAGTTATTCGTGATGATGACAAGCCAGAAGTTATTGATCGTCGTATTAAAGAATTTAACCAGCTAGTAATACCAACGATTGAATTTTTAAGATCAAAAGGGGTTTTATATGATATTAATGGCGTAGGTCCAGTTGAAGAAATCGCCAAGAACATTGATAAAATAATTCAAGAAAAAATTAATCAAAAATAATGATTACCATCAAAACTAAAAAGGATATTGAAACCATGAAGGTTGGTGGTAAAATTCTCAAAAAAACATTATCACAAGTCGCTCAACTTATTAAACCAGGAGTAGATGGTTTAACTCTTGATAATTTTGCCTATAAATTTATTACGGACAACAATTGTATTCCGGCTTTTTTAAATTATAAAGCTGATTTTATGTCGGCGCCTTTTTCAGCCACATTATGTGTGTCAAAAAATGACGTCATTGTTCATGGTCTACCCAGTAAGAAATTAATTTTAAATGATGGCGACATTGTTTCAATTGACTGCGGATTATCTTACAAAAATCTTTTTGTTGATAGCGCAATTACTGTTTGTGTTGGCCATGTTGATACTAAAACCAAAAAATTAGTTAATTCCGTGAAAGATTCATTGAACCAGGCCATTCATGCAGCCAAAGCTAATAATACCATTGGCGATCTTGGCTATGCCATTCAACGACAAGTCGAATCAGATGGTTTCAATGTTATTCGCGAATTAGTTGGTCATGGTGTTGGCTATCAATTACATGAGGAACCAGAGATATACAACTTTGGTATTAAACATTCAGGCATTAAACTTAAGCCGGGTTATGTTATTGCTATCGAGCCAATGGCAACTTTTGATAAAACCATTGTGACCCAAAACGATGAAGATGAATTTGTAACCGCCAACAATCAAGTATCAGCTCATTTTGAACATACAATCGCTATCACCGATGGCGAACCGATTGTCTTAACAAAATAATCATTTAATATTTAATGATTCACATTCAACAATCCAAAAAATCTTTCACACTCGTCGAACTAATGATCGTTATCGCCATCTTGGCAATATTATCTGCCATTGTAATTTTTGCATTAAACCCAACTGAGTTATTTAAGAAAAGCAGAGATAGTCGAAGATTAGCTGACATGCAAATTATTAGTAGTGCTATCTCATTTATGGAATCATGAAATGTTGACGGCCTTGATCTTGGTACATCAACGGTTATTTATCTATCTCTACCCGATACATCTTCAACTTGTAGTTCTTACAGTTTACCCACTCCACCATCTGGTTTTAGTTACAACTGTGTAAGTAATACTAATCTTCGCAATGCTGACTCAACGGGGTGAATCCCAATTGATTTTACTATCACGGAAGGTAATAAATACTTTGCCGCTCTACCCATTGATCCAACTAATAACATTAATTACTATTACAGCTATAACCCCGGTGGTTCCTTTGAAGTCAATGCCTTCCTTGAATCAACTGATAATATTAATAAATATGCCTTTAATGATGGTGGCGACTCTATGAATGCCATTGAATATGGCACTGATCTTTTTGATATGCCTAATACTTTCCCGCATAACTGAATTAAGGTGCCTGGTAACTCGCTCTATGGAACCAGTGACTTCTGAGTTATGCAATACGAAGCTAAGTACTCAATTGATGGTCATGGAGCCAGTGATGCGACAACAGATTGCAAAGCTGATGCATCTTATGATACCTATGATTGAAACAAAGCTTGTTCTTATACTGCCAGTAATACAATAAATGTAGTGTCTAACCCACTAGGTTCACCAATCGCTGGAGTAACCCATACTGAAGCTAAAGCTATTTGTGTAGCTCTGGGTGGTCATCTAATTACTAATCAAGAATGAATGACGATTGTTAGAAACATTGATCAACAACCAACTAACTGAACCTCGGGAACCAAAGGGACTGGTTATCTTTTTAATGGTAATTCAGCCGATACAGCTAGAGGTTACAATGGTTCTGACCCTGATAAAGGTCTTAACCGCAACATTCGATCATCGCATCGACTCTCTAATAGTAGTGTTATTTATGATCTATCGGGTAATGTCTGAGAGCATGTATTAGTTGATATTAATGACACTCTGCTTAATACTCTCCCTAATGATGGCGGAGCTACGGGCTGAAGATATGTTGAACTAACCAACCTTACGACTGATGGTGATTTTGCATCAATGGACGAACTTAAACCAACCGATCCAACTTGAGATGCCGATCAAGGCATGGGCAAGGTTTATACTAATAGTGCCGTTCAAACTAACCGCGTGCTTTTACGGGGTGGCTATTGGAATAATACGTCGACTGCTGGTGTGTTGGCAGCCTTTTTGAACCTCGGTGCGGGTAGCGACCTCCACATTGGTTTTCGGTGTGCCCGGTAATTATTCCGTAGATATCTAAGGATCTAAATATCTTTTTCCGTAAAATTTACTGGTAAATTTTACGGGGGTAATTAGAAAATTTATTCTTTTGAATAAATTTTCTATAATTTTAAAAATTTTAGAAGGTAATATCAGGATTTATATGAACAATGATTTAGTGGTAGGACAAAAGATATATGATTTAATATTACAATGACATAAATTGATTGTAAAATTTCCTAAGAACGAAAGATTTGTGCTGGGCCAAAATATTGAAAACCAATTGTTGCATATTTTAAAACTAGTCAATAAAATTAACAATATTCGCGATGATAGAAAAAGGTATTATCAAGAATTAAGCGAAGAAATCGATATATTATTAATACTAAACAGGTTAACAAAAGATTTAAGGTTTGTATCAGTCAAACAATACTTTGTGATAGCTAGTTTAGTAAACGAAATAGCCAAATTGGCTTGCGGGTGATTAAAAAAATAGCAAAGAATTTTACTTTTTTAAAAATTAAAGGAATATTTTTAAAAGGGTAAAATCAAAAAATTCCGTGTGCTTTTACGGGGTGGCAATTGGAATAATACGTCGAATGCTGGTGTGTTGGCAGCCAATTTGAACAACGATACGGGTAATAGCAACAACAACATTGGTTTTCGGTGTGTTAAAAATTAAAATTTTAATATGAGATTTCTCGGTATTGACTATGGCAACAAAAGAATAGGTATATCAATCAGTGATAAA
This sequence comes from Patescibacteria group bacterium, assembly GCA_022709715.1. Classification (GTDB taxonomy): domain Bacteria; phylum Patescibacteriota; class Minisyncoccia; order UBA6257; family JAKLIH01; genus JAKLIH01. Next base: position 1,678 of record JAKLIH010000004.1, on the reverse strand, counting down.
TCAAATACCATTGCTAATCCTTTTTCTACAATTATTAATACTGGTTTTAATAATGTCTTAAATCAAATTGTTGAGATTATTGAAAAAGAGCAGGTGACCGATATTGTCATTGGTCTGCCACTAAGCTTTAATTTTGATAATACCGCGCAAACTGATTTAACTCAGAAGTTTGTTGATTTTATCAATGAAAAATTATACAATATTAATGTTCATATCGAGAACGAAATTTTATCAACCAAAGAGGCCGAAAATCGATTAGATAATCTAGCTGACAAAAATTCAGTTATTGATCAAACCGCTAGTTCTTTGATTTTACAAAGCTACCTAGACAAAAATAAACATGAATAACAATATCATTTATAAAAATGTTAATCTTAAAGATTATACTTCGTGCAAAACCGGCGGGGTAGCTAAATATTTTATTCAAATTGATAATGTTGATGACTTAGTAAATAATTTGGATTCGGCCAAAAAAGAGGGTATTAATATTTTTGTTTTAGGTGGTGGTAGCAATGTTTTAATTAACGATAATGGTTTTGATGGTTTAGTTGTAAAAATTCAAAACCAGAAGTTGAAAGTAACCAAAACTTTAGATGATTGTTTTGAAATTGCCGTTGGGGCTGGCTGGAATTTAAACAATTTAATTATGGAGCTTGCTCAACAATCAATATCCTGTGTTGAAGATCTATATGGTATTCCAGGAACAGTTGGTGGGTCAATTCGTGGCAATTGCGGCGTGACAAATTTTGAAATTAAAGACGTGGTGTCAAAAGTTTATAATCTTGATTGATTACGTTTTAATGATTATAATTTTGAAATAAAAGCATATAATCAAAACGAATGTGGGTTTGGCTATCGCGAAAGTATTTTTAAACGTAAAGCTAATATTATTTGAGAAACAAATTTAATCGGCCACAAATGTGACGAAGCAATTATCAAAGAAAAAATTAAAAATATTATGGATAAGCGATTAAAAAGTCAACCTTATGAATTTCCCAATTCTGGATCAACATTTAAAAACGTAAGTTTAAATGAATTTGATCAAAGCGTTTGAAACGAAGGAAATTTATTAGTGGTAGAATGCGAGCAACGCAAACAAGTTCCAGCGGGTTGGCTAATTGATCAATGCGGGCTTAAAGGGTTTAGCATTAATGGCGCCAAAATATCGGAAAAACATGCCAATTTTATTGTGAATTTTGACCATGCCAAAAGTTTGGATATTTTTAATTTAATTTCTTTTGTTAAACAAAAAGTTTTTGAAAAATTTGGTGTACATCTCGAATTAGAAATTCAATTAATTGGTTTTTAAAAAAATTTTCTAAAAAATTTTGCCAAATATTTTTTTGGAAAGCCTCACAAAATATTTTTTAAAAAAATAGGCACTTACCCCTTGATTTTTTTTAAAAAATACATTACAATATACTTGAAAAATATAACACAGAAATATTTTTCAAAAATATTTTGTGAGGTCGAAAAAAATTAATACAAAACTAAAAAACTTATCATGGCAGCAAAAAAGAAAGTCAAGAAAGTTGCAAAGAAAGTTGCAAAGAAACCAGCAAAAAAAGCCAAGAAAGGAAGAAAATAAACTAACTCAAAAATAGTTTGTTAAAGAAAGCTTTACCACCCTACTCTTATGAGTAGGGTGGTTTGGTATTTTGTTTTTTCTAATTACTTT
>JAKLIH010000039.1 GCA_022709715.1 Patescibacteria group bacterium | reverse complement strand
GCCATTGCACAAGATAAAACCAATGAAACAGATTCTTCTAAAATTAGTTTAGATGATTTAAAATTAGATTATTATCTTGATTTAAATCAACTTACTAAAGCAGGAAAGATTTCCAGTCAATCAAATTACGACAATAATTTATTGATTAGAAAGCAAAATATTTTATTCAATTTAATTGAAATTGAAATTCAAAAAGCAAAAAACATTTTAAAAGAAGGTGTTGATTATAAAGGTTTCACACTTGAATTAGACTATGTAGTGGAACTAAAAAAATCTGCATTAATGGGTGTTATTGATCAAGATGAAAATTACCTAACCTATCGGAATTTATCAGTCACTTCCTTGATGTTGAATGAAATTTCAAACCGAATTGAAAATCAGTTAATTAAAATAAAAGGAAATAATGATATTTTAAGTAGTAGTCAAAATAAAATCGATTCCTTATTCACTTCAAAAGAACTCTACATTTCGCCTAAAGATACTGCTGCTAAGACAATATATTTTAATCAATTCATGCAATTAAATGGTGATTATAAAGAAATCAATACCCTTTTAAGAAATGGATTAGATAGCATCCATAAACTTGAAATATTGGGTTCAAAATTTAAATTCAGTTTACAATCAGATATAATTGAAGTTAATAATTTAAAAAGAACCGAGCTTGACGCATTATTTACTAAAAAATTTAATTTATTTTCAAAAAGTCAGGAAAAAGAAAATTTTGTTTCAACATTTATTTATTCAGTTCGAAAAGAAATATTATTATTACTCTTTTATGCTTTTAATCATTTTGACTTTTTCATAATATTATTTTTGGCTTTTTTAGCCACAACTTTTTATTTGAAACTGCTTAAGAAAAAATATGTAAGAGCTAACTTATATGATAAATTTCAGTATCCAATTCAAATTTTAAAACATCCATTTTCTTCGGCTATTGTAATTGTTTTTACTTTATTTCAGTTTTTTTTACCTCAACCACCATTCGCTCTAATGGCTATTTTTTGGACGGTAATTGGAATTTCATTAACCATCTTATTTAAAAAAACAACTTCTGTATATTATTACACTTTTTGGATTGGTATTTTCATTCTCAATATTTTAGCCATTTTTGACAATACTATTCTTCTTCACTCAGTATCAGAATCATGGTTTTTGATGTTTATTGCTTCCTCTTCTATACTATTGGGCCTTTATACACTTAAAAACCGTAAAAAATGGGATAGTAATCTTATGAATTGGATTATTGTCTTAATGATAATTTTAGAAGTAATCGGTATTGTATTAATGTTTTCAGGCAACTACAATTTCGCAAAAGTGTTAATAACCATTGGGCTCTTTAATATTTTTATTGCCATTATGTTGTTGAGTACTTTTCATTTAACAAAAGACATCGGATTATATTCTGAATACCTTAAAGATTCTGATGAAGAAAAAAAATTAAACTTAAAATCAATTGAATACCACAAAATAAGCAAAAAATATGTCTTTTTATTTGTACTAGGCTGGTTTATATTAGTTGCTCGTAACAGCTATTGGTATCAAAAAATAATATCCCCATTTGAATTAGAATTTTCTAAACCCAGAAACATTGGCGATTTTGATTATACTTATAAAAGTATATTTATTTTCTTTATGGTTCTGATTATTTCAACGTTCATTTCAAAAATAGTTTCCTTTTTAGCTTCAGATAAAAGACAAAGTTTAACGAATGGAAAAACAAATAAAATAGGGAGTTGGCTATTACTCATAAGAATTTTAATTATTTGTATTGGTATCATTATTGCATTTTCCTCTGCCGGAATTCCAATGAATCAATTTACAATTATTATTAGTGCTTTGAGTGTTGGAATCGGTTTTGGTTTGCAAACACTTGTAAACAATTTGGTCAGTGGAATTATAATTGCTTTTGAAAAACCGGTAAATCTAGATGACATAATCGAGATTGGCGGACAAACCGGTCAAATGAAATCGATTGGTCTACGAAGCAGTGTTGTGACCACTTATGATGGTGCAGATGTTATTATTCCTAATGGAGATTTACTCAATCAACACATGACGAATTGGACCATGGGAACAGCCAAAAGAAGATATGATATAAATATTGGTGTTGCTTATGGATCCGATTTGAAATTGACAAAATCACTAATTGAAGAAGTATTAAGTCAGCATGCTTTAGTTCTAAAAAATCCTGCTCCAATGGTTTGGTTTACACTTTTTAATGAAAGTTCAATTGATTTTTCAATAAAGTATTGGGTCCCGCATTTCAATTATGGCAATGATGTTAAAAGTGATTTGATTATTGCAATAGATGAAATTTTTAAGGCAAATAATATTGTTATTCCTTTTCCTCAACAAGATATTCATATTCAAAATATGAAATTTAATGAAACCGATGAATCTGAAATTTAAATTATTATAAACATGAAAAAATCAGCATTTCTATTTTTAATTTTAATTAGCTTGAATGCTTGTAAAAATAAATCGGAATCAACTAAAATCATCAACTCTTCAGCAACAGAAAAGAAAATTGATGTTATCGACCCTGATCCTTCTGATAGCATTCCTTCAGAACTGTATGGCATAAATTCTTCCAATGTTGAAACCGCACAATTAGTTCGCTTGACTTTACAAGAAATCTACAAAGAGGATTTGTCAAAAAATAGCATTGACGAAATTAGTAAAAAGTTCATTTTTTTTGAATTTGATTTGAATGAAGATGAAAAAAAAGAAATATTTGTTGGACTGATAGGTTCCTATTTTTGCGGTACTGGAGGATGCACACAATACATTTTAGACAATAAAGGCATTGTAATTTCCAAATTTACAGTTTCAGATTATCCAATTGTGATTGACAGTAATAAGTCAAATGGATGGAGAAATTTATTTATTCCAAGTGGCGGTAAAAACAGAATTTTAAAATTTAATGGTAAATCTTATCCTTCAAATCCATCTCTTGAACCGGAACTTAAAGAAATTCCGGGTGATGAATTACCAAGAGCTTTATTTTTTATGAATGAACCCTACCCTTGGTTTAATT
>JAKLIH010000038.1 GCA_022709715.1 Patescibacteria group bacterium | reverse complement strand
AAACAAACGATATCTTAATGATTAATATTAAAACTATTGACCCAAAGTTATCAGCAATATTTAAGCCAACTGAAAGATTACAAACTAATAATACCGAACAAACTTTGTTTTTTGAAGGTTCTACAGTAGATGATCACGGAAATATAAGAATTCCGGTTTTAGGAGAGGTTAATGTAATTGGTAAAACGACAGAAGAAATTCGAATTTTAATAGAAAAAAGATTGTTAGAAGAATATTTTAATATTGAAGCAAATTTATTTGTCTCAGTAAAAATTGCAGGAATGAGATATACCATCAATGGGGAGATTAAAGCACCGGGGACAAATACGCTTTTTGTTGAAAATGCAACTATAATGGATGCTATTTCAAATTCAGGTGATATTACAATGACAGGTGATCGCAAAAACGTTATTGTTGTAAGACAGTACCCACATGGGGTAGAGATGCATACCATTAATTTATTAGATAAAAAAGCTCTTGAATCACCATATTATTATTTGCAACCAAATGATTTTATATTAGTAAATCCTTTAAAACAAAAATCATGGGGAACAGGAACAACCGGTATTCAATCCTTAACTACAATAATATCAGTTCTATCATTGGCTACTACTATTATAGTATTAATGCAATTATAATTTTTACACAATATGCTTGAATCTAAAGATTTTTCATTTTTTGAAAACCAGTTAAAATTTGATTTTAAAGGTTTTTTAATAAAAACAGCAGGCTATTGGAAATGGTTTCTGGTAAGTTGGGTTGTAGCCTTTTTAGTAGCTTATAACGTAAATGTCAGAAAAGAGAAAATCTATAAATTAGAAACGACAATAGCTCTTAAGGAGGAAAACAATCCTTTTTTTACATCCAATACAAGTTTAGTATTTAATTGGGGAGGAACTTCGGATCAAGTCCAAGGTTTGGCTTCTACATTTCGTTCAAGATCTCATAATGAAATTGTTGTAAATAACTTGGATTTTTATATTGACTATTTGTCAAAAGGCAAGTATTACATGAAAGATGTCTACGGAGATCTGCCTTTCCAAGTTGTATTGGATAAAGCCAAGCCACAATTGTTAAAAACATTAATAAAAATAAAATTTATTAATGATTCACAATTCGAGTTGTCAATAAATTTTGAAAGTGAAAATTCCGACTTAATAATTTACGAAACAAATTTTTCTTCAAAGAATAAAAATAAAGTAGGTGGTTTTAAAGGGAAGTTTAATTTTAATCAAGATATTAATCTCCCTTTTTTGAATTTTAAATTGGTAAAAGCTGATTTTATTGGGGATTATCAAGGGAATGAATATTTTGTTAAATTTAATAAATTTGATGAAACAGTATCAAAATATAAAGAAATTAAAGCTGTTTTAGATAAAAATGCACCTTCTATTATAGAATTAAGTCTTGAGGGTACTAATAAGAATAGGGTGGTAAAATATTTAAATGAGACTGTCAATACTATGATTAAAATGCAATTGGACAGAAAAAATCAATTTGCAACAAATACCATAGCTTTTATTGATAGTACTTTAATTGCTATGGAAAAGCAACTTAAAGAAAATGAAAATGAAGTAAAAAATTTCAGTAAAAACAAAGATTATTTTGAAATTAATACTGGTGGACAACAAGCCTCTGGAAAGCTTCTTGAATATGAAGTGGAGAGAGATGGAGTTAATAGAAAAATTGCCTATTACAATTCATTAAAAAATTATTTGATAAAAAGTGTTGATTTTTCAAAACTTCCTGCACCGACAGTCGCAGGAATTGATGATCCGAACGTTATACAAAATGTTTCAAAATTGATAACATTATCAACCCAACGTTCTGAAATGGGTTATACTATCAAGAACCCAAAAATGTTTAAAGATTTAGATAATGAAATTGAAGCCCTCAAAAAGGTACTTTTAGAAAATATTTCTTCTGTAAGGATTTCTTTAGAGTACGATTTAAAGTTAGTAAATGACAAAATCAGTAAATCAGAAGCAACTATTAGTAAACTCCCTGCTGAACAACAAGAATTGCTTAAAATCAATAGAAAATATGATTTAAACAATGAAATATTTACTAGCTTTTTAGAAAAAAGAAACGAGGCGAATATTGTTAAAGCGGCTAATCTAGCAGATATCCATTTCATTGATCCAGCCAAAGATATTGGTGGAGGACAAATTGGGCCTAATACTAAAGTAAACTATGTGTTGGCTTTTTTTCTCGGATTATTTATACCACTTGTAGCTATATTGACAATTTTCTTTTTAGAAAATACAATTTTAAATATTGAAGATATCAGTAAATTAACCACTATTCCGATAATAGGAATTGTAGGGATTAAACAAACTAGATCAAATTTAACAGTTTTTGAGAAACAAAAATCGTCTTTATCAGAATCATTTAGGGCAATTCGTTCTTCCCTACAATTTATGTATAAGAAGAACAAAATTGAGGGTTCTAAAACATTAATGTTAACCTCTTCGATAAGTGGTGAAGGGAAAACCTTTTGTTCCATTAACGTGGCAACTGTATTTGCTTTAAGTGAAAAGAAAACGGTAATCGTAGGGTTGGATTTACGTAAACCCAAAATTTTCGATGATTTTAAAATCAAGAATGAAATTGGAGTAGTAAATTATTTAATTGGTCAAAATACATTAGACGAAGTAATTCAGCAAACACATATTCCGTATTTAGATGTAATTACTTCAGGTCCTATTCCACCAAATCCCTCTGAATTATTAATTGGGGAATCGATGGATGAGTTGATGAAGTCCTTAAAAGAAAAGTATGACTATATTATTTTAGATACACCTCCGGTAGGCTTAGTTGCTGATGCAATTGAATTAATCCCTTATGTAGACGCAACATTATATATTATTAGACAAAACTATACTAAAAAGGAAATGGTTAATTTGTTGAATAATAGAGTTCAAAGAGAAGAATTAAAAAATGTAAGTATTGTGTTCAATGGTTTTGAAAACAGAGCAAAATATGGAACAGGTTATGGTTACGGCTACGGCTACGGCTATGGCTATGGCTATATATATGGTAACTATTCAAGTGGTTATAATGATGATGACAAACCAAAAACATTACTTGATAAAATCAAGCAGAATTTTAGAATAAAAAAATGGAAATAATTAATAAGTATTCCGTTTTAATTACGGGAGGAGCAGGTTTTATTGGTTCTAATTTGTGCGAATATTTTTTAAATAAAGGATATGATGTAACTTGTCTGGACAATTTTGCAACCGGACATAGGTATAATATTGAACCGTTTTTAAAGAACTCTCAATTTAAACTC
>JAKLIH010000037.1 GCA_022709715.1 Patescibacteria group bacterium | reverse complement strand
AACCCATATTTGAAATAAGCCATTGGTAACGCCAAACGCAATTCAAATATTGGCAACATTGAATATCAAATAATTAAAATAATTTTTGAAATCATATTAGAGTTTAAGAACACTCAATAAATAAATTAAAAGTCCAAAAATCATTGCCATACCTTGCATTAATCAAAATCGCATGGTAACGTTAGTTTCTGGTCAGCCGATAGCTTCAAAAGTATGGTGAATTGGTGTGGAAAGAAATGTTTTACGTTTAAGAAACTTTTTTGAAAACATTTGGATAATAACTGATAGAGCTTCAAAAAAAGGAATGAACAAAAATAATGGTAAGAATAAAGCAGTATTAGTATACATAGCTAAAAAGCCAAACAAAATACCTAAAGTCATTGAGCCAGTATCACCCATAAAGAACTTGGCCGGATGAATATTATATCATAAAAATGCCAAAACACCACCCATTACCACTGCCAGTAACGATGCCAGATCAAAACGACCCAATAAGAAAGCAATGGCGATATATGGAATTAAAGCCATGAAAGAAACGCCACCAGCTAAACCATCCAATCCATCGGTTTCGTTCATAGCAAAAGCTGTGCCAACAATAATGAAAATAAAAAATGGAATATATCATAATCCTAAATGAACATTACCAACAAACGGTACATAAAGAATATCTCATTCAAGTTTAACATAAAACCATCAAGCGCCAATACTAGCAATTAAAGTGTGTAAAATTAAACGAACTTTCATTGGCAGTCCACCACCTTTTGGCCCAATACGATAGATATTAAAAATATCGTCCACAATACCAATTAAAGCAGCTAACATCATGGATCCTAAAATTAAAATAGTTTGTTCACGAGTAACAAAATTGAAAAAATTTCAAATCCCACCAAAAATAAAAGAAAGTATTAAAACTGTAAACGCTATAAAAAAAGTAACTAATCAAAAAATCATGCCTCCCATGGTGGGCGTTCCACCCTTTTTTTCGTGTATAGCTGTAAAAATGGGAGCATCTGGATCTTGCCTAATTTGCTTATAAATTTTATTTTTTAATAAAAATTTTAAAACTAGAGGTGCAATCATAAAAGATAAAACTGTCGACATGCCACCTAAAGTAAAAATTTTTACAACCTGAGAAATAATTTGTGCTCGCATATTTTAAATTTAATAATTTGTTAAAAATGGTTTATTAGCCGATAATCATTCGGATATTTTTTGTATATCCGAAAAACGATTATCGGATTGAACGATCACAACAATATATGGATATTTTTTACCATTGTTTTCGAATTCAAAAATAGCTAGTAATGCTTCTTTGGCTTGAGGGGTGGTACCAGTTTTACCACCTCAATAATTTTCTAATTTATCGATAATTAAATTGGTTGGCACAACTAAATGTTTAACATTGGAAAGAGATGTAATAGTAATGGCTTGAGATCGAGTGATTTCACCAATTAATGGAAAATGTTTATAAATATATTTACCAAGTTGGAATAAATCTAAGGCAGTTGAATAATTTTCAATACTATCAAAACCGATGGGATTGTCAAAATGAGAATTATACATGCCAATTGATTTGGCTTTTTGATTCATTAAATTTAAAAATTCATAATAACCCAAATGATTAGCCAAAGCATTGATGGCATCATTTGAAGACATAATCAATGCCATTTTTAACAAGTCAATCACCTTGATATGTTCATCCAACACTAAATCGGTTTTAGATGGCAAGCTTTCATATTGTTGTTTATCAATATGAATAACATTACTAGTATTAACATTTTCTAAAATAACAGCGGAACTTAATAATTTGGTAATGGAAGCAGCATTGGTCTTTTGATCAGCATTTTTTTGAAAAACAATATTCCCCGTTTCGATATTACCGATTAAAATGATATTACTTTCTAAAGTTAAATCAAAAACTGGAGTATATTGGGATGGTAATTTTTTCGAATGTAAACTGGATTCAGTTGTAGGTGAATTATTAATATTGGCTTTAGAAGTGCTAGTAGTTTTATGACTAATTAAAAAAAATATCAGAATTACTAATAAAATAAAGGCGGATAAAACAATTATTTTTTTTAATTTTGAGTCTTTCATGATTATATACTAACACGTATATTTTATATTATTTTTGAATAAAAAGCAATGACTACAGTGGAATACTGCTACTTTCAGTAGCAATTCCACGTAGTGATACTACAGCGGAATTGCCATTTTCAACGACAATTCCGCCGTTACACTTACCTTACCGTGCACAGCGAAAACCATCGTAGAAGTTGCTGTAATCCGTATTGTAGTACAAATTAGCCGCCAACACACCTGCATACAAAGCATCACCCCAATTTCCACCACGTAAAAGAGCTCTGTCTGCTTGTACATCAATATTAGTATTTACTCTGCCCATGCCTTGATCAGCATCTCAAGTTGGATCAGTTGGTCTGAGTTCATCCATTGATGTAAAATCACCATCAGAAGTAAGGGCTGAGAGTTCTACTCATCTTCAATCACTTGCACCACCATCGTTAGGAAGAGTATCAAGAACAGTATCATTTGAATCTACCATGACGTGTTCTCATATATTACCAGATAGATCATAAATTATACTTCCATTAGATAATCGATGAGATGCTCTAATGTTTCGATTAAGTCCTTTTTCTGGATTATCTCCATTGTAACCTCTTGATGTATCTCCGGAATTACCATTAAAGAGATAACCAGATCCTACAACACCCGATGTTCAGTTAGAAGATTGTTGGTCAATGTTTCTTTCTATAGTCATTCATTCTTGATTGGTGATTAGATGAGCTCCTAGAGTAGTGCAAATTGCTTTAGCTTCTTTGTGAGTTACTCCTGCGATTGGAGATCCTAACGGAGAAGAAATGACATTGTTGTTATTCCAGGCAGGAATATACGTAGCACAAGCTTCAGCTTTGTTTCAATCATATGTATCATAAGACGAATTAACTCTACAATCAGTAGTCGCATCACTCGCTCCATGTCCATCTATAGCATACTTAGCTTCATATTGCATGACATAGAAGTCACTTGTTCCATAGGTTGTATTCCCAGGGACTTTGATTCAGTTCTGGGGAAAGGTAAGAGGCATGTCAGTTAGAGATGATCCATTCTCATAAGAATTAAAGGAATCACCACCATCATTAAGGGAGAATTTGGTGATGTATTCATTAGATTCAAGCAAGGCATTGACTTCAAAGGAACCACCGGGGTTGTAGCTATAGTAGTAGTTGATATCATTGATTGGATCTATTGGTAAAGATGTGATGTATTTGTTATCATTAGCTAC
>JAKLIH010000036.1 GCA_022709715.1 Patescibacteria group bacterium | reverse complement strand
TGTTAGTTAACGTTGCCCGAAGAACAGTAGCTTTTTGACGAAGTTGTGTGAGCGTTAAACCTGTAATGCCAATTTGATTTTGCAAGGCTTTCATTTTCTCCTTGTTGGCATCAATAGCGAGGTTGTTTGCTTTGATGGAAGCTGTTAGGCTTTTATATTCGGCAGTGTCTTTTTTGCCTTGGCTTTCCAAACGCTTTTTTTCGAGCAGTAATTGTTTATTAGATTCCGACAACTTTCGGGTTGACTTTTCTAATTCAATTAAATCCTTTTGAGCAGCGTTTCCGTTTATTTCAATGGAGAGCTTTATTTTTTCGTCGGTGATAACCTTGGCCATGTTATTACATTTTTTTCAAAATTGCTTTGAAAAAATGTAAAAGGCTGTAACATGAGAATTACGCTTTTTTTGATTAGTCACATAATTGGAGTGTAAACTCTCTAAGGTTGGAGAGTTAGGAAATAAAAAAACCGCTGTTTTATGGCGAAAACAGCGGTTACCTACTAACCTTAAAAATCATTGCCCCACGCGATGAAGAAGTACAAATGTAAAAAAATATACTTATAAGTGAATTATAATTATAAAGAACTATACTTTTTTAGTATTGATACGTTTCCTTCTTTGTATGCTTTATTGATAATTTTGAAAATTTCTTCACCGTTTGGATTTTTATCGGGATGGTAAAGTTTACACGCTTTTCTATACATATCTTTTTCGGCTTGCGATGGTTTAAATTCTGCTTTTATTTTATGTGTGTTTTTGTTTTTTGCCTTTTCATTTTTGATATGGTCTATTTTTATTTGTTCATTGAGCATATCTTTAATGTCTTGATAATAAATTTTACCTAATTTTTTTGACATATCAGACATTTTATAGTTTTCTAAAATATACTTTAAGAGCAATAAAAACTCATGTCTTTTTGTATAATGAATATTGTCAAAATAGAAAGCCGGTATTTTGGTTTTGTAATAATCAAACTCATCTGTTAGACCAACTCTTGAATATTCAAAATAAGGACACTCTTTGTTACAAAATTTAAACAGATCATAAGGACAAAGCAATAAATCATTTGCTATATTATAAGTATTTAAACTGTAGTTGTAATATTTACCACATGGTATATTATAGATTTTTAAGTTGCTTATTCTGTTTTCTTTAGTTATAACAATAAATTTTTTAATTTTTGCTTTGAAAACGGAAGAATAATATTCTATGGCAATTTCTTCAATTTCATTCCTTACTATATTGCTTGTTTCACATAGAGACAAAAACAATTCCCTATCAAAAGAAATAGTATTTCTTTCCCTAGTGGTTATTTTTGAAAAACTATCGCAAAAAATGTGAGGGTAGAATTTTTCTTTATCCAAAAACCTTTTAAAATTACTATGTCTGTTATATCCAAAAAAAATATAATAATCGGAAGATTCAAATGGCGTTGAATCTGATTTAAAAAAATCATCTTTTATTTTTTGTGTCATTTTTTAACCTTAAAATTATAATTTTCACTTGTGGGCTAAATAATTCTTATTGCTCAATTTTTAATCTTTTTTTGAGCAATAAGGCAAAAATCCGACTTTTCCCTTATTGCTCAATTTTTTTTTATTTTTTGAGCATTAACAACTTTTTTGGTTGGCGTTTTTTTCTGCTCGTTCTCGAAGAAAATCATCCATGTTTTCAAATAAAAGTAATTCTTCAGAATCTGCTTCTACTTCAATTAACTTTTCAAACTTTTCTTTCATCACATTAATTGTTTTTGTGATTGCTTTTTTTTCTTGATTTAATTCTTTCAGCTTAAAATAATACTCCTGAATTAAATTTTGCTTTTTTTGAATAACATTGTTTTTCATATTATATATGTATTAAAAAACGAAACCCCTAAAAGGCCACGACGCACTTTTAAGGGTTTGTTTCTGGTAAATAAATTTACCTATGCTGTAAATGTAAGTCGTGGTTTACTCCACAAATATAAAAATTCCTACTCAATAAAATTACACCTAAGTAAATTATTATACTTTTAAGTATAAAAAGGTTGAACTTTATGTAAATACATAAACTTTATTTGGTGGTCGTTCAGTCTAACATCGAAGATTGAAATGTAAGACTTACTAAAAAAAAGAATATTGAATGTTTTTAACTTGATTAGATATGGCGTTACGTTTTTCTGTTTGTAATTTTAAAAGTAATTGTTGTGCATCAAGAAGTTCAATTGCTGTATCGATATCGCCAATTTTATATCTTATTTTATATTCTAATTGAGCAATTAAAGCTTTAGTTTTCTCAATTTCTAAAACTTTTCTTTGATGAATTATATAATGTTCACTAAATAACAACCCTTCAATAGTTTCTGTAATCCATATGTCAAAATCGTAATCAAGCCAAGCAGCAAACTTAATTGCTAATTGTCTACATATATATGTACCATTCTTTTTATTAGAATTGTAAATATTATCCTTAATATAATCGTACACTTCTGTACGATTAAATTCTTTTTTTATCTGTTTTTCGTCTAAAAAAGGTTCAAAATCATCCCAATCTGTACGATTAAATTTTTTTCTTAACATTGCTTTAACATAATTTTTAGTATTATCAAGCCTTAAAAAACTCCTAGTTTCTTTGTCAAAAAGTTTTCCCATTTCTGTAGCATTAATCATGATGCTTCCTTCAAACTCTAAAAGAAAATGAATTTCACTTTCTTGATAAACAAATTCTACTGCTTTTGATTTTGTTGTTTCCATAATAAAAAGTTTTGTAAATAGAGAAATCCTTTAGCTTTCTCAGTGACGGCTGATACTAGCTAAAGGATTCTCCTAAACAATATATTTTCAGTTGTTGCAAAGGCCGTCACAGTTACAACTCCACAAATATAAAAATTCTTACTCAATAAAGTTACACCTAAGTAAATTATTTTACTTTTAAGTATAAAAAAGTAGAACTTTATGTAAATACATAAACTTTATTTGGTGGTACAAATTTACATTTGTACGTTTGCTGTGCGAAAATCTAATAATATGTACTTTCACACAGTAAACAATCCAGCCTATCCCATGGGAAGTTCCGAGAGAAACGGAATATGTATTTCAACTTCTGTTGTTAGATTTTCGCAGCCTATGGGTAGGTTTTTTATATTTAAAAAATTATGCGAAAATCTAACAACAATCCGCATCCCAATCGGTTAGTATTTCCGATTGAATTCTTAACCACGATTAAATCGATTGGTGTAGAAGAACTAATCAGCTTAAAAGAATTTCTTATTAATCAAACGGTGCTTCACTTAGACAGTGAGTTTATGGATGACCCGGAGGTTAGAGCCGAATGGCAAAACGCCATTAACACCTGTA
>JAKLIH010000035.1 GCA_022709715.1 Patescibacteria group bacterium | reverse complement strand
GTCCGACGAATGATATGCCCAAACTAAAATAGAATATTTTTGGAATAAATTTAATTACTATATCAATCTCCCCAGAAGGTACGTCAAATGTTAAGAAGGTATCTTCAGTATTTTTATTTTTATAAACATTTCCATTTACTTTAATAATCCATCCGGGATGATTATTTATAAATGTATTTATCTGTTGGGGCTGGTTAGATTTTATTTTAAAGTAATATTTTCCTTCTCGGGACTCCTCATTTAAAATAATACCGTCAAAATATTGAAGATTGGAATGTATGTCGAATTTATGAGAAGTAATCCCATCATTTCTTATTACCTTAGCTACACCTAATCTATCAAGTTGAGTTAAATCTATCTCAGAATTCCACTGCTTAGAGGTTTCTTTAAAACCTACTGTTTTGGTTAATTTAGTTCTCAGGGTAGGGTTATATTGGCTGTACCCCAAAACACCCCAACTTCTGAGATATAAACCAAAGTTATACTCAGTGTCTTTGAAAATAAATGCTATACGTTTATTTTTATATTCTTTAGAAACTTCAATAATGTCCTTGTTATATAAACTATCTATTTTTGCATCGTATTTATTTAAAATGGTGTGACCAAAGTAAAAAAGGTCGAAAGTAATTACTGAAAGTATAAAAATTTTTATTAACAAAGTCTTTCTATTTCTAACGAGCAAAACCAGCAATGCTGTAGAAAATGCTATAAATAACAGGCTTAACCATATGTAGAATTGAGTATCAAGTTGTATAGCTCTGTTCTTTATCTGTTGAATTATTATTGAAGATTTTTTATCCCTATAAAATGAGAAACCCAATTGAACCAGATAGATTAAAAAGATTAATATAACTCCTTTGTTTTTATCTACCCTTTCATTTCTCTGGATACTAATTTTGTTTATAAAATATGCCACACAAATAGATAGAGAAAATACAAAAAGAATTACAGATCTCCCCCAAAATCTAAATGAACTTATAACAGGTATTTTTAAACTATTTAGAAAAGGTACGTAATTTATAAATCCTAAAATTAAAAAGGCTAAGACACATAAATTAATAAATTTTTTCAACTTACGGTCATTAACAAATAAATAACCAAAAAACCCGATAGTTGCAGATGTAATACCAACGTAAATATAAGTTTCATGAATTTGATAATCGCTGCTAACAGTATTCCATTTATAATTCTCCCCACCCCCAAAAATATAAGGATATATCAGATTGACTATCATCATGGGATTAAAAGACCCGTCGGTATGAGTGATGCCGTTGCTATACCTATTTCCCCTTAAATAAGATTGATATGTGGGTAAAAGTCTTGGTAATGAGATGAAGAAAGTAACTATAATATATACAAGTATGACGAATAAATATTTTCGTATGTTTTTTAAAGTTATCTGAGTAATTGAATATAGAAATGTGATAAATAAAAACAGAAACACCATCTGATAAGACCCGAATGAAATTACCATGCCGTTTAGGAGGGCCAAAAATAATGAAATATAAATATTTTTTTCACTAATTAGTTTATCAGCGAAATAGATACTTAATGGTAATAAATATGCCGTTAGCGTCATTGAAAAATGTTGTTGATGGTATAAAAGAAAAAAGGAAAAATAATAAATGACAACAGCCGACAGGGATGATACTAAATCGATACCTTTTCTTTTGAGTAAAAATATTAAACCTAAAGATCCTGCGTAGTAAAAAATAAAATGGAGGAACTTATATGAATAAAACGGACCAAGAATTACAATTGATAAAATATTTATCATGGAGGTGTAAGCATGTTCGGAATCAGTATAAATGGGATAACCTCCAAATATCCTCTCTGTCCAAAAAGGATATCTGCATTCACTAATAGATTCCCAAAGATAATATCTTGCTGGATAAGAATATCTTACAGCATCGGCCCCCCCCCAATATTTTACTAAAACCTAATACGGGGAAGAAAAATAATACATAAAATATAATCGGCAGCAGGTAGAGTAAAAACTTACTATTATTTAAGTAATTTTTCATTTTAAATAAATGATATCAAATATGATAAGTGTGTTTTATCAAGTACTGTAATATTTTAAAATTTATTAAACAAATATAAAAAAACTAATTAGACGTCAAAGTTCCCTCTTCTAGATTTAAAATTTTGTTAACTCCAACCTCTTCAACAAAGTACCTATCGTGCGAAACTAATAAAATAGTTCCTTTAAATTCTCTCAAAGACTTCTCCAAAACTTCTTTAGTCTCAATATCGAGATGATTATCAGGCTCATCAAGAATTAATAAATCGTAATCTTTGTAAGCAAATATTGAAAATGCAAATCTGGCCCTTTCACCGGGACTTAAATATTTTACTTTCTTTTTTACAGCATCATTATCAAATAAAAATTTCTTTAAGTATCCATAGGCACTCCCGTAATAACACCCGGTTTTATTCATAAATTCCTCTAACACTGTTTGTTCCGAATCCAGTTCTGACTGAACCTGAGAATAGTAACCAGTTTTAACATTGTCTCCAATTTTTATGACTCCCTCAGTAATTCCTTCATCACCAATAATCATTTTTATAATGGTAGTTTTACCAGCACCGTTTGGGCCAAAAAGCCAAACTTTTTCTTTACCTCTAACTTCAAAACTAAGATTTTCAAACACAGTTTTCTCACCATACTTTTTTGTGACATTTTCAAATCTAATCATCAGCTTTCCAACGTGCACTTCTGTCTCAAACTCCAAATCCTTAATTTTTTTAGTGACATATTTCTCTTTTTTATTTGATTCTATTTCCCGATCGATTCTTTTTTTAACTGCCCCAATTGCCCTACCTCTCTTTTTTCCATCTTTAATTTTATGAACACTTTCCAAAAGTGTTTCCAATTGTTTTTTATGTTTTAAAAACAAAATATATTCCTGATCCCATTTATCTATTAATTTCATTTTTTCAATTTTGTAATTATCGTAATCACCAACAAATTTTAAGACCTTATGATTTTCAATTTCCCAAATTTCATCTACCAAACTATTTAAAAAATATCTATCATGAGAAATCATAACTATCGTTTGATTAAGTGTTTTTAAATATTTTTCCAGCCATCTAATACCTTCAATATCAAGATGGTTTGTCGGTTCATCAATAAAAAGTATCGTCGGATCAGTAAGCATGATCTCAATTAACTTTACCTTCATTTTCTGCCCTTCACTTAAAGTATTTAAAAATTGATAAGGATCGTAATTTGCAAATTTTAACTTGTTTACCAAAAGGTCAATCTTGTACATATCCCATTTGGAATCCAACTTATTTTCAAGATACACTCCAACCATCTCATTCGGAAATGAAAATTCCTGTGGAATATATCCTATGATTTCATTTTGTATTTCTATGTTTCCGGAA
>JAKLIH010000034.1 GCA_022709715.1 Patescibacteria group bacterium | reverse complement strand
ACGGATTTTACTGCTTGATTTAAAAGGTCCTGATTTTTAATAATATCTGCTTCTATAAATTCTAATTTAGGATAAAGAAAACGAAGCCATTCTAAATTTTTTTCACTACCATTTCTTGATAAATTATCCAAAACGGTGACTGAGTCCCCTGCTAATAATAAAGTGTTTACCAGGTTAGAACCAATGAAACCAGCTCCACCTATGACAAGATGTTTCATAATGAGATAATTGTACCAGCTTTATGAAAAGAATCCTGATTGGGGTGACCTATTATTATCCAAATATTTCTGGTGTTAGTGAGTATGCAAAAATACTAGCTGAAGAATCAGAAAGATTGAATAGCGTGGAAGTAATTAGTGGAAAATTTCAAAAGGAATTAAAGGAAGAAGAAATAATAAATAAGGTAAGAATTAAAAGAATTAAGGGTACACAAATTGGTAAAGGCTTTTTAATGTGGAAGTACCCAATAAAAAGTTATTCATTAGTAAAAGATTGTGACATTGTTAATTGCCATTTACCCTCATTAGAATCATTTTGGTTGGCATTGTGGGCAAAAATTTTAAACAAAAAATTGATTGTAACTCACCACTGCGAATTTTCATTTAATGGAACAATTTCTAATATGGTAATTGCTTTGCTTTCATTTCCTAGTCATTTTTTTACCTATCTTTCGGCCGATAAAATAGTAGCTTACACCAAGGATTATGCAGACAATTCAATGTTTTTAAAAATGTTTAAGAAAAAATTGGTATTTATTTTGCCACCGATAAAAATTGAAAATGGAGATAAGAAACTAGATTTTAGAAAAATTAATGAAGAAAAAATTGTAGGGTACGTAGGGAGGATTGCTTGGGAAAAAGGTTTAACTTATCTAATTGAGGCCATGAGAAAAGTTGATGCCAAATTAATTTTGGCTGGCCCATACAATAACGTAATTGGTGATAATACTTATAAAACTATTAAAAATAATTTAAACAATAAAATTGAATTAGTCGGGCCAATAGAGCATAAAAAGTTAAACAATTTTTACACGAAACTCGATTGCCTAGTGCTGCCAAGTATCAACAATTTAGAAACTTTTGGCATAGTCCAAGCAGAAGCAATGAAGTGCGGTGTACCAGTAGTCGCTAGTAATTTACCAGGGGTTAGAATGCCAGTAAAAATGACAGGGATGGGGGAAATTTGTAGAATAAGAGATTCAAAGGATTTAGCAAAAAAGATAAATATTGTATTAAAGAATGGGAAAAAATATTATCAAAAAAGAGCAAATAACTTAAATTTGTTTGATTATAAAAAAACCATATCTTCTTATCTTGATCTATATAAAAAATTTTAATAATAAATACTAAACTTGTTAGTGTCGTTTAGAGGACAAAAGAAACGGTTCATTTTTTCTTTGCAGTCAATTTGTAAAAATTGTTGTTTGCTGGTGGATAAAGCGGCGGTATGATCATCGTAATAATTATCTGCGAGAAATACAATATTTTTATCTGGTAAAAAATATCTATACTGTTCCTGATAATGAAGGTAATTAAAATTTACAGAGTTATTTCTAGAAACGTAGATGGTGATATCTTTTGGAAAATTGTTATTTTTAATTAAATAAATAAGATGCATAGAAAGATATTCCTTGGGTTCTCGCCAGTTATTATAGTCGTTGATGTTCGCCTTTTGATTATCGAAAAAGTTATAAGCCAGACTTGTTAAATATAGAAATAAAATAATTATCGAAGCTTTTTTCAACAAATTTGGTAGGGCACTAGTTAAATGATATAAAGATGTGCCAACAATTATTGAAATTATTGGTAATAGGGGTATTAATCGGTGGTCGGCATTAATCAAGTCCGTAATTGCACTATTGGTAAATAGTATTGCTAAAAGCAGATAAGTTAATAGTAAAAATATGTTTTTCTTTTTAATAAATAAACAGATTAAACCAATTATAAATAAAACAAATAAAGGTATGGTAACTAAGGGTTGGTGATCAAAATAATGACTGGTAGTTGGACTAAAAGCTATTACTTTGAGTGATTCAAAATATTTACCAATAAGTGAAACAAAATTAACCGAGTTACCATTGAAACGACTATAATTGAAAAATATTTCTGGAGTAGTGCGTAAAATGGTTGGACCAAATCCAACTATTATGGCAATAACGGAAATAAATGTACTAATGATAATTTTGGTAAATTTTTGAAAGGATAATATTTTCATAAAAAGCACCGGTAATAACAAAATGGCAACAGTTTTAACTGAAGCGTGAAAATTAAACGAAAAACCAATTAGGATAGCCAGATAAATATAATCTTTTGGTTTATTTATGACCCGATAAGCAAAATAAATGAGGATCGTGGTTAATAAACTGCTAAAGATAACTACTGTTTCCGTTCGACTATAAAAAAGATGGAGTGGAAGACAAGTTAGTGTCAACGCAGCCCAAAAACCGGCGATAGAACCAACAAAGTATGTGGTTATAAAGAATAATAGAATAATGTCAACGCTACCAATTAAAGCCGTGGGGATTCGATAACTCAAAACAGAATTTCCAAATACTTTAAAAAATATACTGTTAAACGTGGGAATAATTAACCCATGAGCATTGTAGCTTCCATATCCAAAAATATTTTTTAATTCACCAGAGCTTATTTTGGCTGCATCTAAAGCACCATCCCTGATTTCGTCACCAATTGCGACAAATGGAAAATTTTTTAAACGAAAGAAATTTATAAAAATAGCAATAAAAAAAATATATATGAATTTCAATTTAATATTTTTTGAAAATCTGAATTGTCGATAATTAGTAAATATAAAATAACTAATAACCATGGAAACTAGTGTTAGGTGTAATAAAAAAAATACCAAATTCATTTAATAAGTTTTTTATAAATCAATACTTGGGGGTGGTCAAAGACAGTAAATGATTCTTCGGCAGTATCATCACGAACATAAATCCCAGGAAATAAACAATTTTCAAAAGTAATCCACATTTTTTTCTGACCAGGATAATCAGTTGGACCTAGATATAGACATTTTTTCATAAAATTTAGTGATATTCCTGGGTAAGAAGAAAAACCAATGATTTTTTGAAAGTTAGTTTTACCAGAAAATAAATCTTGATAAAATTTAGTAGTAATAGGATAGATATTAGGAACCTTAGTAATAGATCCCCAAAGTCGAGAAGAACTCATAATTATGAAATTTGCCCGAGAAAGTGATTCGTCTAATTTATTCCATTTTTCTGTTGTTTCCGAATCATAAAAAGACAGAGAGAGGGATTGGTATCTTTGATTTGAGTTGTTAGCAATATTTAGAGGCAAAGCATCATCCCAATATTCGCTAGTAATAACTGAATTAATGGGTATATTTTGATAAATCCAATCTGAGGCCTGGATACGAGGATTCGGACGGGAATAAATTGTTAAAAAAAGTATTCCCCAACTAAAATGAAAAAATAACAAGATATA
>JAKLIH010000033.1 GCA_022709715.1 Patescibacteria group bacterium | reverse complement strand
GTTTTGATACTATCATGTTTTTCTTTGTTTATTAATGACCTAAATTACCCAGGGCGGACATTTCTATTTTGCAGTACATTGTAAATTTAGGTCTTTTGTAAAAGATCTAACAAAAAATGAATATTATCTAATATTAAAATAAAATTAGGAGGCCCTAAATGTTTAATTGGAGCGTAGATGCAATGAACCAGTTTTTGAAGAATGTTCTCGATTCGATCAGTAGTAAAATCGATAAATCGGATTTACTTTTGGTAAATAGTTATTTGCCAAAATGGCATGAAGCTAGCAATGAGCTTAAAGGAACTGGCTTATTGCTAAGGCCAATTCGCAAACTTGATCAAGATGAAACGTGTTTGTTTAGTTATTTATTTTTACAAAATCAATCTCCTCGATCGAAAGACGAATACAGTCGGGCGATTGAAGATACTGACTTAACGATTCTTGACAATATGTTTAATAACTATTGTTTGAGAGTCATCCAAAGCCGATTTATCCGGGATCGTCTATGTCAAATTGTGATTACCCGAGATTTTTGGTTATGCGCGGTGATATTTGAATCGGGCGAAGCCAAAATGCGATATCAATTGCATGAAATGGCAAACCAAAATTGTTCAATGTTTAATCGATTGCTAAACAATCGAGATGAGATCATTGGATTGTATGAAGATCTTGACACAATGGAATTGAAAGAGATGATATCTCGATTAACGACTGACAAACCAGGTATGACTGAACCAAATAAAACCACTACGAGACACATTCCAGACGATTTTTCTACCGGCTCTTTAGAAGAGGCCGTCAAGAAGGTTCATGATATCGGTGGCCGGTTTGTGACATCGCAGGATGGTTCTTTGAGGGCCATTGGTCCTGACGGTAGTGATTTGGTATTTGGTACTGGTGAAATTTGCCAGAAATTTCCAAATACCACAGTAATGCAAGAGTTACTGAAAAAGTATTGGTAATAAAGTATTAGTAATATTGTTAAAGAAAAAGGACGGGGGATAAACTCCGTCCTTGTTTTATTTAATAGACAATATTTTGTTAATTTGATATAATAATTGTATATTAAAATATAACCTAAATAATATGAAAGAAAGTTTTGAAAAAAGAGGGTTAACTAAAAAATCAGAGAATATATCAGATTGATATAACGACGTGGTTTTAAGAGCCGATCTATGTGATTATACTGATGTCAAAGGAAGTATGATTATTAAGCCTTATGCTTACTTGATTTGAGAAAATATTCAAAAAGAATTAGATAAAATGTTTAAGGAAGATAATATTCAAAATTGTTATTTTCCAATGTTAATTCCTATGAGTTTAATTAAAAAAGAAAAAGAGCATGTTGAAGGCTTTGCGCCGGAACTTTTAACAGTGGATAAAATTGGCGATGAAAAATTAAATGATCCATTAGTTTTACGACCAACATCGGAAACTATTATGTATAAAGCTTTTTCGAATTGAGTTCAAGGGTATCGAGATTTGCCAATAAAAATAAATCAATGATGTAATGTTTTTAGAGCGGAAAAAAGAACTTATCCGTTTTTACGCACAGCTGAATTTTTATGACAAGAAGGTCATTGTGCTTTTGCTAATAACGAAGATAATTTGCAGATGGTATTTAAGGCGCTCAATTGATATAAAGATATTTACGAAAAATATTTAGGAATTTCAGTTTATATTGGACTCAAAAGTCAGTCCGAAAAATTTGCGGGAGCGAAAAATACTTATTCAATTGAAATCGTGATGCCAAATGGTAAAGCATTACAAGCTGGTACTTCGCACGATTTATCCGATAATTTTTCCAAAGCATTTAATGTAAACTTTTTAGATGAAAAAGGTAAAAAACAATTCGCTTTTCAAAGCTCGTTTGGACTATCCACACGATCAATTGCGGCTATAATTCTGGCTCATGGAGATGACTCTGGGCTAATTATGCCGCCAAATGTAGCTCCAATTCAAGTAGTGATTTTACCAATTATTAAAAAAGCTCAAAATGAAACTAATAGGGATGTTGTTGATTATGCAAACTCATTAAATAAAAAATTAAAAGATAAAGGTATTAGAACTTTTATTGATAATGATGATATTCACAGTTTGGGTTATAAAATCAATGAATGAGAATTAAAAGGTGTACCAATTCGAATTGAAATTGGTAATAATGAAGTTGAAAATAATATGGTTAGAATAGTTAGAAGAGATGATTTTGTCAAGCAAGATGTAGCAATAGATGGATTAGAAAATACTATTAAAAATATTTTAGAAAATATTCAAAGTGGTTTATTTACAAAATCAGAAAAATTAAAATTAGAAAAAACCAAAGACACTGACAATTATTCTGATTTTAAAAAGTTTATTGAAGAGGGCAATTTTGTTAGATCCTATTTTTGTGAAGATAAAGAATGTGAAAATAAAATTAAAGAAGAAACCAAAGCAGTGACACGATGCTTAGAATTTGATCAAATGAATGACGATGGAGTAGAAGGAAAATGTATTTATTGTGGAAAGAGATCCAAGCATAAATGATTGTTTGGTAAAAGTTATTAATATATTTAAATAAATAAAATATGGAGTTATTTGATATACGAATTATTAATAGTCCTATTGATAAATATATGTTCAATGAACTACTTGATTTTGAATTAAAATTTGGCGGTTTTATAAAAATAGCTATTGATATCAAAAAAGAAAGAATAGCTTTAAATTGCGAACTTCACTGTGATTGTGGTGATGTATTGGCTGATTCAGGATCTGATTTTGCAAATATTTGGGGAGCTAATATTATTCCTTCCAGTCGATCTATAGAATATACTTCTTTAATGAATATTAGACCAGGATATAGTAATTTAACTCAAGAGATTACTAGACAAGATATAAGAGAAAAAATAGAAAAAATTATTAAAAAATTAATATTTCAAAATTATTAATATGACTCAAGAAAGATGAAATTCTTTTTCAAGACAAGAACAGATAGGACATATTGGTTCTGAATTATTAAGAGCTAATAATTTTTGTGATAAAGAAGAGATATCCAAAAATTGTATAGAAAGAGCATTAAAATTAGCATCATTAACTTTAGGTGATAATAAATGAAAAGGCAAAAGCAGATATCTTATGCTGTTGTATATGGAATTAGCGAAAATGTATATAGGAGAAAATAAAAATTATTTACAATTGTTTAGGTCGTTATAAGAAACAGATTCAATGTTCAAGCGGAAAAACAAAGGAAAAACAATTGTAAAGAGTAAGTAGTAATTGGTAAAAAGTAATAAAAAGACAATAGTAATACAATGGTAAAACAGTAGTAAAACAATTGTAAAAATAAAAGGAAAGAGTAAGTAGTAAGTAGAAAAAAGTAATTAGTAAAATAACAAAATAATACAATACAATGCAAATACAGAATTCAAATTATAAAAATAAATTTAGTATTAAAACTCCTTCGGATAATTCGGCTTGGCCCCCACCCCAACCTATGGTTGGT
>JAKLIH010000032.1 GCA_022709715.1 Patescibacteria group bacterium | reverse complement strand
AAATCCGGTCGTCCGCGCCAATAATTTGGCAAATTTAAAACAGCACAATTACTGTGCTGTTTTAAATTTTATTGTAAATTTATTCTTTGATACCATCTTTTAAACTATCTAGAACATCTTTAGCAAATTCTTTTCCACCTGTACCAAAAGCAATACCACCAGCAATTGCTAACATAGCAATTAAGCCGATAAAGATTGTTGATAAATACATTGTTGGAATACCTAATTTTTCAATAGCGGTCAAAATACCAACAACATAAATAGCTCACTTAGCCAATGACGATGCAGTTTGATACAATCTTAAACCACCGCCTTTAGCTGAAGCTTTAATAATCTTGGCTACAAAATCAGCAATCAAAGCAGTTACAAGTAAAATCAATACCGCAACAATAGCATTTGGAATATAGGCGACGATTTTATTTAAATACTCAGAAAAAGCATTTAAATTTAAATAGTCTAATGTTGCCGATAAAAAGACGAGAACGATCGTTCATTTTGTTAATTGACCGACAAAGAAACCTGCATCTAATTTAACACCAGCTCTATCTAAAAAGTTTTTAAATCCAACTTTTTCTAATATTCGATCAATCTTAATGGCATCGATAATTCTTTCAATTAATTCAGCGATACCAGCTGCGATGATTAACCCAACAAAAAATATAATTAACGCACCGAAAAATCTCGGCATGAAAACTATAAATGAGTTTCACAACTGGACCAAAGCTATTTGTGTTGAAACGGCTATATTTTCCATCATATTATTTTTTTAAATTTATTAAATTTTTAAAAAGGTTTAATCGACCTTAGTTTTTCATTAATAATATTGTAAAGTATTTCTCAAAAAAAATCAAGTATAAACAATTAAGTCAAAAGTCAAATCTCAAAAATCAAATCCATATCTTAAAACTCAAAAATAAAAGGCCCGTCACAACCTACCTTTCGGTTGGTTGTGACGGGAACATTGGAATTTGCTAGCCCCCACACCAACTTTCGTTAAGCTTCAAGAGATTTCTTTATATGGTGTAAACCACTAAATTAACTTTTGTTCATATTTTTTAAAAATTGTGGTCTTTAATTTTTGACCTTTGATTTATATTTTTGATTTTTGAGATTTGATTTTTAAGTTTCTTTGTGGGGGCTAGTCCCCACACCCAGTAAAGGTTATGAGCGACCAGCATTATATTATTAGTTCGAATGTTCAAATTAAGATTGCAGTGATAAATTGGATTTATTCATTCCCCGATTAAAAATTTTATTTTTAATCTTAACCTTTCTGGGTGTGGGGGTGGACCGTAGGAGACTCGAACTCCTGACCCCCTGCTTGCAAAGCAGGTGCTCTACCAACTGAGCCAACGGCCCTTTAACTCATTTATATTAACACATTTTTAACTATATGTAAACATTTAAATCCCAAAAAATCGGATCGCATTTTCAAAAGTAGCATTTAAAATTTCATTAATCGAATTATTTTTTATTTCCGCTATTTTCTCAGCCACTTTAACAACATATTTTGGTTGATTTATTTCCCTTTTAAATGGAATTGGTGAAACATACGGAGCATCAGTTTCGATCATTATTTTAGACATTGGCAACATTTTTATAACTTCAGTCATGGTATCATCATAAGTAATTACTCCGGAAAAACCAAAAAAATATTTTTCATTTTTTAAAATTTCTTCCATTTCAGAAATATTCCCTTTAAAAAAGTGAAAAATAGCTTGACCATCAAAATTTTCTTCTTCTAAAATAGTTAAGGCCAGTTTATATTCATTTCGAATATGTAAAATCAATGGCAAATTTAATTTTTTAGCTAATTTAATTTGGAATCTAAAACATTCAATCTGTTTTTGTTTTCAATTTATTATGTCGTTTTCACTACCCTTTAAATGATTAAAATAAGAAAAGTCGATACCGCATTCACCGATAGCTTTAACAACTGGGTTTTTAGCTAATTCCTTTAATTTATTTAAATTTTGTGGATATATATTTTTTAAATTATGACTTTCATCTTTATCCTCATAAATTTCAAATCCTAAACTATGAAATGGATGCACACCAACTGAGCTAATCAAAACATCGCTATATTTTTCAGCTAATTTAATACCTGTTTCCGAGTTTTCAATACTGGATCCAACATTAATCGTTCTTGAGTTATTTTTCTGCATTTCACTAATAATTTGTTCTCTCAGTTCATCAAACGCTTCAAATTGCAAGTGACAATGCGAATCAAAAAATTTCATAAACTTATTTTATCCTCTCTTTTAAAAACCATTTCTGATTCATAAAATGGAATGTTTATTTAAATATTTTATTTTACTACTGTTTTACTATTACATTTGTATTTTGTTTAGAATATTAGATTATTAGGTTATTAGAATATTGATTTATTACTTTTTACTGCTTACTCTTTTGTTCTAAACCTTATTCCAAACATTGCCGTTGAAAATGGCAATGTTCCGCTGTAGAGTTTGCTTTATTGTACGCAACGAAATCCGATGTTGTAACTGCCATAATCCGTATTGTAGTACAAAGAAGCTGCCAGCACACCCGCATACGCAGTATTAAGCCAACTGCCACCACGTAAAAGAGACTTATCTGTTTGTGTATCAACATTAGTTCATACTCTACCCATGCCTTGATCAGCATCTCAAGAAGAATCAGTTGGTCTAAGCTCATCAAAAGACGCAAAATCACCATCAGTAGTAAGAGCTGTGAGATCTACATATCTTCAACCGCTTGCACCACCATCGTTAGGAAGATTATCAAGAAGTGTATCGTTGGTATCTACCATTACATGTTCTCAAACATTGCCAGACAAATCATAAATTATACTTCCATTTGATAATCGATGAGATGCTCTGATGTTTCGGTTAAGACCTTTTTCGGGATCAGCTCCATTGTAACCAGCTACAGTTCATTCAGAATTACCATTAAACAAATAGCCGGAACCTACAACACCTGATGTTCAGTTAGATGGTTGTTGGTCAATGTTTCTTTCTATTGTCATTCATTCTTGATTGGTGATAAGATGAGCTCCTAAGGAAGCGCATATGGCTTTAGCATCAGTATGTGATACACCAGCTAATGGAGAACCATAGGGAGAAGATAATACATTGTTTGATTGATTAGCTTTATAGGTACAAGCTTTATTTCAATCATAGGTATCGTAGGATTCACTTTCTCTGCAATCAGTAGTTGCATCACTAGCTCCATGACCATCAATTGAGTATTTAGCTTCATACTGCATGACATAGAAATCAGATGTATTATAAAGAGAGTTACCCGGGACTTTGATTCAGTTCTGGGGAAAGGTAAGAGGCATGTCAGTTAGAGATGATCCTGCTTCATAAGAATTAAAGGAATCACCACCATCATTAAGGGAGAATTTGGTGATGTATTCGTTTGATTCAAGCAAGGCATTGACTTCAAAAGAACCACCGGGATTGTAGCTATAGTAGTAGTTGATATCATTGATTGGATCTAT
>JAKLIH010000031.1 GCA_022709715.1 Patescibacteria group bacterium | reverse complement strand
TTTTAGTATATATACGTAATACATATTATATACAAATAATTTAATAAATATAAATAAAAGTTGGTGTGGGGGTGGACGATAGAGGACTCGAACCCCTGACCCCTTGGATGTAAACCAAGTGCTCTAACCAACTGAGCTAATCGTCCAGATAAGTAGATTATACCATTTTTAATGAATTTTTCAATAGTAAATTGTATTTTCAATAAAACTTTGATATAATAAAATTGTTATGGAAAATGATATTATAATTGCTAACAAACAATTGTTAGATGAAAAAATACAAAAATTTAAAGAAGATGGGGTAGATAAGGTTCATATTGTTTCAGACTTTGATAAAACTTTGACCCATTTTATAGTTAATGAGGAGGAGGTATCTTCAGTTATGCTTAGCCTTAGAAAAAGTAATTATTTAACTCCAGATTATGCTACCAAAGCTGAGGAAATACAGAATAAGTTCTATCCTTTACAAATTGATCCTAACGTATCCATAGAAGTTAAAAAATCTAATTTATTGAAATGGTGAGATGAACATTACAAACTTTTGGGAGAATGCGGGCTATCCAAAAAAGCGTTACAGGGTGTGGTTGACACTAATAGATATATATTTCGAGATGGGTATCAAGAGTTTTTTAAGATTCTAGATAATTATAATATTCCTCTTACCATTGTCACGGCCAATGGGTTGGGAGAAGATATTATAAAAATGATTTTTGATAAATTTAAAATTGATTATGGAAAGATTAATTTAATTGCTAATAAATTTGTATGAGATAATAATGGTAATTTTGTAAAACTTTTATATCCAATAGTAAATACTATTAATAAGGATGACGCCATGAAACAAGACGAGAGAATGCAGAAGTTAGCTGAACAAAAATGTAATATTATTTTAATAGGAGATAGGGAAAAAGATTTAGGGATGGCAAAAAATATTAAATATAAAAATATTATCAAGGTAGGGTATCTGAATGAAAAGGAAGAGGAATTATTTGAAGAATATAGTAATAAATTTGATATAGTGATAACGAATGATCAAGGTTTAGAAACAATAAGTAATATTTTAAAACGAATAGCCATTAGTTAATTTATTTTTAATAATTTATTTATGAGCGAGACTAATATATTGATTGCTAACAAACAATTGTTAGATGAAAAAATACAAAAATTTAAAAAATCGGGCAAAGATAATTTTTATATTGTTTCGGATTTTGATAAAACTTTAACAAAAGCTTTTTGAAACGGTCAAAAACATCCATCAGTCATCGCTATTTTAAGAGAAGAGAATTATTTAACCTCAGATTATGCTGGTAGAGCCAATGAATTATTTGAAAAATATCATCCTTTTGAAATTGATATTACAATGCCTTGAGAAGCAAGAAAAGCTAAAATGTTGGAATGATGGTTGGCGCATTATGAATTATTAAAAGAATGTGGATTGACAAAAGATGATTTAGAAAAGATAGTTGATTCAGACAGAATACAATTAAGAGACAATTATAAAGATTTTTTTGGAATACTTGATCAAAATAATATTCCTTTGGTGATTATTACTTCAAATGGATTGGGCGGAGATGTTATAAAGATGGTTTTTAAAAGATTTGATATTATAGGCGATGATATTTATTTAATTGCCAATGAAATTATTTGAGATGAAAAAGGGTCTTTTCAAGATATTAAAAAACCAGTAATTAATGTTTTGAATAAAGATGAAATTATTATTGAAGATGAAAAAATTCAAAATAGAATTAAAAATAGGAACAATGTTATTTTAATTGGAGATTCAGAAGGTGATTTAGGAATGATTAGTCATTTAAAATATAACAATATTATTAAAATTGGATATTTGAACGAGAAAGAAGAAGAATTGAAAGATAAATACTTAGAAATATTTGATATAGTAATATTAAATGATAAGGGATTGGAATATGTAATAAATGTTTTAAAACAAATTATATAAAATATGACTTCGAAAGAATTAAGAAAATCTTTTTTGGATTTTTTTGAGAAAAAAGGACATAAAATTATTAAACCAGCATCTTTAATTCCTAATGACGATAAGACGGTTTTGTTTAATGTGGCAGGTATGCAACAATTTAAACAATATTGGTCATTAAAAAAAGATCCAATATTAGATATTCATCCGGGATTAAATGAGCCGTTAGGCCATACTCGAGTTACAAGTTCACAACCATGTATTCGAACAATTGATATTGATGAAGTCGGGGATAGGGGACACTTAACAATGTTTGAGATGTTGGGTAATTTTGCTTTTAAAGGAGATTATTTTAAAAAAGAAGCAATTGATTTTGCTTATGATTTTATTACTAATATATTAAAATTAAATTGAAAAGATATAATAGTAACTGTATATAAAGGTGATGATTTGGTGCCAATGGATCAAGAAAGTTATGATTTATGAAAAGCCAAAGGCATTGATGAAAAACAGATTGTTTTAGGAGATAAAGAGGATAATTTTTGAGGACCAGTCGGTAGTGAAGGCCCTTGCGGTCCATGTAGTGAGATCCATTTTAAAGGACTTGAAATTTGAAACTTAGTTTTTAATCAATATTATAAAAAAACGGATGGAACTTTAGAGCCATTAAAAGAAGTTGGGGTTGATACTGGCGCAGGGTTAGAAAGACAACTATTAGCTGTTAATTTTGGAGATAATTTTGATGATAAAACGATTTACGAAACAGATATTTTTAGTGATCAAATGGAATTATTAAAATCCAAAGCTGCCAGTTATAATGAAAAAAGTGCTAGAATTGTTGCCGATCATTTTAGAGCCAGTGTGTTTTTAATTGCTAGTCAAATAGTGCCTTCTAATGTTGAAAGAGGGTATATATTGCGTAGATTGATTCGTCGTATTTTAAGACATTTAAAACAATTAGGTATTTCCGAAAACTTATTTGAATTAATGCTTACTAACTTACAAAATAATTTTGGAGAATTTTATAAAGAAATAATGGATACCAAATATATTTTAGAAGTTTTAAATAAAGAAGCCGATAAGTTTAATGTGACTTTAGAAAATGGTATAAAAGAATTAAATTTAATTTTTGAAAAAAATAATAAAATAATTGATGGAAAAACGGCTTTTTATATTTATGAGACATTTGGTTTTCCTATGGAGTTGATAAAAGAGGAAGCTATAAATCGGGGTTTGGATGTAAATGAAAATGAGTTTAGGCAAGAATTTGAAAAACATCGTGAAATATCAAGAGCTGGTGCAAAAAATAAATTTGGAGGACATAATTTATCAAGTATTGATGAAAATTCTGAAAGTTTTAAAATTAGAACCAAGTTACATACAGCGACTCATTTATTATTAAAAGCTTTAAGAGAAGTTTTAGGAGAAGATGTATTTCAAAAAGGATCGGATATTAATGACGAAAGATTAAGATTTGATTTTACATTTAATCGAAAAATGACTGATGATGAAGTAAAGCAAGTTGAAAACTTGGTAAATGAAAAAATTAATTCTGGACTTGAAATTCAAAAACAAGAAATGAAAACAGAAGAAGCTTTAAAAAATGGTTTTATTGGTTCATTTATGGCAAAATATCCAGAAATAGTAACAACTTATAATATAGGAGAATGGTCAAAGGAAATTTGTGCTGGACCCCATGTTCAAAACACTAAAGAATTAGGGAAATTAGAAATATTAAAAGAAGAAGCGTCTTCTCAAGGAGTGAGAAGAATTAAAGCAACGTGTGCACGACCCCAACAATCCCACCACAACTAACCAAAGGTTAGTGTGAGGGCTAGCCGAACAATTCGAACGATCCGAAGAAATAAAAGCAAGGTTAGAAAAGAGTAAGTAGTAAATGGTAATTAGTAAAATAAAAATGTTCTAATAACCCAATAACCTAATACACTAAATGGAATACAAAAAACAATGGTAATACAATGGTAAAGAGTAATTGGTAATTAAAAAAGAGTAATGAAAAAACAATAGTAAGACAGTAGTAATAAAATACTAATAAAAAATTAAAGATTAAAAATC
>JAKLIH010000030.1 GCA_022709715.1 Patescibacteria group bacterium | reverse complement strand
GCTAATGGTAATAGCTATATACCCATCCTTCCTATTGATCCAGTGAATGATACTACTTACTTCTATACCTACTATTCAGGTGGATCCTATGAAGTAACGGCACTTCTTAAAAATCCAAACGCAAACTCAATTAATGATGATGATTCTCTAACCGGTGCATTTACCATGGGCAGCCCCAATCGTACTTGAATTACACCACTATCACGAGATACTAATTTAATTGGTCATTGAAAATTTGATGAAGATAGTGGTAATGCCTTAGATTACTCTGGTAATGGCTATACCGGAACTCTTCATGGCCCAGAACGAGTAGTTACAACTGGTACTAACAAAGCTATGTACTATGATGTTTCTTCTACTGATTACATCTCAACTCCTTCTTTTGCTATTCCTAATACAGGGATACTTACGATAGAGGCGTGGATGAAGAGTAAAATTAATACGATGTATCAAACTTTAATTTTCAAAGGAGCTCAAAGCGCTACAATTGGGCATTTATATATTGATAGAGGAGCTAATACCGATATAATGACTTATTATTATGCTGATGGAGCTGGGCCCCGAAACGCCACTTTTTCTAATTTTTTTCAAAATTTAGACAACCAATGGATTCATATAGTAACAGTTTGTGATTATGCGAATAAAACATTAAAAGCATATAGAAATGGAATTCAATTTGGAGCTACTCAAAATCTTTCTGGTACACCAGTATTTCCTTCTACTAATGTAGTAGAATATATTGGTGCTGCTGGCTCAACTTTACATAAACTCACCGACGGCTCCCTTGATGAAGTAAGAATATATAATAGGGGGTTGAGTGCAGAAGAGGTTATGGCAATATATAATCAAACAAAATCTAATTACGAATAATTAATTTGTTTTATTTTATTATTTTTGTTACAATTAAATTAATTAAAATACCAAATTATGTTTAACAAAGTCTTGAAATGAACATTTATTATTTTTGCCGTCATCGTTATTTTAATTTACAGCGAAGATATTTTAGTTTTTGCTAAACAATTAAAATATAAACAAGCTGGCTATAAAATTTGTGATTCTTTCACTTGCATGAATCAACAAATGCAAACCTGTCAAAAAGCTTACTTAAACATCACATCCGGTTTTAAATGATTAGATATGTTTGTCCAGGGCTATCAAAATGACAAATGTATTTATCAAGTTAATCGTTTTGTTGGCGATAGCTATACTTGTGTTTTTGATAAAGAAATTTTTTCCAAAAAATTAATAGACCAACTATTCGGTGTCCATAATGGTTTAGAAAACACCATAATTAATAATTGTCATTTTAATAATGACTAAATAATTTTTATGGAATTATCATTATTTTTTAAATTTATTATCTCTTTACTTTTGGGATCCATGATTGGGTTAGAAAGGGAAGCGGGTAATGAATCTGTAAAAGAACGATGAACTCTGGGTGGAGTCAGAACTTTTGCTTTAATATCGTTTCTCGGATCAATCGCTGGACTTTTATATTCAAATCAAGAAAATGGTTTAGCTTATGTTCTTACTGGCTTTATTTTTGTGGCCATTTTAATTTATTATTTTGTAACGGCTTTTAAAGCTCACATCACCGGTTTAACCACTGAAATTTCGGCTTTGTTTGCTTATTTAATTGGCTTTTTCGTTTTAACCAACATTATTCCTGTTTTTGTAGTTGTAGCTTTTTCCATTATTTTAATTTTGATTTTATCCAATAAAAACCGAAGTAAAAAATTTGCTTCCAGTATCGACCGCAAAGAATGAAATTCATTTTTGAGCTTTGCTATTATGCTTCTCGTTATATTACCATTTTTACCCAATATCAATTATAAGTTAAATAATATTCCGATTTTTGAAAAAATATGGTTTTCACCTCAAATTGGGAATTTGGATATTATCAATCCTTATCATTTGTGGCTAGTTGTAGTTTTAATTTCTGGTATTAATCTTTTGAGTTACGTTTGCCGTAAAAAATTTGGCAGTAGTAAAGGTTTGTATTTGTCTGGGTTTTTAGGTGGCATCATGTCTTCTACCGTGACCAATCATATCTTAACCGATAAAAGCACCAGTGAAACCATTAACAATCAAAACAATTTAGCTGTTGGTAATTTTCTAGCTTTCATTGGTTCACTAGTTCATGCTTGTTTTTTTATGGTAGCTTTAAATGTTGAACTATTTATAAAAATATTACCTGTCGTTCTTTTGATGATTTTTAGCACTATAGTTTTTATTTTATTTATTAAAGGTCGTCCTAACCAAAAATTGCTCAAAAACATTGATATTTCTTTACAAGATAAACCCGATATTTTTCTTATTCCCGCTATAAAATTTGCTTTATTAATCACGATTATAAAAATTATTTCTGGTTTAGCTTTAATCTATTGAGGTGGTCAAGGGTTTTTGTTAGCTTCAATTGTTTCTTCTTTAGCTGGGATTGATGCCATTATCATTAATATTTCTGAAATGGCCAAGAAAACCATCACTCTTAATTATAGTATTTTAGTCATTTTAATTATTAATGTTGTTAATTTATTTGGCAAATGAATCTATTCATATTGAAAGGGTAGCAAAACTTTTAGTCGATTAAATTTTTATTTATTGGTTTTGGTATCATTAGTCAGTTTTATTTGATATTTTACTACAATTTAATTTTTTAATGTTTTTTAATGCAAAATATAAACTTAGAAAAAATTAATAAAATTTATTTTGCTGGCATCGGTGGCATTGGCACAAGCGCCATTGCTAAGTTTATGTTACAAAACAACAAACAAGTCATTGGCTCCGAACTAGTTGAGTCCGAAATTGTTGATGGGCTCAGAAAACTTGGCATAAAAATTTTTATCGGTCAAAAAGCTGAAAATATTACTAAAGATATTGATTTATTTATTTATTCACCAGCTTTACCGTTTAATCATATCGAACGTAAAACCGCTCGCCAACTTAAAATTCCTGAAATATCTTATTCAGAAATATTAGGTGTTTTAAGCCGTTTGTATAATACAATTGCTATTTGTGGCACTCATGGTAAAAGCACAACTACTGCCATCGCTGGTTTGATTTTTGAACAAGCCAAAAAAGATCCCAATGTCATTGTTGGCTCAAAACTCAAAGAATGAAATGGTAACATGCGTCTTGGCAAATCCAATATTTTAATTGCTGAAGCTTGTGAATGAAAAGCTCATTTTTTAGAAATTTCACCCAAAACCATATTAATTAATAATATTGAATTAGATCACCCTGATTGCTATAAATCTGAAAAAGAAATGATTGATACTTTTCAGAAATTTGTAAACAAATTAGGAAAACAAGATCTTTTAATTATTAATTCTGATTCAAAATTAACCGGTTGTATCAAAACCAAATCAAAATTATTTACTTTTGGTATTAATATTAAATCCGATTTAATGGCTAAAAATATTAAAATTGACACCAAAAAATTATGTCAAACTTTTGATCTTTATTTAAAAGATTATCCAATAGCTACTATCGAAACTCATTTACCTGGCAATATAAACGTCTCAAATATTTTAGGTGCCATATCCATTGCTTTAAACTATGACATTAGTATTGATCACATTAAAAAAGCCATATTAAAATTTGGTGGTATTTGACGCCGTTTTGATCGAATTGGCTATTTTGATATTAAAAATAAATTTCATTTAATTAAAAATATTAATAAAATTGATTTAAAAGATAAAAGTCTATTGATATCTGATTATGGACATCATCCAACTGCTATTAAAGAAACTTTAAAAGCTGTTAAAGAATTTTATCCTCATAAAAGGATCATCTTAGCTTTTCAACCCCATGAACATACTCGTACTAAAGTTCTATTAAAAGAATATATTAAATCTTTTGATAATGCTGATTTAATAATTTTTGAAGAAATTTTTACTGTTCCTGGCAGAGAATCAAAACAAGAAATATCAATGATAAATTCTAAAGAAGTTGTTGAAAAAATTAAAAGATACAACCCTAAATTAAAAATTAAATATGCAAAAGATAATGAAGAAGTTAAAAGTTTAATTAAATCAAATTTGAAAAAAAATGATATACTTATCATTATGGGAGCTGGTAATATATATAACATAATTAAAGAATTTTAATATGAAAACTAAAAAATCATTTACGTTAGTAGAGCTAATGACCCCCAACAACCAACCGAAGGTTGGTGTGGGGACTAGCAGTAATAGCAAAAAGAGCTTTACACTCGTTGAATTAATGATTGTAATTGCTATCTTAGCAATATTAAGTGCTATTGTAATTT
>JAKLIH010000003.1:11500-58357 GCA_022709715.1 Patescibacteria group bacterium | reverse complement strand
GTGGGGGCCAAGCCGAATTATCCGAAGGAGTTTTAATACTAAATTTATTTTTATAATTTGAATTCTGTATTTGCATTATATTATTTTGTTATTTTACTAATTACTTGTTACTCTTTCTTTTATTATTGCTTTACAATTGCTAGCCCCCACACCAACCTTTGGTTGGTTGTGGTGGGTTTTCCTATTGTCTTACCACTGTATTACTATTGTTTTTATTCTTTTATCACTCTAAATACTTCTTCAATGGAAGTTTGGCCGGTTTGGGCTTTGCGAACGCCATCTTCGTATAATGAAACCATGTTATATTTACCAGCAATTTCTCTTAAACCGTCTAATGAAAAATTTGGTGATTGAATGTAGGTTCGCATATCTTCAGTCACATTAAACACTTCGTAAATAGCTAAACGCCCTTTATAGCCAGTATTGTTGCAAACTTTACATCCCTTGCCTCTATATAGTTCGGATGGAATTGTGTAGTTTTTCTTTTTTAAACTTGAATTTTTAAATTGACGTTCGATCGCTAATTTGGTTTCACTTGGCAATTTATAACTCTCAATGCAATTGCGACATATTTTTCTGACTAAACGCTGGGCAATAACGGCATTAACAGTAGCGGATACTAAAAATTGCTGAACGCCTAAATCAAACAAACGTGGCACAGCGGTAGTGGCATCGTTGGTGTGTAAAGTTGAAAGCACTAAGTGGCCAGTTAAAGCAGCGTTAACCGCAATCGAAGCAGTTTCTGAATCACGAATTTCACCGACCATGATAATATTTGGATCTTGACGCAAGATTGAACGTAAGCCATTGGCAAAATCAAGACCAGCTTTGGAATTAACTTGAACTTGATTAACATAACGAAGTTCATATTCGATAGGATCTTCAACGGTAACAATATTAACTTCCGGTCTATTTAATTTACTTAATACTGAATAAAGCGTAGTAGTTTTACCCGAACCAGTTGGACCGGTAACTAAAATCATACCATAGCTACGTTTAACATTGGAATTCATAATTTCAATTGTATCTTTTTCCATACCTAATTCTTCGAAACTCATGGGTTTAACAGCACCAAGTAAAAGACGCATATTAATTTTTTCACCATAAAAGGTTGGAAGTATTGAAACACGAACATCAAAGGCATCATCTCCCTTTTGGTATTTAAAACGTCCATCTTGAGCTCGGTAGTGCTCATCAATTTGAAGACCAGATAAAATTTTAACACGAGCCACAATGGCATTATGAATTTCTTTTGGTAATCTTACAACTTCGCGCAAAATACCATCAACTCTAAAACGAATCAAAATGGAATCGGATAATCTTTCAATGTGAATATCGGATGCGCTTAATGAATAAGCATAAATAATGATTGTATCAAATAAAGAAACAATTGGCATTTCAGAAGCAGCATCAGCTAAATCCATACCTTCGATAATGGAAACTTTACGCAAATTATCTTCAATGATATTGGCAAAATTTTCAGTTAATTGTTTACGATACAAAGCAAAAGCACTTTTTAAATCATCATCGGTTGTTAAAAAAACTTTGGCCGTTAAACTGGTATAGCGTTGAATAAAATTAATTGATTCTAGATCAGTTGGATCGGTTACAGCTAAATAAATCGAATCATCTTTTTTGTCAAAAATAATGGCATTACGAGCTCTAGCAATATCTTCAGGAATTAAATTTAAAAACTCAGGATTAATTTCTTTACCCGAAATTTTAACTCGTGGCGTATTAAAAAACTGAGATAAAAGATCAATTAAATAATCTTGAGTGATTAACCCTTGAGAAATTAAAAGATCGCTCACGTTTTGACCAGTGCGTTTTGATAGGTCTAAAGCTTTATTAAATTGTTCTTCGGTAACTAAATTAGTTTGAAGCAACAATGGTTTTAAAATTTGAAGAGCGATTTTCATGTTTTAAGCTTAAAAAAGATAAAATTGAGTTAATAATTGATGAATAAATGGTAATTTTTGCAATCAGTTTTGAATTCATAAAAATTGATTGGTGAATAGAACAAAATAGATAAATAAAGAAACTAGCATTGATGGAATTCAAATGTTGACAAAAGGTATACGATTGAGAGTGACTTTTTGTGTTTTAAAATTTAAATTATCTTTGATAAAACTTCCGAGTTGTAATATTAATAAACAAAATACACAAGAAATTATAAAAAAGATAAGCATGGGCCAAGGATTCAAAATAATGCCTAGAGCTAATAAATAGGGTTCTTCGTCGTAAAAAAAACGATTATCAAATCTTTTGTTGACTAAAATTAAAATTTTAAAAAACAAAAAAGCAATTAAAAGAGTCATGATCATAACTAGCCAATAAGTATTAAAAGAAAATTTTAATACATAATCAAATTTTAACAAATGTTGAGCGCTTGGATTTTTATGTCATGAATAATAATTTAAGACCGTAGCATAAATAGATCTAAAAACGGTCGACAAAACATTAATAATTATGGCTAACTTAATATATTTTATATTCGGAATATGCTTAGTTTTGTACCACATGACAACCAACCCTGTTAGGGTTAATAAACCAATAACAGGGTTGGTAAAATAATAAACAATATTGTTTAGTGTATTTAACAAATTTGCAGACATTGTTTAAAACTAATTAGTGATTAGTGTAAAAATTAGTAGTAGTGTTTGGCAATAAACCAACAACTTTAGTACCAATTTCATATACAGTATCGAGGTCACCACCATCATCGTCTTCGGATGCTTTGTAATTAACTGATTCCATGTTGGCGTTAAGCTCGAAATCTAAAGTAGTATTACAAGCAAAAGTATATTGAGTCGATGGTGAAGCTGTGATACCACCATTAGCTGGGTCCATTGGTAATTGACCAATTGGAGCTGAATTAGCTCCACTTTGAGTGAAGTCAATCTTAATCCAACCTGAACCGGATACAGTTCTTGTGGTTGTGTTTACTCATGTCACAAAACTAGCTGGAACTGTTGAATTAGCAGCAGTAGCAAAAATGGTATCATTGCCCGAACCACCAGCACACAACGTATTAGATGAACCATCTAAAGTAGGAGTTGAATCGTCAGCTAAGTAATAAGAAATAGCTGAAGAAAGAACTCTTAGATCAGACATTCTTTGGCTATCACGAGCTCGTCTGAATAATTCAGCTGGGTTTAAGGCGAAGATAACAATAGCGGCTAAGATTGCAAGAATAGCGATAACAATCATTAACTCAACTAATGTAAAACCTTTTTTATTCTTCATATATATGATTTAAATTTATTAAAATATAAATAAAAATTGTCGACGATTTTTATTTCATTTACATATATATTTTAAATAAATTATTTAAAAAAGTCAAGTATAAAAAACTAAATCAAAGGTCAAAACTCAAAAGTCAAATCTATAAATCAAAAATGTAAAAATAAAATGCCTCACATATTAAGTTTGTTAGTAAATTAATATTTTCAATGATTAGCATTAATATCTAAATATCTAACACAAAGTTAGTGTGGAATGAAACCTTCGCACTAGCCAAAGGTTAGTGCGAAGGTGAAATGGGGCTAACCCCCACACCAACCTTTGGTTGGTTGTGGAGCGTAGCGGGGTCAAGTATTTGTATGCCGATTTTGAAAAGTTTGCTTTTTATAAATCGACATTTACAAATATTTGACTCTTTTAGGTTTGATTTTTACCCCCTCTTTTAAGAACCATTTATGATTTATAAAACAGATGGTATTTATTAAAATTGTTAAGTTAAATTTTGCTGACAAGTTTAATTATATTATTTGCAACCTTTGGTTGCCATGGTCTCTAAAAGAGGGGGTTAATTTTTGTTTCTTCTATATCTTTATTGTTCGGATTATTAGGATGGGTTCGGGTATTGGGGTCGTGTTAACGTTATAATTCTTCCTTCAATTTTTTAAATAATTCTTCGGCTTGTTTAGATAATTTTTGAGGAGTGTTGATTAAAACATTGATTAACAAGTCGCCAGTTGCGTTTTGGTTTAAACGTTTAAAACCTTTGCCTTTTATTTTAAGAGTAGTGTTTGCAGCAATACCTTTGGGAATATCGATAATTAAAATTTTATCATCAATATATTTAATTTCTTTTTTTGTGCCTAAAGCGGCTTCAGCAAAATTAATATTTATTTGAGTAATTAAATTATCCCCTTCTCGTCAAAATTCTTTATCACTTTTTACAGCAACATGAATATACAAATTGCCAGCTTTATATTTTTTACTTTTTAAATCGCCACCATTTTTTATTTCTAAAACATCACCATTTCTAATGCCAGCCGGAATGTTGATGGTTTCATTTTTGGTTTCGTCAAAAAAACCATTACCATCACAATGTTTGCATATTTTATCTGCTATCTTGCCTTCACCATTACAAGTGCGGCATTTGATTTGTTCACTAATTGAACCAAATAAAGGAAAATTTCTTTCTCTTTCTATATAACCTTTACCATTACAATTTTTACAAGTTTTTAATTTGGCATCAACTGGATAACCATTACCATTGCACTCATCACATAAAACAATTCTTTGATATTTAATGTCTTTTTTACCACCTAAAAAAGATTCTCTAAAAGAAATGTCTATTTTAATTTCAATATCACTATTTATATTTCTTGAATGTCTATTGTTTTGTTGAGAAAAAGATTGATTGAAGAAAGAGCTAAAAATATCATCAAAACCTGAAAATCCAGAAAATCCGGAATTATTGCCAAAATTAACATTGCTTCAATTAAAACCTTGATTGCCAAAACCACTGCCACCACTAGATCCAAATTTTCTCATGGTATCGTACTCTGTTTTTGATTTTTGATTGGCTAGAGTTTGATAGGCCTCATTAATTTCTTTAAAACGTTTTTCGTCACCACCGGGTCTATCGGGATGATATTTAAAAGCTAGATTGTGAAAAGCTTGTTTAATTTCTTTTTCAGTGGCGTTGGAAGTAACGCCTAATATTTTATAATAATCTTTTGAATAATCGGCCATAGAATATTTTTATAGAGTTAAAACTTGTTGCACAGCTGGTTTTTCTTGAATTTTGAAAAAATGAATTCAAATTAAAAACTTAATGATTAAATGAGTCGCGTAATATACCAGTGTTCTAGAAAGAAAATAAAATAAACTAATAAAGCTTCAGAGAATTCATAAAATTGCACCATAAATAATTAATTTAGTAATATTTGAAGCTTTGTCTAAATAATTTACCAAGATTTGACTAATTTTAGTGTCGTGGTTATTATTGTTGGTAAAAATTGATTTAATACTGCTAGATATAACTTTGTTACTGCTCATACCTAAAAAGGCATATTGTTTTTCTAAATTGTTGACTATTACATTTTTACTTAGAAAATCATCAATAGCTTCGTCTAGCGTACGATTTAAACTTGAATCTGGTTTGAGTTTGTTTCAAGTATCAAAACCAGCCTGAGCGATATTACTTAATGTTCATTTCTGAATATGGTAGCCACTCATGTTTAAAAAGCCAAACAAAAAAATAATCAAAACTAAAATTAAACTAGACATAAACTGATGACTAAAACCGTTACGAAAAATGGTTTTTCAATTAAATTTTAAATAAATGGCATCAGCTTTATGATATTGATGGGCCACAAAAAACAAATAAGCAAAAACAATTAAAAGTGACAAATAAAAATAAATATTGTTAAAAGCAATTATATCGATAAACAATAAAAGCGAACAACTAATATAAGCAACTATTCAATACATTAATAATTTTTCTTTTAATTGGAAAAGCATTAATGTCAAAAAACTCATATTGAAACAGAAAAAAATAATAAAAATAATCTGATCGCCAACGGTAAATGATTTAGCCAATATAATATCTTTCAAAACAAAACTAAAAACAATCGCAAAAAAACAGGAAATTGCTCCTAATATATTTTGTTTAATGAAATTAGGATGAACAATTT
The DNA here is from genome assembly GCA_022709715.1 of Patescibacteria group bacterium. GTDB lineage: Bacteria > Patescibacteriota > Minisyncoccia > UBA6257 > JAKLIH01 > JAKLIH01. Next base: position 52,427 of record JAKLIH010000003.1, on the reverse strand, counting down.
GGCGATCGGTGCGAAGTTTGTGAGTGGGATTGTCGGCAACCGGTGATAAATTTTTATTTTTAAAAAGATTAAACATGTTGATAATTTTAATATATTAATAGTTAATATATCAAAATTAATGATTAGCGTCAATGAAAAATTATATTTATTTTCTGTTTGCCAATCGCTTTTAACTTTTAGTTAAAAGCGATGGTTGGTTTTGAATTATTTTTCTTCAAAATTTGTATCTTGAACGTTATCTTGATCGCTGGAAGGTTGATCGGTAGTTTGGTTACTTGACGGTTGGTTAGGGGTTTGATTTTTATAAAGATGTTGACCAATTTCAGAAATGGTATGAGACAAATCTTCAACGCCTTGCTTTAATAAATTGGTGTTTTCGTCGATTGTCACATCGTTTATTTCTTTGGCTAAAATATCTTTAACCACTTTAGCTTTATCATTAATCTTTACTTTTAAATCTTCAGGAATTTTTGATTCATTATCTTTTAAACTAGATTCGGATTGGTATACCAAACTTTCGGCTTGATTGCGTAATTCAATAAATTCTTTACGCTTTTTATCAGATTCAGCAAATTGAGTGGCTTCATTTTTCATTTTTTCAATTTCTTCTTTAGATAGATCGGTTGAAGCTTCGATTCTAACTGATTGAGATTTGTTGGTAGCTTTGTCTAAAGCCTTGATGTTTAAAATACCATTTTTATCGATATCAAAAGTAACTTCGATTTGAGGCATACCACGGGGAGCTGGCGGAATACCATCAAGTATAAATCTAGCTAGAGTTTTGTTATCACTGGCCATAGGACGTTCACCTTGTAAAACATGAATATCCACAGCTGGTTGATTATCGGAGGCAGTGGAAAAGGTTTCAGTTTTAGAAGTTGGGATATAGGTATTTTTTGGAATCATAGGAGTAGCCACACCACCAAAAGTTTCAATGGAAAGAGTTAAAGGTGTAACATCGAGCAATAATAAATCCTTGACGTCACCTTGGAGTGAACCAGCCACAATGGCTGCACCCATAGCCACAACTTCGTCAGGATTAATATCTTTTTTGGGATCTTTTTTAAAATAATCTTTGATGCGTTGTTGAATGGCAGGAATACGAGTGGTACCGCCGACTAAAATAACTTCAGAGATGTCATCAACATTAAGGCTGGCTTCTTTTAAAGTTAGTTCGGTGCGTTCGATTGAACGATCAATTAAATCTTTGGTAAGTTCATCAAATTTTGAACGGGTAATTTTCATAACTAAATGTTTTGGACCACTTGTTGTAGAAGTAATAAATGGTAAGTTAACTTCCGTTTCAGTAACGTTAGATAATTCTTTTTTAGCTTTTTCAGCTCCGTCTTTAATTCTTTGAAGAGCAAGTTTGTCATCGTGAAGATCAATACCTTCTTCTTTTTTGTATTCAGCTAAAATATAATTAATTAATTTTTGATCAAAATCATCACCACCTAAATGAGTATCCCCACCAGTAGCAATAACATTAATATTTTCGCCAAAAGTATCGCCACTAGCACTAACCACTTCGATAATTGAAACATCTAAAGTCCCACCACCAAAATCATATACTAAAACTTTTGATTGTTGATGTTTGTTAAAACCATAAACAACCGCAGCGGCTGTTGGTTCATTTAAAATACGAGAAACTTTAAGACCGGCGATTTCACCAGCATTTTTGGTAGCTTGACGTTGAGAATCATTAAAATAAGCTGGCACAGTAATAATAGCTTCGGTTATACTTTCACCTAATTTAGCTTCGGCATCAGCTTTAATTTTTTGAAGTACCATGGCAGAAATTTCTTCTGGTTTTAATCATTTATCACCAAGTTTTACTTCAACGCCACCGTTACTTGATTCTCTGGTTTCGTAAGGTAAAGTTTTAATATCATCTTGAGTTTCTTTATCAGTAAAACGACGACCAATAAATCTTTTTACTGAAAAAATTGTATTTTGAGGATTAGTAATGGCTTGGCGTTTTGCCAAAGTACCGACTAATCTTTCATTGTTTTTGGATAAGGCCACAACTGAAGGAATGGTGCGTTCACCTTCTTGACTTTCTAAAATTTGAGGTTGACCGTTTTGAAAAACGGCTACTTCTGAAAAGGTTGTTCCTAAATCAATACCAATAACTTTTCCCATATTATATAATTTATATTTTTATTAATTTGTTTTGTTAATAATAACTTTGACTTTAGCGGGGCGCAAAATAATATCGTCTAGTTTATACCCCTTCTGAACTTCTTCGACAATTAAATTGTTTTCTTTGGATTCATCACTAATACTTTCGATAGCTTCATGCAAATTGGGATCAAAAATTTGGTTTAAACTATCGTAGCTAATGCATTGATGATGTTTCAAGAAACCAATTAATTGATTATAAATCAATTTTATACCATCTAAATATTCATCTTTTTGATTTTGATTTAAATTTTTAATAAGTAAATCAAAATTATCAACTACAGAAAGTATTTCTAAAATAATATTTCTCTCCTTTAAAATTAACATTTTAGAAATTCGTTCGTTTTCATCTCTTTGATAGTTGAGCAAATTGGCTCTTTCGGTTTGTCAGCCCTTTAGATAATCATCAGCTTGTTTTTTTAAAGTATCAACAATTGATGCTTCTTCAACGGGTTGCTTTTCTGATTTGTTTTCTTCATCCATATCGCTAGCTTAAAGAATTTATTAATTGATTAAAAGTTTTAAAATGATCTTCATAATCAGTCACTTTGGGAGTGATAATAGCTATTAAAAGTTTTTCTTTATCGGATTTGGTGCCAATAAAGGCTAAATTTTGATTTTTAAACAATGGATTCTTTTTCCCTACGTACACATTTATTTGCTTATCAAATAAAATATCTTTTAAATTGTCTAAATTTTCATCAATGAGATCAATGATACTGGAAACATTGTTTAATTCTTTGATGTCATTTACCACTTTATCATTAAGCAAGAAACTTACACCTTTTTTATAGAGTTTATTATTTTTTCAATCATAAACAATACTTAGAGCTTGAGCTTGCTGAGATAAATTGTTAGCAAATTCATTATAATCGTTGGACATGTCAAAATCATCTTCAATTGACCAAGTGCTATTTAAAAAATCATCTATCAATATTTCTCAACCAATATCGCTTAAAATTCTACCGGCCGAAGTATGAGGTTGCTCAAGATATTCCATTTGGCATAATTCAAATAATTCATGACGAATGGTAGCTGGACTAAAATCTAAATTATATTTTTCTTTTATTTGAATGGAAGCCACGGGTTCAAAACTTTCGATTTGTTCTTTGGCTAAATAATACAAGATTTGTTTTTGTCGAGGTGATAATTTTTGTTTCATAATATCTCTATATTAGCAAACTAGCACTCTTTTGTCAAGAGTGCTAGTTTAAGTTTTTTGAAAATTACAATATTTTTTTGATTTTATAGTGTATTTCCTTTTGAGGAGTTTTGACAACAGCTTCATCCCCTACTATATGGTTAAGTAAAGCAATGCCTAAAGGTGAATCTTGAGAAATTTTACCAGCTAATGGATCGGATTCAGCTGAACTTACTAATTCAACAATTTTAGCCGCATGGCTTGAATTATTAACTTGAATAATTTCTACTTTGGATCCAAGACCCACAATATTTTTATTGTGATTGGCGTCCACAAGAATAGCTTTTTTAATTTTGTCCTCGAGATCAAGAATGCGTGATTCAACAAATGTTTGACGTTCTCGAGCCGTTGAATATTCAGCATTTTCTGAAAGATCACCAAAAGATTTAGCCACTTTAATGGTTTCAATAACTTCGGCTCTTTCTTTTTTTAACTCAGCTAATTCTTTTTTAAGCTCGTCTAAACCGGTCTGAGTAATTTCGTATTTATTGTTCATAATATCTTTATTGTTAACAAATTGATTAATACTTGCGACTTCTAAATTATCTAAAATAATAATTTTTGAGAGAAAAAGATGGACAAGCTATTATAAATAGCTTGCTCATCGAATAAATGACTCGTATATAGTAGGAAACTTTTATAAAAATGTCAAGTGTTTTTTCCTATTTTTTATATATTGTTATTATAGCATATTAATTGCCATTTGTCAACATTCAAAAAAGACGTTCTGTTTTTTAAGGCAAAACGTCTTTGTAAATCGTTGCTCATTTGTGCGCTTTCTTGTTGTTGAAATAAGATTGTAATCTATCAACAACTTCTTGTTTTTGATCGGGTGTTCCATAAAGATAAAGTTTGTCATCTCCAGCTTTGTATCCACCCAAACCAAGTCGCATGAGCAATTCTTCTCGAGCATCAACAATAATGTTCAATTTATCACCAACTTCCTTTTTGTATAAATTTCTAACAATATTTTACCATATTTATATAAAAAGAAAAGATGTTAACACCTTTTCTTAAAAACCAGTATCACCTTGTTTTCCCATGGTAATAGTTTAATATTTTTTAAAAACCTGGATTGGCATCAAAATGATTTGTCATAATAATATAATTTAATATTTTTTATCTATCGGTTTCTTTAATACTATACCCTTCCGTACCTTCGGTTAAAAATTTCATATTTTTATATTTAATATTATATATATTGTAAAATGTTTTTTAGAAAAAAACAAGCGATTTTTGTTATTTTTTAATAATGTCAAATTGCTCTTTTAGTTTTATAATTCGATTATATGATTCGTTTATTCGAGTAATTGGTATATTGCCGTTTTTAACATTATTATAGATTATTTCATGCATTTTATAGGGTGTATTTTGGTCATATTGATTAGATAGGCTTTTAGTGGCCACTACAATATCGGCTCCAGCGTTTATAGCTAAAACAATTGACTCTTCAAAAGTAAAATTATTTTTTATGGCTGACATCTGTAAATCATCAGTCATAACAACACCATTGAAATCAATTTGTTGACGTAATATATTTTGAATAAATTTGGATGATAAACTGGCTGGATAATTTTGATCAATATTTTTATTTATTAAATGACCAACCATCACTGATCGCATTAAACCTTTTTTATTTAATTCTTGATAAGGAATTAATTCAGATTCGCTGTAAGTATTAGTAATATCGGCTAATTCATTGTGGGTATCTTTTAAAGCACTGCCCTGGCCAGGAAAATGTTTAACAACTGCAATAATATTATTTTTAAAATGATTTAAAATAAAATTGTTGGCTTGATACGTTACTTGACTTGGTTCATTAGAAAAAGATCTTTTGAGTCCACCAATAGCTGGATTGTTGTTTACATTAACATCCACCACCGGAGCTAAATTCATATTAAAGCCAAGATTTTTTAATCCTTGGGATAATTTTGATGATTCTATTTGGGTGATTTCGTTAGTTTTATTATTGCCCATTTCGTAGGCCGACTTTATTTCAATCAAATCATTGAGACGATTTACTTTGCCGCCTTCGGCATCAACAGCTATAAATAAAGGTATATCGGAATAACTTTGTAAATCATTGATTAATTTCTTGGTTTGTTGATAACTAACAATATTACTTAGCTTATCGCGATTAAATAAAATTACTCCGCCAATCTTTTTTTCTTTAATGGCTTTGACAACATCGGACTGTTCGTTAATACTGCTACCGTTAAAACCAACCATAATCATTTGACCGATTTGCTTTCTTAAATCGTCATCAGTTAAATTTTGATGATTATTGATATTTTTGACAATTTTGTTGGTATCAGCTAAGTATGATTTCGTATCATAGTTATCAAAAAATCAAATAATTGTTGACAAGCCCAAAAATATAAATAAAAATATAATAAAGTTTTTCATGTTGGAAAGTTTTTATAATATTATTATATCATAATTTAGAATAAAAAAAGAGGGGCCGAAGCCCCCGATTATCTTTTTCCAAAAATAGTGCTTAAAACATCGTCTGAAACGAGCATAGGTTTTTTTATCTTCGGTCCAATGAGATTTTGATTACCGTTTTGTTTCATTTCAATATAATATTGGTATATAATATCAAAAGCGAAACGAAAAACGGTTCTAGCCAATGACATCGGGTCTTCTTCTAGATCGCAACCCAAAATATCAGGAAAGCTACCAGTGAGGTGAAATTCTTTACCAGTACGTTGTTGAATAATAGTGATATCTACCCAATCTTGGTTAGAAAGCATGCGAGTAGGAACGGTGTTTAATATGTAGCTAAACACCTCTCTGTTACCATTCGACTCAAAAATTAGCTCTCTTTTTTCACCATAATGAGTTATACGCAACGACTCATCCACTACACCGTCAATAATGTGTCCAACTTTTTTAACCATTACTACACCTCCTAATTTATAATAAGCTACTGAATTAATATTATCATATCAAAACATGAATTTCAAGTTTTTTATAAATAAAATCGGGCGCCGTTTACGGCACCCGATATCGGTTTTCGTCTTGATCAAAATGGATCAAAAAAAGTTTGGTACGAACCTTTGTCAACCATTTCAATGGCGTTATACACGATTCCAGCATCTTTATTTTGAAGAAGCGGATTGATCGCTAATAAGGCGATCGTTTTTTGAACTAATTTCCATAGTTCACGAATTCGAAAATCAATTTTCCATAAATTTTTATCTGGATATGTGTATTTCAAGTTGTGTTTTTGTCCTATTATTTTATCAACAATAGAGATATCTATTTCGTGACCCTCCACCATGATTTCACGATCTCTATTGTTAAAATAATAATCGAAGGACACTTTTTTGCCTTTGGCGGATAATTCAATACTACCCTCAATTTTATATTCTCTGTTTGGATTCGGGATAATAACAATTTCCAATTTCACAGGCACATCCAAAATTTTCATAGTTCCCTCCTAATTTTTTGTTTGCTGTTGGCATATTAACATATTTTTATTCTAATATCAATATATTAAAATTACATATAATCGGTTGACATCTTTTCCAAATATGCTAATATAATAATGCCACTTCAAATATATAGTATTATTAGTTAGATATTTGAAATTGGCTTGTACCCATTTAACGCGCGTTGATACACCTGGAGAAACCAATAATTGGATAACATTTAACCCATATTATTGGAAAACTCTCCTTCCGACTGCTGGTTGGCGAGGCAATGGCTCACCAAGGCGAATGGATGTATGGTGGCCGCCCCTTGTTCTTAAGGGGCGCTTTTTTTAATTTAAACAATCCTATCTATTAACAAGGCCGTTCGATTTTTTAAAAAACCAGTTGACAAATTATAAAAATACTATACAATAATAATAATCGGTAAAGTAAACCAATGCATTTACTGGATAAGTTTGTACCTTATATTGGGCATTACTAATAGAATTACTTATTCTAAACTGAGATGCCGTAAAATTCACCTGAGAAATAATGAACAGAATATTATTAACCTTCTATGGAAGGACAAATAGAATCTTCAGCTATCAGCTAGTTGGCGAGATAATGCTCACCAAGGCTATGACGGTCAAAAATGGTGGTCGTCTCTTCGTTATTAAAGAGATGTATTATACCGAACAATCTCTAATGGCTATCGCCATGTAGATATAGATAGAGATTGTTCGGTTTTCTTTTATTTATCTAGGTTGGCGTTTATATTATCTGACCAATTGTTTATTACTGTATTAAAATTCAATTTATATGTTTTTTTAAAGATTTTTTTAAAATTTTCAAAATCATTTTTATTATTTCTTAAATTTTCTATAAGCTGTAATAATAAATTTTTTCCAAATTCTTCTAATAAATATTTAGCAAATAATCCTGATTGATTATACGAGTTATAGTTTTTAAAATCATTAAAAGTATGTAAAAGTTTAAAATTAATAATTTTCTTAATTTTTACTTTTTTAAAATCTTTCTTGGCTATATAATCTGCCAACCCTTCAATTAATCATCTTGGTTGGTTAATATTGTATATTTCTTTTATAAAAATGTGGGTTATTTCATGAGTTAAAACTTTAATAAAATTGCTGGCTTTATGACTAGTTTCAGATTTAAAAGCTGAAGGGCTAAAAATATAAATATAAAATTTACTTGGTATCCAAGCAACCATTCAAGCTAAAGAATCTTGGTGATATATTTTTTTAAAGTAATAATTGAAATTTTTTCTAGAATAAAAAAGCTTTATTTTTAATAAAGGTAATTCAGTCTCAAAAAATTTCTGATTTAATTTATAGGCTAGATGGATTAGTCTTTTTAACTTTTCTTCGGAATCTATTTTTTTATTGTATTGTATAGATAATTTTATAAGCATATATTTAATTTATTGAATATATTCGCTAATTTTATCAAAAACGGTAAGTGGCTCTCCCATTCCTAAATATTTTTAGAACATTAGATTGGGGGAGGATTGGAAAAGAATTGAATTTAACAAACATTAAATAAAAAATAGTACTAAAACTTTTTATAGTTTACCTCTTTGAACACAATCAAGTATTTCTTTGTGAAGTATTCCGTTAGAAACTATGCACCCAAATCCATCCTGATCATATCTTCTTTCATCTCCGTTCAAATCAGTGACTTTCCCACCGGCCTCTTCTGTAATAATCTTTAATGCGGCAACATCATGGCCAGCCTTTGCATAAAATACAGCCCCAACATATTTCCCATTAGCGACTTGTATACCACCGTAAATAAAAGAGGGGTATTTCATTACTGCACATTTCATTTCACTTAAAGTTTTCATAAATGGCAGATTTGAAAACCCAACCGCTCGTCCGGAGGCTCCTGTACTTAGATATGTATTTTTCAAAGCAATATCATTTGATACAAATATTTTTTTGCCGTTTCTATATGCACCACCATCTTTATAGGCCCAATACATGTTTTTCATTATTGGGTCATTAATTAGTCCTAAGATAGGCAAACCATTCGACTGGTCGACCAATGCAATAGAGAAAACAAATAGGGGCAGACCACAAGAAAAGGCCATTGTTCCATCTATTGGATCGCAAACTCAAATATATTTTGAATTTTCTTTTATTTCGCTTTTTTCTTCTCCGTAAATACTATGTTCTGGATAAGCTTCATTTATTCTCTTTATGACCAGCTCATTGATCTCTGTATCAGCTATAGTTAGAGGAGTATTGTCTTCCTTTCACGTACTATCAACTTCAAAACTAAAATATTTTAATGCTATTTCAGCAGATTCTTTAGCTATAGATTTTGCAAATTCTAAGTATTTTTCCATGAAAGAATTGTTTATAAAAAATTATTAATAAATAGACCAATGGATTCCTTATCTTACTTTTATTATATTAAATATTATACCAAATTTGGGATTCCAATGCAAACAAAAATCCCTAACAAAAATCATAGGAATCTAGCTCCACCGGTAATTATTACTGAAAAAACCTTATTATCAATGATTTCGTTAGCTATTTTTATATCACGTTAATTTACAAATGTCAATGTTTAATAAAATTTAAATAATAAAAAAAGGGGACGAACCCCCCTAAGGACTAATATTATATCCCGATGCAATTGACCCCCTCGGGATAAAAAATTGATATTTAAGAGACCCTTCCTCATGGGGTCTGAATATACCATTTCCTTCATAAACTAGCTCTAAAACAACAAGTTTTCCATCTTGCCTATCTTCTTGAAAAATTTCAACTGTTCGGGTCTCCCATTCATTTGGAGAAATTAATCCGTCCATAGCCGGAACTTGATCATATTTTATGGCACCATTATCTTGTTTTTTCAAAAACTGCAGGTAAGGAACATTTGATATCGTTACTTGCGTTATGAAAAAAAGTCCTCCGGTGCCTTGTGCAGAAATAGGCATTTGCTGGCTTAGAGAAAGAGCTACGAGCTTTTCTTCAGAAACCTTTTTCCAAACAAACTTTTCTGCTTTAAAACAAGACATTACTAACGCTGTTAAACACAAAAAAAATATTGTCAGTACTATTTTTTTCATTTTTTCTCCTTTTTCAAGCTACAAATTTGATTATATGTTACCATAAAATAATATTATTGTCAAATTTAAAATAGCAAGTTCTATTCTTTACTGCAACACCCTAATAAATCAAAAAGGATTGCTATTTTTTGTAGCAATCCTTTACTTGGGATTAAAATTATCCCCTTTTGATTTTCGAGAACCATTTTTTCTAAGCCACTCATAATAATTGTTAATTCTTTCATACATCGCCCTTATTTTTTCTTGATCACCACTTATGAGTATTTCATAGTCTCCAGGTCGATGGCCATTTAAACAATAATAAGCAAGAAATTCATCGGCAGTCATATAGTTCTCCTTTTAATAAAATTTACTATTTTGTATTATATCATATTTAATGAAATTTTACCAAAAAAAGAATGATTCCAAAAAAATTGATAAAAAGAAAAAAGTGCTTTGCGTTCTGTAAACGCTGAAAGCACTTTTTAAACGATCATTTCGGATCGTCGTAAACATGCGGGGTTTCGTTTGACGAAGAATTTGTGCTTGATCTTAGTTTGCTTTTGATTGAAAAAAAATCTAGCTCGGGTGGATCTCCCCATTTACGACCTCCACCGTTTCGGATATAACCCATTAGCCCGAACTGTATATAAAATTCTTCTGGAGTCATAACGTCCTCCTTTCTGTAAAATCTACCAATTATTATTATACCATATCTAATTTTAAATTACAATCGATAAATTATAATATTTTTCTTTGTTTTACAAAGATATATAAATGTGATAGTATATGTTTGGAGTCGTTACCAAGTCGGGCGAGCAAAAGGAAATATTCCGAGTAGCTTTATAGTGCCATTAATATGACAACTATGGCCCAGAGGAAGCTTGACAAAGCTTTCGGTGATTGGCTCCATTTTCTATTAGCTAAAAATTTAATTAATAATCTATAATAAATATTTTTTAATTCTATAAGTATTAATTTAAATCTTTTCTTTTAATATTTGATAATTTAAAATTATTTTTAGTAATTACTTTTTGACCAGTTTTTTGTTCTAATTCCAATCTTGCATGTTTTGCTATTTGTCCTCCCTTTTTAGCTGGTATTTTATTTTCCTTTAATCCTTTTGAATTCATGGTTTCAGCTATTTGACGAGTCGAGAGTTCGGCAAGTGAAGTAAATATTAATTCTGCATCTGACATATGATCTCTTAAATTTTCGTTTGTTAGATTTTTCAAATCTTTATGTTCTTTGACCGTTAAATCGCTCCACTCTTTGTGAATTAAATTTGTTAAAATTGCATATTCATCTTGATTTTTTACATCGTTATCTTTTCAATAATCAGTAAGTTTATTTCTAATTTCTTGTCCCATCATTCTTTGTTGTATTCATTTTTGGCTATGCCCCATTCTTTGTCAGTTTGTTCTAGCCCTATTAATAGATCTTTCGGGGTCAGTAGTTTCTTGAATTCTTTCATAACCAACTTTTGCAAGTCATAATTTAAAAGGTTCGGCATTAGGTGATGGAATTGATTGAATAATACGTAATAATGTTTCTGCATCAGCTACGTCAGTTTCCCTCATTTTCCCATCTTTTGCTACCATTTTCAACCCGTGACATTTTGTCACGGTTTCATTGGAACCTTCTTTAGATAATCTTTCTTTTAATTTTCTTCAATATGCACTTGGATCAATACTTTTAGTAAGAACGGCTATGATATCAGATATGGCAAAAAATCATGATTCTTTTTTCTCATCCCAATGACGACGTATTTGTTGACCTTCAAATAGAGCTATGTTTTTATTTTTTGTTTGCTTTTTCATATTAATATATTATTAATTTTTAGTTAAAATATTAATAACATTATATCATTATTTATTATGCTGTTCAATGCCAGCATATTTAATTTTTGATTGTTTAATAATATTAACACATTCTTGGATATAGTTATCCATTAATTTTTTATCTTTTAATATCTTTAAACTATTTGGATATTCTTTTTCCATCATTTTTACAAATTCAGGGCCAGCGCCTCTTAAATTCATAAATTCAAATCAATAATGATCTGTATAGTTTTTTGTGGAATCAATTATTTTTTTCAAATTAATTAAACCAGGAATTATTGGGCTTACAAAAACATAAGTTTTAATACCAATTTTTGATAATTTTTTCAGGGCCTCTAATCTCAATTTATAATTTGGAGCAAATGGTTCCATTAAATCTTTTGTTTTTCCTTCAAAATCATTGATGGTAAAACCAACTTCTAAATTTTTAAATTGTTTTAAAAGATTAATATCTCTTAAAACTAAATCCGATTTAGTTAAAATTGATAAACGGGCATCCTTATTTAGATTTTCTAAAATCTTTTTAGTTAATTCTAATTCTTTTTCTACTGGTTGATAGGGATCAGACATTGAACTCATAAATATATCTCCTTTTATTATTTTGGCTTTTACTAATTCTGGAGCATTTATTTTAGCTTCAACCCAAGTACCAAATTTACCATATTTCTTTCATTTACAAATAAATTTAGCATAACAATATGTACATGCATGTTGGCATGATACGTATTGATTTAAAACATAATCACATCCTGGTAATTTTGTTTTAGTATATATTTCCTTAGCTTGAGTTTTAATTATTTTCATAATAAAAATTGTTTAATCATTTGTTTATAATTTTCACAATAATTTTGTATAAAAACACCATCTTCAAATAAAGGTAATAAATCTTCTTCTAAGTATTTGATATTTAAATTCTGAATTAAATCATAAAGTTTTTTATATAATTCTTCTAAATTATCAATTTTTAAAGTATCTTTAATAAAATCCATATTGGGTTTAATTCCTTTTTGTAAATATCAAAGTAAATCAAAATAATCTCTGCCTTTGAAATTATAATTTTCATCATTTCCTTTTATATATTTTCGCGTAAAAATAGCATTGATTTTAGATGCCATTAGAGTTTCTAAATCATAGTTTTTAACAATAAAGTTAAAACCTAATTTTGATATCGGAGTTAATGCAACTTTATAGCTTTTAGATATAATATCAGAAATCTCTAGTTTTACATATAATTTATCGGATTCGCTATTATCCGATATATTTAATTCTTTTAATATTGGAAATTTAAAATAAATTTTCTCGTCTTTACCTGATATAGTATATTCTAAATTATCAAATAAATATGTTTGTTTAAAATATTTTACAATATCTTCGGCGAGTTGTTGTTTATTAATTGTAGTATTTAGTTCTATATCCATATCAATATCCTCTGATAATCTATTTAGACCATAACAAATACGTAAAGCACTACCTCCAATAAAAATTAAATTTTTACCATAATTTGAATTATAGATAAAATTCAAAAAATAATATTGAAGATGTTCTTTAAGAAGATTTAAAATAATTGGTTTCTGAACTCCTTTTTTTGTTTGTTCTATAATTATATCGTTTAATTCTTTTAAAAGCATATTTTATAATTTATATATATTGTTTTTTAAAATATTAGCAATGCGGATCATTTTTTTTGATTTTGATATTTGGCAATATTGATCAAATAATGCAAAATCTTTGATTGAAAAATTAATTCAATTAATTCTTAATCCTTCTAAAATTTCTTCCTTTAGTTTTGACCCTATGTTTCTTTTAAGATATAAATAATCAAATACAGCTTTGCTTTTATTGGCTTCATAATAAATATTTTTTCCAAATTGTCTTTTTTCAAAACCAAAATACAATTCATCTTTAATATTAGAATATTTAAAAGTACCTAATAAATTTTTATATATATTTTTAGTTTTTCTTGTAATTGAAGTAAAAATATATATTCCTTCAGTTAATAAATTATATTTTTGCATTACATATTCTAAACTTAAATATGATGGATTTTTAAGTTGATAAGCAATGTATTCAGATAGTCCTGTTTTATTTGATTCTTTATCATAAAATTCCTTAGATATATATAATCCATTTTTTAACTTTAAAATGTTGCCATTTTTAAGAGCATATTTTATTTGAGCATTAAATGTATTGGTTTTACCCTTAAAATATGTTTCTAAATTCTTTTTAGTAAAACAAACTATTGTATTTATTATGTTTTTTATTTCTTTTCCCATTTAATTCAGTTTTAGTATATTTTATATACTAATTCTACATTAAAATGTATAAAAAGTCAACTATTTGTCTCATAGGTTATTATTACCAAAATGTCCTCATTTTGAAAGTTCTTTGTATTGTGGCTTTTTAAGATCTAATATTTTAATAATATTATTGGGATAAAACATTTCAATTATTGCTTTTGGATCTTCAGCGTGTCTCATTTGACCTCTTAAAATATTAAAATTGGTTTTTTGATTTTCTGTTGGATATTTAATAAATTCTACATCGGCTTCAAGCATAATTGGTTTTTCAATACCAATACCATAAGCAACCCTAATAGTAACTGAATAAAAACTATCTATGGACTTTAATAGATCCACAGCCAATTTTCTAGCCATTAAAGCACCTGATAAATCAACTTTAGTTGGGTCTTTACCACTAAAAGCACCGCCACCAACAGAAACTCTTGGCCCATAAGAATCAATGACAATTTTCCTACCAGTTAAACCAGTATCAGCATCAAAACCATTAAGATTTCAATCACCAATAGGATTAATCAAAAGATTGTAATCTTCTGTTATTTTAATTTTTTCATTTGATTGAGATTTTTGTACAAATCAATCATTGATTCTTTTTTCTAAATCATTTTTAGAAACTTTACTTCAACTAACTAAAATAGTTTTAACTTTTTGCTCATCAACAGTAATTTGAACTTTTCCGTCATAAGGATATACATTATAGATTCATTTACATAAATCTCTTGATAGTTCATATTCAAGAGGCATGAAATTTTTTGTATCTTTGCAAGCATAACCAATCATAATACCTTGATCACCAGCTCCACCCAAATCAACACCTTGTTTTATTTCGTTTGATTGATGATTAATATTAGTGATGATTTCAAAAGATTTATTATTTATTTCTTTTGAAATTATACTTTTTAGATCTATATTAGCATTAGTGGTAATTTCACCCATAACAATAATCTTTTTATGTCCACCTAAAGTTTCTACTGCTACTCTGGAATTAATATCTTGTTTTAAACATTCATCTAATATACTGGCGGAAATGCGATCACAGATTTTATCTGGATGCATTAGAGAAACAAATTCGGCTGTTTTCATATTTTAAAGTTTAAAAATTTTATTAATTTTAAAAACCACTTTTTGGGAAAGTGGTTTTAATATTTGAAATATTTGTCGACCTTATCTTTCCCGTATGGGACTAGATTTGGCACCTTACTTTTTTGATTAAGCAGGTTGTCGGTAGATCAACGGGCTAGTTCCCTCCCTACACTCTTAATAAGTTTTCAAATATATTTTAGTATAGATTTTGAAAAATGTCAATATTTTGTATGTGTTTGTTATAATATTTTAGACTGAACAGAGTATTTGGTGTTAATTAAATATTTAATTTTGTTTATCTAATTTTATTATTCAAAATCCATATTTTTCAACATCTTTAATATTATAGAATTGTAATGGATTTTGTGCAGAATGTTCTACTTTTGAACATTTAAAATTTGCAACACGACCTGTATATTTCTTTGTTTTTGGATTATATTCCTCAAATGATAAAATATCATTGTCTTTTAAATCAAAATCAGCTAAACGCAATTCAAATGTTCTTTCACCAGAACAAAATTTATCAAATCATTCTGGTCAACATTTTTTCTTTATAATTGACATAGATTAAATTTTAAAATTTTTAATTAGTACTTCCAAATCCTCCTCTTGAAATTTTTTTATTAAAATTTTGTAATTTTAATTTTGGAGTACTAATTTTAACTAATAATGCTTGGGCTATTCTTTCCCCTTTTTCGATTTTAACTGATTTATTACTAAAATTATAAAATTCTACTTTTATTTCATCTTGATCGCCATGATAATCTTGATCAATGACACCAATACCATTGGCTACAAAAAGATGTTTTTTAATTGGAGTTGATGATCTGGAAGTTATCATTAGAAAATAATCTTTTGGTATTTTTACAATTAAATTAGTGGGAACTAATTCAATTTGATGTGGTTTTATTGTAATATCAATTCTTGAATATAAATCAAAACCAACAGAACCTTTTGTTTGATATTTGGGATCTGGTAAGTTTTTATCAATTTTTTTGTATGTTAGATTTTTAGGCATAAGTTATTTTTTAATAATTTTCTTAATATTTTTATTTTTTAATTTTTGGAACAGCAAATTCCCATAAATAGAATTAACACACTTATCAGTTAATTTGCCAGTTTCTTCTCCGCATAGAGTTATTAACATTTGTATACATAAAATATTGTTTTTATTCTGAAACATAAGTATTTGAGCATTTTCGCCTACATGGGTAACTAATTTTTTTCGTTTTCTTTAATAGTTTGTGTAATTAATCTAATAAAACTACCTGTCATATATAAATAAAATTCTGCTAACTCTGGCGTTAATTTTATTTTTGTATTAGTTTTTTCTTTTTCGTTTCCATGCCTTGAAGAAAAATTATTTGCAATATCGCAAAAATTTTTTATTATATTGTTTCATTGTCCTAAATTAATTTTTTTGAGGAATGCATTTATTTGTTTATTGTTGTGTAATATTTTTTTATTATCTAATACTATTTTTACTATATTTTCAAGCGCGCTATATGCGTTTGTTAAACAATCTTCATAGTTTTTACTTTCATTAAACTCTACTGCTTTTTTAAAATTTTTTCTAACATTAGGGAAATCAATTAGCCAGTCTAGATTATCAATAATTAATTTTTCATCTAATTCCTTCGCACCAGATTTAATTATATAATTGCCTTTATATAGATATCCTAAATTCAATAATGTTAATTTAAAGATTGTCTCAATGCCTTTTTTACATAGATTAATAATTCCTGGATTAAATTGTTTATTAGAAGGTAGTTCTTCATTTTGAGATATCATATATAAAATATAATTTAAATATAAAATATAATTTTCAAAAGTGCCCTCATCAAAACAATATTCTAATGAGCTATGATTTTTTATACCAGAAATTACTAAAAAACGTTTAAGAAAATTTTTATTAGTATCTTGAGAATCCAGGTTTTTCATTAATTGAATAACTCTATTGCAAAATTTCTCCTTTTCTTCTTCTATTTTAGGTAATAAGCCTAATTTGTTGTATATTTGATTTAATGAAGACATGACTTTATCTTAAACCCAAGCTTTTTTAAATTTTCTTTAATTCGACTTTCTAATTATTTATTATATCTTTCTCATTTTTCATCAAAATTTAATTTTCTCATTTTTAGATAATTAATTGCTTTTGACAATATTTTAATATTTCTTCTACTATTTTATCTTCGGTATCACAAGTAATTTTCTCTATTTGATATATAGAACAAAATCCTAGCTCTTTATTAATTTTTTTACTTAAATTAATATAAAAATTAAATATTTTTTTATTTGATGCTAATGCAAACCCTAATTCTTGTTGGCAATAATAGCTATTTATAAAATCTTTTGTTACTAAACCAATAAAAATATTTGAGCTCGATAATTCACTTATTATTTTATCCAATCATTTATTACCAATTTCTATATCGTTATGAGCCAAAAATACAGTAAAACCAAATTCCTCTAATTTCTTTTGCACCTTACCAGCTAAAATATCATTTTTTGTAGAATAAGAAATAAAAATATTTTTTTGTTTTACTTTTCCATAAGGGAATAATCATTCATTAAAACCTTTGGTTGTCAAGGTGTACCCTTCAAAAGTATTTTGACCGTTAAAATAGCCAAAATAACCGACTCCCTCAAGTCATCTAAAAGCATAATTAACCTCTTCTTCTGAATATTTATTTTTAATATTTAGGAATATCTGATTATCATGATTTACTCTAACCCCAATATCTAAAGTTGAACTAAGTATTGCCTCTCTTATATCATTAACCACTTGAAAGGTTCTTCTTTCTTTAAGTAACATAATAATTATTTTAATTTTTTCTTAACTTTTTCGACTTTTAATCTTCTTCAATCGGTTCAATTATATTTTCACATTCACTATCTTTCGGTTTCTTAATTACATCTAAAACATATCCATTAACAAAAGTATCATCCGCCTCGTCTGGATTTATAAAAATTGGTGGATGTTTTTCCGTTGACTCAGATACTAAAGAATAAATATGCTCCTTTTCGTTTTTATACAATCTTTTAATTACAGCACAACCATTATGAACAGCTAAAACATATTTTTGTGAACCCTTTGTTTTACTAAGATCGACTAAAACATAATCTCCCTCTTCAACATTTTTACCGCCAATGATTGCTTTATTCATAGAATTGCCAAAAGCTTTTACCGCCACTATATTTTTAATATCATCTATATCTTCTAATAATTTTTTCGAAACCTGAATATATCCAGCAAAATTGATTTCCGCAAATATATTAGGGATGCCGCATGAAGCCTCGCCTAATACCGGAATAGAAAACAACCTGTTATTATCTTGGCCTAAAATTGTAGCACATAAAAGTCCATCTTTATTGGTATAAATAAAATTATTTTTAATAAGCCTGTTGATATGATAAGATATTTTAAAAGGGTGTGATTCTCCAATTAAAGAGCCGATTCTTCTAAAATCACCTTTTTTGATAGGGTTTTCTTTAATCATATTAAGGATTTTTTCTTGTATTATATGCATATTTAAATATTTATTTCTATTTAGATCAGTCTAACAAAATATATTGGATTTGTCAACAATAAAAGAAATAAATTTGACAATTTGATTTTGTTGACAATAGCTAAAAACTATGCTAAATTACTATCTATAAATAGCTTGGGTCGGCTCTATTTTAGATCGACATTAATAAATTTAACAAAACATAAAATAATCATGATGATGAGGTCAAGATTTGTTATTTATAAAGATATCGCCGGCTATTACAGATGATATCTTCAGGCAACTAATGGAGAGAAAGTAGCTTCTAGTGAAGCTTATCTCTTAAAACAATCGGCTATTGACTCAGCTAATTGAATAAAAAAAATTGCTTGATCGATGGATGTTGTTAGTACTATATAGTTTTAGTAACAACATGATACTCTTAGAAACTTACCTCTTTTATCCAGTTGTAAGTTTCTTTTTATACATAAATTAAGCTTAAAAACATTTCTATTTAAAATTTTCTATAATTTTAATTTCTTCATCAGTTAAATCATATAATTTATAAACCAGTTGATCAATTTGGTTTTCAAGATCTTTGGTATCAGTGTTTTTATTTTGTTTTTTGAAAACTAAAATTTGACTAACTAGTTTTTCTATCTTTTCTATCACGTTCTTTGTATTTGAATTAGCAACAAGTATTGGAAATTTCTCTATAAACATTCCTTTAATAGCAATATCTCCTGTCCCTGTTCTATCTGAAAAATTTAGAATATAATATTTTATAATTTTTGAATTTATTACTCCACAAATATATTTAGGCCTTGTAATAGAAATTGAAAAACACGATGCTTCTATTAAATAATTATCAGTATCAACTGTAAAAGCTAAGTTCTTTCCTATATTTTTATTAATAATTTTTTCTTTTTCAAACTCATCATAATAAGAACAAGCTCTTAAATTTCACCAATTTTTTCCTTGGTCATCTCGTATTATTAATTCATTTTTATATTTAGATAAATGTTCAAATATTGCTGGATATAATTTGGGAATATTTAAATCAAACTGAGTTTGTAAGAGATATAAACCCTTTCAATCATATCCATATCTTTTTATATCTTTTCCCCTTAATATCGGTTTTATAATTTCTTCAGATTTTGGATCTTTTTCTATTAATTCTTTTCTTTTGGCCTCGTTAATAATAAAAGCTTCATTTAGTCCAGTCAAAATACCCCTATATATTTTTACATCTCAATCTTTAAGGGGCTTTCCATTTTTTTCTATCTTTTCTTTTAAATCATGCTCAATTTTTGTTCCAATAAATCAAGCTCCATTACTTAATTTAATATATTTATTATTATTTTGAAAAATATCATTTAAATTTATTTCTTTATTTTTTCTTTCTAATTTTATAGCATTTAATTTTTTATTTTTATTTTCAGTATTTTTAAGTATTAATATATTAGTATCTACTGTAGCATATTCAAATATATTAGCTCCTAAATCAATTAATTGCAATAGATCAAATTTGCAAAAATATTCTCTTAAATTTTTCCCATATTTCGATCGCATTCATTTATTACTAGTGATATAGGCAAGAATTCCTTCTTTTTTCAATAAATTAATACCCTTTTCATAAAATAAACAATAGATATCACCACTTCGTTCAAAAGTTTTAAAACCACTATTTTGATATAAATTAGCTAATTGCCCATTATTTTTTTGTAATTGTATATATGGTGGATTACCAATTACAATATCAAAATTATCTTCTACATCATGCATTAATATTGGATAATAGAATTGAGCGGAATTATTAGAATCAAAAGGTTTATAACTTTTAAGAGTAATTATTTTTTCACCATCTGTTGGATGAATAATAGTTGCATTTTTCCATTCTTGCTCAAGGTTCAAACGTTGTGACAAATTTGCTTTAAAATATTGTTCTTTAATCTTATTCAATTTATTAAAAAATATCAAACTATCATCGAAAAGAGAATTTATTAAAGATGGGGAAATTAATGTATTAGCACATACAAATTTAAACTCTAAATTGGGTAACGGATCTATGCCTCCATTTATTTTTTTATCATTATATTCTTGATCAACAATTAAAGATAAAAATGATCTTAATTTAGAAATTTCAATAGCAATAGGATCTATGTCCACACCATAAATATTATTTTTAAAAATTTCAAATTTAGTTTTATATTCATCCAATCTTCGGTCTAACCTTAAATGTAATCTCAATAACTCATATAGCATAGTTATTGGGTAGGCACCAGAACCACATGCTGGATCTAAAATTTTAATTTCTTTTAAAGCAATGGAGATAGTAGAATACAGATCTTCAAATCTTTTTGAAATATCTCTAATACTATTGGATTTATCAATTTCTCAAATATGATCTGGGGTATCTATTAATTCATTTATTAATTTTTGATTTTCTTCATCAGATATCTTAGTAAATAGATATTCTCTTATACTTTCTCTACACATATAACTAACTATTTCACGAGGAGTATAAAAAGCACCCTTAGCTTTACGAGCTTGTTTTCCATTTTCATCTGTCATACTGGCTAATAAATTTTCAAATACTTTTCCTAACATTTCTGGATCAATGGCTACCTGTTGAAAATCGACGCTTGATTCATCAACAGTAAAATTATATTCATTTAGTCCTTGATATAATCTATAAAAAAATTTATTTGGAAAATCTAAATTTTCTATATCTTCAATATTTTTTTTAAATAGTCCTCCGTTTAAATAAGGTGTTTTTAAATCATCTTCCAATTTATCCCTATTATCTCATGGTGTATTTAATACATTAAAAAATAATTTTGTTAATTTCTGGTAATAATAATCTTTATCATTCAAATTTTCTATATCAAAATAGTCTATTTTATCAGTAAAAATAAAATCCTTTTTTCTTAAAAATCAAATAAATAAAATCCTACCGATAAGTCTATTAGAAAAATTTTTTGCTTTTATTTCATCAAAAAATTTATTTTTATTTAGATAACTAGATAATTCAATAAACGCACTTGATATCATATTATAAAAATCATTATTAACAGCTTTAAGCTCAAACGATTCTCATAAAGATTCATGAATATATTGGCGATTATTGATATTTTTACTATTATCTTTCAAATTATTACCCAGAATAATTCAATTACTTAAAATTTGTTTTTGAGTGGCATTCAGATATCCCCTTAATTCAAGCACTCTAACATAACTATTATTCGATAATGCAATCGTAATTCCTTTTAAATCAGGGTGTAAAAAAGTATCTATTCCTATATGCTTATCCAGTTCTTCTCTTGTTAATTTACTGTCTTCATAGTTAGCTGAAAAATGAACCGCACCTTTTATGCGAGAATTTGTTAATTTATTTAATCAAAAAACATTAATATCTATTGGATATCTATTATCATGTTTAATATACTCTCCTGCTTTGCTATCTTTTATTATTACATGATTATTAAACCATCCTGCATTTTTTTTAAATTTACTATTCAAAATAAACGCAAACTTATTATTAGAATTCACTGGTTCAATACCTAAACATTTTGCTAAATATAAAATACATTCTTGACCTTTATCAAAATTTGGATTATTAAAAAGATCAATAACAAGTGTATTTAAATCTTCTATTTTTTTACTAGATTCAAAATCTAATTTTATTTTTTTATAGTTTACCATAATAATTTTCAATTATATAATCATCTTTTATTATTATATTTTCATCTGTAAGACTATTTAATATTTTTTGAGATATTTCAAAAATATTATTTAATAATTTATTTTCTGGAATTTTATTACTATTAATATCTCTATTAGCTTTCATAATTAATCTTTTTAAATTATTTCGCAAGAAACGATTCTTGCCTTTTTCAATTGCTTTTCTAATATTTTTTTGATCTTGAACATATCCTTTTTCATCTAATCAAGTAAGAAATTTTTCTTGATATTTATAAACGACTTTTTCAGTATCAGTTATCATTCTATCAGCTATTTGTAAAATCCTTGAATTTACAGTATTTTCAATAGCTTGACGATTAAAATTATTAATACTATTGTTAGAACTAATATCTTCTTTATTACATGATAAAATTTTCAAAGCATGTAATTGTTCTACGAAACAAATACTTTCCCCGTTTTTATCAAGAGCTAAAAATAAAGGCATTGTTTGTATTTCTTTTCCTTGTTGTAAATTGATTTGCGAAAAAACTAACAAATCATTATTTTGAGGCAATTCTTTACTATTTTCGGTATTTGCAATGATACCCCATTTACCTTTTGAAATATTTTTATATATTCTATCTTTATATTCTCGTGTTAAATTTTTGTCGTCTTCAAAATTTTTTAAATCAGATAAAAAATTATCATCAGAAAATATATCAGTTTCTTCTTCAATTGTTTCTATTACTTTTGTTTGATCATCAGAATATATTTTTTTAGCTAAATCGGCATCATCTCTATCGCCCCCAATAAATTCAATATTTTGAATTTCTTCACCTAATATTGATTGATCGCTACCAATTGAAGCCTTAATAACTTCGATTTTAAATTCTAATCTTTTCTTTAATTTTAAATATTCTTCGATTTCCTGAGCTGGAGTCATATTGTAAACAAAAACTTCTTTATGCTTTGAACCCAATCTATTAATGCGGCCATTTCTTTGAATCATGCGAACAGGATTTCAATGTAAATCATAATTAAGAATTACGGAAGCATCTTGTAAATTTTGACCTTCAGATATAACATCGGTCGAAAATAAAAATTGAATTTCTGTATTATCTTCATCTATTTGATCGTAATATTCTTTTGATATTGGTGAAAACCTTTTTGCATATTCTTGAGCTTTGTTTTTGTTTTCTGAACTAACAAATGCACTATTTTTATTATTCAAATATGTACAAATTGTTGGTAATTTTTTAGATAAATAATTTATTGTATCAGAAAAATATGAAAAAATTAAAACTTTTTTATTATTACTATATTGATCGTCTAAAAATTTTTTAAAACACTCTAGTTTATCATCTTTTTCTATCAATTTATCCAAAGCTTGTTTCATAATAGAAATAATTTTCTTATCTTTTTCAATATCATTTTTTAATGCTTCTAAATTATAAATATTTTCATCGGCAACTTCTTTTAATTCTTCTAATTCATTTTTCTCTTTATTGGTTAAGTTTTCCTCTCTTTCTATTAAATCTAAATATGTCTCAATATTGGAAACACGTATAATTAGATGTTCATTATTTAATATTTCTAGAAAATTTTTAATTCTTTCTTCGTAATTTTCTAAAGATTTTTTCAACGAATAAATAGATGACTCTGTTCTTTTTAAAAATATAGTCCTCATCATATTATGCACTACCATTTGTTGTTTCACGGTGAATATGAGATCTTTATTCTTTTTAGATTTTAAAATTTTATCAATATCTTCGACATCTTTATTAAAGAATTCATGTTTATACAACGTAGATCTATATATTGGTAATCCTAAATATAAAGATAATAAAAATATATTACTTAAAGTAGAATTAAAATAATTTTGATCTTTTTTAGGAAATTCATTTAACATATCTAAAGGATGTCTATTTAATTGTCTAAAATCTATAATTTTCTCTGGATCTTTATTTAACATTTCCAGTATTGGTAGTGTTGTATTATTTGCAATATTTTTTAAAACATTATCCTCATCAATAAATTGATATTTTAATAAATCGGTTTTAGCTTCTGGAAACTTAATAAGATTATTATCTTTATCTGTTATACCTTGGAATTCTTTTTCTACACCCTTTCTGGTGGATCTTACCATAAAATGTTCTAAAATTGGACGCATAATTGTACGAATTTTTTTCTTATTTATTTCTTTACCCGCTTTCAAATCTTTCTTAATTGAAGAATTTAAATCTACAATTGCATCATAGTAATCTTTCGCTTCTGCTTGTTGCATAGATTCCATTTCAGGGATTTGCACTTTAAATAAATTTTCAGTACCTCCACTTGCTATATTAATTTGAGCAGCAAAATCAACTAGGCTATTATTAATAGGGGTAGCTGTTAATAACAAAACATGTGCATTGGGATTATCTTGTATTCAAAGCATCATTTGTTCATAACGAGAACCACTTTCTTTTCGCAAATTATGAGCCTCATCAATTACAAAAAGATCTACCTCTCCAACATGTTTATCCAATTCTTTTCTTTTTTCTATTGCATCTTTATTATGAAAACTTGTAATAATCAAATTATTAATCCCGAAATGCTTTCCTAATTCAGTTGGTCACTGATCAATCAATGATCCTGGCACTATTACTTCTATTCTAATCTTTTTATTTGTATTTAAATAATGATTAATAACGGCTCCAGCAGTTATAGTTTTACCCAAGCCAACAGAATCTGCTAGCATTGCTACACCTGTTTTTTTTAATTTTTGTATCAATAACCTAGCATTTCTATTTTGAAACGCATGTAATATAGATTCTGATTCTTTATCCAAATTAACATCTAAAAATAAATCATCTTTGTAAATTTGATAGAGAGTATGAATATACATCTCATAAGGAGTAAATAATTTATCTCCATGTATTGAAGTATCTATTAATTCAATAAATCGTCCTGTTCATTCAATACATCCGTCATCGTTCCAAATTTCTTCAAACCAAGATAAGTGACCATGTTCTTGATTATTATTTGGTTTAAATTGAACTATCCTAGAATCATCTTCTCCCGTATTTAACTCTCTATTAATCTGTAATCCATTCTTAGTAAAATTAGAAGAACCAATAAATCCCACTGCTTCTTTAGAATTAAAATTTCCAAAAATATAACACTTAGCATGTAGAAATGTTTTTTTAAATACTTTAACTTCTAAGATATTTTGATCCACTAATTTTTTTAATTCTTTTACAGTTCCATTTAAATTACTATCTGTTTTTAACCTCTGCAAATCATCAAAAATATCTTTATCAGGAAAATCTGGTTCAATATTGTTTAGATCATATCTAGGTATAGAAGGTTCTTGTCCTATAACTAAACGTATTTTCTTATAATCTTTTAAATAAGGTAAAAGCAATGAAGTAGCTTCTAAATCTCAATAACCTGTCGCTATCGAAATTTCATCAAAACTTTTACTAGTTTCTACTAAAGAATCCAGAAGACTTTTTCTATTATTATCTATAATCTTAGAAACTTTATTAACCATATTTTCATTTTAAATTATTAACGGTAATTTATCATATTTATTAATTTAAAACAACTATTTCTACCTATCATACAATAAAGCCATTTCTTCTTCGATCTTCCCAGCGTCCTCTCTACTAACAGCAACGGGAAATGATTCTATTAGTTTTATCAAATATTCCTTTTGGACTACGTATACACTATTTATAGGATTTAAACCAAATTTGACACTAGCATATTTATCAGAAAAGACTAAAACTGGATTTACAAAGAATTCCTTTTGTATTTTTTCTTTTAAATATTGCCTTAAATCCAAAGCTTCATTAATAGTTTGTTTTAAAATATTTTTTTCTTTAATTGTATATCCATTTCTTAATAATTCATTATTTTCAAAAGTAATTCTTCCTTTATAACTTTTAACTTCAATTGCTAATAACCCACAAGGGCCTAATACTATAAAATCAATATTGCCATGATTATATAAATTAACATCACAAAAAACAGTATAATCGCCAGATAAAGTTTCTAAAATTTTAAAAATTACTTCTTCTCCTTTTCAACCTCGATGATATTTATCTGATTTGATATTACAAAACTTCCGTATTCTCAACATATCTTTACCTGTTGTATTCTCAAATATTTTAATAACTAAGATCAAAATAAAAAGCAAAACTACTGTTGTATAAGAAGCACCATTCAAAGTTATAAAACCCAACATTGCTCGTATCATAATATAACAAAATGAAATAATCAATATTGGAATAAATAGATTACCAAAAATATTGAATTTCAAATCTTTTTTAACTAAATATTTACTTTTTCCACCGTATATTTTTGCCATATTTAATTATTATAGTTTACAAATTTTGATGCACAGTTTTTGCAATACAATAACGGCTCATTAGTTATTAAATCAAATTGTAACCCCCCTATTTTTCCTTGTTTATGACACATTTCACAAATACATTCATCGCCATTAATTAATTTCTTATTAATTTTTTCTCGGCCACCATTTTTTAATTTTTCGATTGTTTCAAAAAATTGTTCCATTAAATCTCTAACTAATTTTGGATTTGCTTTTTTATATTTTAATAATTCACGTAATACAGGATGATCATATTCAGTTTTTAATCAATATCAATTAGTATTACCCAACAATTCGTAATGATCGTCTATCTTACTAACTCTATTAACAATAATATCACCTATATCTATATCATGAGTTCCTATTTTTTCTTTTACATAAATGTGCTTTTTGTTATACATATTTTCAAGATCCATACCTTTGTCTAAATCTATTTTGCAAATTTTTCAAAGCGAATAAACGCTTTTTAGCAAATTTTTATAATTTTCTTTATCTTCCTCATTAAAAGATAAATATTTTGTTAAATAATAAAATTTTAAAGGTTTTTGTTTATTATCTTTTAATTTATAATAAAACAAAAATCAATCAACAAAAATTTCTATTTCTTTATCGCTTAAATCACAATAACAATGTTTTACAAATAAAATATCTTTTTTACAAAATTTTACAAGAGCTCTTTCTATATCATATTGATATATTTTATTATCACTAAAATAACTAAATACATCACTAGCTAAACCTTTTCTCATATTTTATAATTTAGTATTTTTGTCAAAAGACTTTGCCCATTCAGTAAAAGAAATGAATTTTATAGTTTTATCTCCTACTTTCTCAATTTTATCAGTATCAACAGTAATAATTAATAAATTATCACATTTTAATTCATCACTAGCTTGAATTAAAGCTTTTATTTCTCTTTCTTCAGTTTTTTTACTAGAAATATCAAAACAAACTTGTATTAATTGTCCAACTTTATAAATATCTTTTATAACAAAATCAATTTCATAATTATTTTTAGTTTTGTAATAAAATAAATAAGAATTAGGATTATATCCTCTTTTTATTAATTCAGTAAATACTAAATTTTCAAAAAATAAACCATTATTAGAAGAATTAAATAAATTTTTATATGATAAAATTCCATTATCAACAACATATATTTTTTTAGAAGATTTTAAATAGTTAGAAGTTTTAAAACTAAATCCAGATAAAAAGTAGAATAAATAACAATTTTGAATATAGCCTAAATATCTTTTCATAGTTCTAAAGCTTGACATGTCACAAGCTTTACCCAAATTTACATAATTAAGTATATTACAACAATTAGAAATTAAATAAATTATCATTAAATTAATTTTTTCAGGATCTTTAATTAAAAACCTTCTAGTTACATCTTTGTATAATATTGCTGAAATTAAATCATCTATATATGGCATTAAATCTAAATTTTTAATAATAAGTTCTGGAAAACTTCCATGTTTTAAAAAATAATCAAAATTACCAGTTCCATTAATAGCTTTCATGTATTCTAAAAAACTAAAAGGTAATATTTCTAAAGTTCTATATCTACCAGTTAAAGAACTAGCAAATTCAGTACTTAATAAATTAGAATTAGATCCAGTTATAAAAACATTATAACCTTCTCGTTGTAATTTATTCAAATACAAATCTCAATTAGGTAAATTTTGTATTTCATCAAATAAAATAGTATTAACTTTACCATATACTTGTTCTAAAGCATCAGTAAAATCATTTTTATTATCAATATTTTTTACTAAATCATCATCATCAAAATTAGCATACATAAAATCAATTCCTTGTAATAAAAGTAATAAAAATACTGATTTGCCAGCTCTACGAGGCCCAATAATAATTTTAATTAAACCAAGCTTTAATAACTCTTCTTTTTCCTTTAATTGATCTCGTGATATAAATTTAGATTTTAAAAATGATTCTTTTTGTATTTTTTGCCTTTTTATTATATTTATTAGGTCTTGATCCATATTATGTTTTTATTGCATTTTTTACGCTGTATGACAATACTTTTATGTCTTATATTGCTATACACTGTAATATTATCAATATTTATATAAAAAGTCAAATTTACACGTATACATTATGTCAAAAACAAAATTGACATTAAATGCATTGAATTCCATGATTTTTATGGAAAATAGTGCTATACAGTGTTATAATAGCAATATTTAATAAAAATCTGATCATTTGCTATAATAATTTAGCTATGATTTTTAAGATTATCTAAATCATGTTTCTCAAATTCTTTTCTTCATTTGTCGTAGCATTCTTCAATTCTTTCTGGTAATCAATTATTTTTATCGATATATTCTCGTTCTTCATTTTTTATGGTATTAAAAAAGTCACGTTTACCTAAACGTGTTATTAATTCATCTCAAAAAGTAGAATTATTATATTCATTCACATCCTCTCATATTTTATCGGAAAACTCATCTTTTAAATATAACTTTCCTTCAATATTGTCTGTTATATTTTTGAAACCAAAATCATCAGCAAATTTTAAAAGATATGATATCAAATCTTCTATATCAATACTTTGTTTTTTATATTTTTTACGCATTTCGTCACCGATAATCCCATATACAAAATTACCGGCTTCAATGGCTTTAATCAAGATAAAATATTGTTCTTAGTAAAATTGATATCCATATTGTAAATTAATATTTTTATTAATTAAATAATAGCGTAAAAGAATATAAAATACAAATAAAAATTAAGGAATTGTGGTGGTAGTGGTGGTCGAAATTGTATTTTCTGATTGATCATTGCTAGCCCCCACACCAACCAATAAAAAATCAAAGGTCAAATGTCAAAAATCAAAAATTAATACGAAATACTGAATGTTAAATTAATTGTCGGGGGAGTTGGAATTTGAATCTTGACCACTTGTTTGTGTATTTTCTTCTTGAACATTGAACATTGAACTTGAATTTTTACTTGTAGTGGTAGTTGTCTCCGTATCGTTATTAAAATCTTGGACTTCGGGTTTGTTAACGAAACGATTGTTGTAATAAAAGCGTAGAACTTCATCAACTAGAGGAATAGTAACAACTGAACCTTCGGGTGGTTCTTCTAATAAAACTAAAATTGAAACTTCAGGATCTTTATAGGGAGCAAAGCCAGCAAAAATGGCATTGGTTTTGGTATTGCCTTGAATTTGAGCGGAACCAGTTTTTCCAGCTACTTCAAAAGGAATGGTTTTCATGAGTTGGCCAGATCCTAAAGTGACAACTTTTCGCATACCGTCTAAAACAATATCTAAATATTTTTGAGGGATGTTAACATTTTTGACAACTGTGGGATTTTGTTTAAATATGACTTTGTTATCATCGTCTAAAATTTCGGAAACTACATAAGGTTTCATGATTTTTCCATTGTTGGAAATGGAATTAATGTAAGCCGAAATTTGAAGTGGAGTTAAAAGCAAATCACCTTGACCAATAGAAACATTATAAGTATCACCTAACAATCATAAAGGATTGTTAGGATTCACTTCTTTTTTATATTCAGGATCGGGCAAGTTGCCATCTTTTTCATTATCTAAATCAATTCCTAACTTACTGCCCAAATGGAATAGTTGTCAATATTTTTTCAAACGAGTAATACCAAGTCCGGGAATATCTTTATAGCCACCGCCTAAAGCATAGAAATAAATATTACAAGAATAAGCAATAGCCGTGCGCATATTGACTTGACCATGATTTTTTCAATCTTTAAAAATTGATGGTTTATCGGGATTGTATTTATTAGGTATAATAATAGCATCACTGTCTTTGATATTGTCTTCAGGGTTGATGGTTTTTTCCATAAGAGCGGCCAAGGCCACTAACGGTTTAATGGTAGAACCGGGTGAATAGAGTCCCGAGATAGCGCGATTGATAAATGGATTAAATTTATTGGTTAAAGTTTCTTGAATAACATTTTTGGGTGAACCACTGGAAAAAGCTTCGGCGTTGATAGCCGGTATACTAACCATGGCTAAAATTTCACCAGTTTTGGGATTAGTCATTAAAGCAGTTCCCTTTTTTAACCCTAATTTATTGGCGGTGCGAAGTAAAGCTTCGTATAAAAACTGCTGAAGTTCTTTATCAATGGTAGTTACTAAGCGGTTACCGGGTTTTGGATTAATGATACCCAGTTCGGGATTAATTTTTGAACGAGCATCAACTTCCATCATTTGTTTGCCGGACAAACCATGCAAATATTTTTCATATTTTGATTCAAGACCATATTTGCCAATTAAATCGGCAATTGGATACTGAGGATAAGTTTTGATATCATCTTCACTCATACGGCCAGTATAGCCAAAGACATGGGTAAAGGCATGGGCGTCGCTATAGGCGCGAGTGTAATCTTCAATGATATAGAAGCCCAATCGATCAGTAGATTTGATATCAGATTCAAATAAGCGAGCCATGTCGGTATCAATGTTAGTTTTGATTAAGATTGGCTCGTAGGAAAATTCATCAATTTTATTAAGAATTGATTGAAGTTCCACAATGTCTAAATTAAAAATGGAACTGATTTGTTTAATTAATAAATCTTTATTTTGAGTAGTTACATCAAAAAAATCTCTGGGTAATAAAATTAAACTTAAAGAAGTTTTATTGGAAACAATGGCGTTGTGATAACGATCATAAATGATACCGCGAGGGGCTTTGATGAGAATATAGCGAGTGCGATTTTTTTCAGAAATTAAATAATTTTCGTTGCCTTTGATTATATTTAAATAGAAAATGCGTCCAAAAATGGTTAGAACACATAATAATGAAAAAATGAAAAATTTTAAAACGTTACTGTCTGAGATGGGTCGTTCTAAGCGTTCAAAATTTTCTTCATAAGTTTTGGCATGCTTATCAACTAAAATTTCTTCTAAAGACAAATTAGATGATGTGTAACGCTTTTTCATTGTAACCAGTTTTAGATGTTAATTTAAACATTAAGCTCCAAGCTAAAAGAGTTTCGATTAAATATAAAAATAAAAGCCAATTTACTTTTTGTAAAGCAATTCAGTTAATGAAAAATCAAGAGATATAGTAAAGAGATATTAAAAGATAGGAAGTGACCATTTTAGACATTTGAGTTGTGTAATCAAAGGTTTTGGAAAAAATTATCATGACGATAAATAAACTGATAAAAATAATGGAATTGACCGGTAATTTAAATAAAGTAAAATTGTCCAGTAAAATACCACCGATGATTCAATGCCAAATGCTTTTTTGAAAACCAATATGAAATGAACATAAAATGATAAAAGCCAAAATCAAATTTGGCCGTAAAAAAATCGGTAAATAGGGCATGACTAAAATAGTAAAAAGAATTGCCAAAATAAAAAAAATAATGGTTGAGTAAACAGATTTGGTCATAAGAAATAATTTAAATTTTAGGGGTAATTGGTAATAACAAAAACATTGTGTAATTTGGAGGGTTCGAAGAACAATTCAACTAAAACATTTTTTTGACTCGTTAGTGGTGTGTTGGTGATGGATTTAACTTTACCGACCAATAAGCCGGATAAATAATTTTGATTTTCACTGGAAGTTACTAAAATATCTTGAAGGTTAAATTGATTGTCGTCGGCATAAAATTTTAAAGTGAGTGAGCCACTACTGTCTTTTTTAAGTAGAGCTAGGAAATTTTTGTCAAGATTAAGAACGCTCAAATTGGTGTTGATACTATGAAGAGATTCAACTTTGGAGTAATTTTTAAAAACTTCGATAACTCGGCCAACTAAAATATTGTCGGGAATGATAATATTCATGCCAACTTTTAAATTGTCATTTAAACCTCGATTGATAATAAATATGCCATCGGAACCATTGATGTCGCCAACTAAAACTTTGGCGGGCAAAATGTTAAATTTGTTGGTATCGGAATGAAGCAGTTTGTATAAATCGGCATTTTCGTTTTTAAGAACACTAACTGCACCAAGATTTTGATTGAAGTTCTTTTCTTTTTCTTTTAATCGATAATATTCATTGCGAAGGTTGGCAAAATTGAATAGATCGCCAATCCACTGAACAAAGTAACCAGTTCTTTCTTGAGCGGGTTGAGCAATAGCTAAAACTTCGGTAGTGATATATTTTAAACCACTGCTAAAAAATATAATTAAAAAACCCCACAATAACAATGACAAAAATAATGATCGATGATTCGATGATTTATATTTTGAAAAACGATTGTTATGTAGGGGATAATTTATCATTAGCTTTTAAAATTAATTGTTTGTAATGGTTGATAATAAATAGGATTTCATGCCTTCAAAATTTTCTAGAATAATGCCTTCACCACGGACTACCGTATTGATTGGATCATCAGCGACATTCACTTCAAGACCAGTGGATGATTCGATTAGTTTATCAATGCCTCGAAGTAAGCTGGATCCACCAGTAAGTAAGATGCCATGATTCATGATATCAGGAATTAATTCGGGAGGTGCGGTTTCGATTGTATTTTTGATGGTTTGAACGATTGTATCTAGAGATTCAGCGATGGCTTCGCGGACTTCTTTCTCAGTGATTTTTATTTCTTTGGGTAAACCTTTGGTTAAATCACGACCTTGAACTATTAAGTAGCTAGCGTCGCCGGAAGCATGAGTGGCTACAGCACTGCCAATAGTAACTTTAATTTTTTCAGCGGTTTGATCACCAATGGCAAGTTTAAAGTTATCGCGAATATAACGAATGATATCTTCATTGAGTTTGTCGCCAGCAATGCGAATATTTTGAGAAACAACTACGCCGCCTAACGAAATGACTGCGACTTCAGTGATACCGCCACCAATATCAACGATTAAATGCCCTTTTGGTTCTTTCAAAAGTAAACCACTACCAATGGCAATGGCTAAAGATTTTTCAATTAAATAAACTTCTTTTACACCAGCGTTGTGAAAAACATCTTCAACGGCTTTCTTTTCAACTTCGGTACAATTGGATGGAACACCAACAATGGCGCGTTTAACAAATCAAAATTTACCAGCTTTGCTTCCCTCTTTTATTTTTTGTAATAAATAGTTTATCATTTTTTCCGCCACTTCAAAATCAGAAATGACACCATTGACTAAGGGTTTAGTGGCGGTTATGTGTTGAGGAGTTTTACCAATCATGGCGGAAGCTTCGCGACCAATGGCTACGATTTGATCAGTTTTGTTATTAACAGCCACAACAGATGGTTCGTTTAAAACAATTCCTT
Source organism: Patescibacteria group bacterium (assembly GCA_022709715.1). GTDB lineage: Bacteria > Patescibacteriota > Minisyncoccia > UBA6257 > JAKLIH01 > JAKLIH01. The sequence goes on along the minus strand of JAKLIH010000003.1, from coordinate 18,555 downwards.
TATTTTTAAGATAGACAGAAATTTTACCAGTGCCTAAATCGAAACCGACTTCTTGAGATAAAGTATTGGCTTTTAACAGATTTTCAAAGAATTTATTCATATCTTAAGATTAAAAGATTAATTAATAAACAAAATAAAATAAAACATCTTTAATGGTAACAAAAATAACTATGACAATAAGAAAAGCTAAACCGATACCAATTGAATAACTTTCAAATTTTGGACTAAATTTGCGACGAGATATTTTTTCAATTAGAAGCATTAAAATTCGTCCACCATCTAACCCAGGAATTGGTAACATATTGACAATGGCTAGGTTGATTGAAAATGAAGCCATAAAAGCAATGAGATAAGAAACACCCATTTTAGCGACATTAGCAGTGACAACAGCAATACCAACAGGCCCAGCCACATCGTGATTTTTTGAAGCTAAATTAAATATGGAAGTGAAAACATTGCCAATGGTGGCAAAAAACATTTTAAAAGTTTTGTTTATCATTTTAAATGCTTCTATAAAATTGTGACCAAACGGATAAGCGTAGTATATGGCTGGAGACAAACCAATACCAATTGGACCATCATCGCTTTCATATTCAGAGCGTGGTGTGACAGTTACAACACTTTCTTTGCCACTACGCTCAATTTGTAATGTAATTTCACGACCTTTATTGTTGCGAACAAAATATTCAAAATTATTTAAAGCATTACCACCTTTCAAATCTTCGGGCGAAGTACCATAAGCTAAAATTTTATCATTAAGTTTTAAACCAACTTTAGAGGCGGGAGAATCTTTACTAATAAAATTGATACTAATTTCTTCTTTTTTGATTACGGCATTTTTATCCAAATAAGCATAAATTTCATCGAAATTACCAATTAATGGTAAGCCGATTAATAATAAAACGGATAGAATTAAGTAGCCAAATAATAAATTATTAAAAACTCCGGCTAATAAAATGACTATTTTTTGTCATAATTTCTTAGCGGAAAAACTGGCTGGATCATTTTGGTTAGAACCATCTTCGCCAAATAACTTTACGAAACCACCCAGTGGCAATAAATTGAGCGAGTAAGTGGTTAATTTACCTTTGCGTTTAAAGAAAGCGGGTGGAAAACCAATTCCAAATTCTTCAACTTTTACTTTAAATAGAATACTAAAAATAAAATGACCAAATTCATGGACTAAAACTAAAATAGTTAAAATGGCGATGAAGTAGAGCATACACAAAATTTTAATATTATTAAAATTTTAAACTCAAAAATTAAATATCAAAAATCAAAAATATAAATCAAAAATATTAAAATATAATTCTTAACAGAGACAATTAATTGTGAATTTAAAAAGTAAATATAATAGTAAGACAATAGTAAAGCAGTGGTAAAACCCCCACACTCAGAAAGTTTAAGGTTAAAAATGGGATTTTTAACCGAGGAACGATTCAATTTATTAAGCAACGTGTATTTTAAATAGAATGTTTAACTTTAAAATATTATATTTATTGCTCCGAAACTTTTCTGAGTGTGGGGACTAGCAATTGCAAAAGAAAATGTGAGTTGTTGGGGTGATGAAATCTAAAATTCGTTGAGTTCGGAGATTTTTTTATTGGTTAGAGTGTCGGCGTTTTCATTGGCTTTATCAATTTCTTTTTGGCCTTCTTTTTCTAGATATATTTTTTGATCCTCAGAAATTGTTTTATCGTTGAATTCAGATTGAACCTTTTTCATAAAAGTTTCTCGATGCTTTTTTATTTCTACTCGACAAGCTTCTTTTTCAGAATTAGTCAGTTTGATGAGTTGGTCACGTCTTTCTTGGGTTAATGAAGGAAAAACTAATCTTAAAAATTTAACATCTTTTTGAGGAGTAACGCCAATATTGGAAGATTCGATAGCTCGAGAAATATCATTTAAAATACTTGGATCTCAAGGTTCAACAATAATGACATTGGGTGGTTGAAGAACTAAATTGGCCATAGTTTTTAGTGGTGCATTTGATCCATAGCACTCAACCATAATATTTTCAACGATGCTAGTAGTCACACGATTGGAACGAATGGAAGCTAATTTTTCAGCAAAAAAATTAAGACAATTTTTAAGATTTTCTTTCAAATTGACAAAATTTTGATTGTCGTTCATGGTTATATTTTTGAATTTTTATTATGTAAATATTAACAAAAAAGAAAGTAAAATGCAAGTATAGAAAAATGACTAAAGAGTTAAAAATGTATAGAAAATATCGATACATAAAAATTAAGAAAAATTTAGCAGGGAGAACTTTTATTCTCCCTGTTGGTTTGATTCCATTTCCTTAATTTTTTTACCAAGACGAACTTCTTGGTCTTCGTTGTGACAAGATTTCATAACCATTTTACTCATTTTGAGCAGAACCGTGATGGAATCGGGGTACAGTTTACTGGCTTCGTAAAACATATTAATAAAATGTTCTACAACACTGACGTTGAGATATGGATTTTTAACTGGAGTCATAATTACATCGTTTTTTCCAGACATAATATTCCCTCCTAAAATAAATTTTCTAATTAGAATATACCACAAAAAATTTATTTTGTCATCTTTTATTTTCTTAAAAAAGAAATAAAAAAGGCGTGGATTTTAATCCTCCGCCTTTATTAAATCTATGGCTAAATTAAGCTTATCGATAAAATGTTTGGCTGTTTCTTTGTCATCTCGCATTTCTGACAATATCTGCATAGCAAATTCAGATAGTATTTGTTCAGCAGTAAGTTTTGGATTTCCTTCAACTAATTCAACAAGAAGTCTCACAATGTTTCTGGTCATTTCCTTTTGTGTAGCATTTATTATAGCTGGTAAATCGATGGCGTAAATATGTTCTGTAGCAGCTCTCGTTAACGATCGAAACATTTCAAGTGTGTCTTTAGTTTTCTCTAAAACACCTTCTCGATCGTATGAAGTATCAAATATATTTGTACTCATTTCTCACCTTCCTTTTTAGATTTAAAATACTGATAGGATACTAACAAGTTTTTGTGATTATGCCAAATAAGGAAAACCGGCGAGGAAATTTTATTTCCTCGCCGGCCTTTTAGTTAAAACTAGATCGAGCTTATCGATTTAAAACCGGCACAATTTCTCGCCAGCGATAATACTCTGGTATATGAAGTATAACTGATTTATTTGCTTTGTTACCAATTGGATCTGTACAAGTTAACGTTATTGTATATTTACCAGGAGATAAGCTGGATGTATTAAGAACTAGCTGGCCAGTATATTCATTAAAATGATCTTCGTTATTAGTAACGGCACTAATCGTATCTTGAAACATTGGGTTATCAATGATAAATTTTGCTACATCACTCGTTTGATTTTTAGCGCTAATAGTAATTTTACACATATTGCACAGAAATGCTTCATATTTCAATGGATATTTTTCTGCCAATTCTTCATTGTTAATTCAGAGCGTAATTAAATTTTCGCTTTTTGAGCTATTGTTAATAAAACTAAAATCATATATATTACAATATTTTGGATTTAATCCACCTCCGATGGGATTGGTTTCTTGATTTACTGGGCAATCAGTGTTATACCTTACTGCCTTATAAGTGCAAAATCCTTGGCTGGAAGAATATATTTTGACAAGTGATTGGTGATCGTTTGTGGGATTACACGGTGACAATAAAGGGCTGGGATTACGCATGGCAATACATTGAAAGTAACCATTACTTTTTTGAGAATTTGGGTCACAAAAATAATTACCACTACCACTACTATTCCCCCCACCATTATATAATGTTGATGGTGGCGTCTCTTTTGGCACATCATTAGCGGGAATGGTTGAGGATGTGGTGGATGTCGTTGAAGAAGTTGTTGGCGTGCATTCTTCGCTTTGCATGACTTTCTTTTTTAATTTAGCAATGTAAACTTCTTTGTTTTTGGTAGCATCACATTGATTGACCCCACAAGAATCTATTGTTTCACAAGTATAATATGTTATATTGTTTTCGGAAATGGTCTTACATTCATTGTGTGGAGATTGCTCACCTTTTTCACAACAATTTACTTCATAATCCTCATTATTAATAGTGATGTAATAGTTGCATTCATCTTTGCCACATGAAAAATCGAGTTGGCACTGTAATGTCGAGATATTACATTTATAATGTGGTTTTTTCTCGCCATCATCACATTGCAAGCAATCAATGTTAGTGTCTGGACAACGTACACAATCAGCATCTGAAGCACACATCTGCAACCCGTTTGAAAGCAAATAGGCTTGCAATGTTTTGCTATAATTATTTGAATGTTGACTTAATGATTTTAAATTATTTGATGTTGAATTAGAAATAACAAATGGCTCTCAAAATTTAAAAACTTCTCCAAAACCGCCATATTTAGATGATAATGTTCCAACATTTTCCATCATAGGTAAATTATTTATTGAATGGGTTGGTGGCAAGTATCAATCTATACAGAAACCAGAGCTATTGGTAACAGATTTAGTTATAATTATTTTATTACATTTGCCAAAAATATTATTTGCTGAATAGTCGCAATATTGAACTCCAAAATCACAAGGCGATTTCATATTTGAAGGTGCACAGCATCCTGCATACATGGTTAAAAAATCAGAAACTATTTGTCCTTTTTCATTTTTTCAAGTACGTCCGTTTAAGCAAGTTGAGCAATAAAAGTCTGAAACATCTTCTTCGCCCTTTGCATAATCGTTATTGTCAATGACTTTACACACATCTGAACAGTCCGAACCGTTTTCGCTGGTGTTGTGTTGTACGGCGTCATGAATAGTACAACCGCCTTCCCCAGCATAAGCAATTAAAACTATGTTGGTTATTGATAAAATAATAGATAAAACCAATATAGCTAATATATTTTTCATACCTTTAATTTTAAATATTTATATTAATTATAACAATTATTTAAAAAATAATCAACTAAAAAACTCTCAAAAAATGAGAGTTTTTTATATTAACAATTTGGTATGTTGCTAGAAGACAAGAACTGCCATATTATAAATCTCAATATTTAACTAACAACTCTCAGTTGCCGGCATTGGATTTAAAATGTATCTTAGTTGACTTTGGTTTGAGATTATTATTAATATCGTTAGATTGAAGTTTAATATCGGAATGATGCAATACTTTTAGATGAATTTTTGCTTCATTGTCTACTGAGATATTACCTGTCATTGGCGATATTTCAATGGCATCGCTTGGATCAAATAAATAATCAATGTCCACTTTGCCTATATTTTTGATTATAAAATCGATTTCAAATTTTCCTTTGGGAATATTAATAACATATTCTTTTTCATTATCGTCAGTTATAATTTTAGCACGAGGTTGTTCAATAGTATTTTTTAAAGTTTTAGCTGGATCGCCATAAACAATGTTGTCAAAAGGCATAACATAATCTTTGCTAAAAGATCAAAATGATTTATAACCTGTATTTCAAAGTGCTTCAGAAACAGTTTCACCATTTAAAACACCTTCTGCAAAAAATCTGACTTCTGATACGTATGACGGTATTAGTCCACTACCATCGTCATTGTTTCTTAACCCAGGTCCAGAGGAACGAATCCAGTTTTCGGGTATTTCACCGTAATATTTGGCTGTTTTTATTGCTAATTCTTTGTCTCGATGAATAACATAAGATACAAAATTAATATCAATTGGATTGTTTTCGTTTTCTTCAAAAAATAAACCGCCAATCCTGTCAATATTATTTAACCCGCTAAAATTGGTAATAGTTTCCAAATATATTTCGTCTTCGTCAGCAGAATTATTGCCATTATCAAATTTATACACGGCAGTTGTTAAATTGCCTCGGAAATTTTCTACTAATTTTTTATTTTTTTTCATATCAATATATGTAAATTCTGAAGTATTAGAAGATAAAATAAAGTTGGCATTAGTTGATTCTCTTAATATATTTTCAAGCGATAATTGAAAATCTGGTTTATTAATAGCTGGGTCTATGCCACGAGTTTCATAAAATGTTTTTGTGTTTAGTCCAAAATTAATGGCTGTTTTCTTTAGTGACTCACCTAATCTAGATAAATCGGCCTTTTTCAAATCTGCATATCAGCAGCCTTGATCATAAATTTTATGTAAATAGCGCATAATTGGAAAAGTAATTAACATTTTATTTTCTGTTAATTTTGTATATTCTTTTTCTAACATTGCTCGATTAGCACGAGATATATAAATTTCTGGAGAAAATAATCCGGTCAATGTTGTATTGTCATCATTAAATAGTTTGCAATAATAATAGTCCGAAATAGCTATTCGTGCTCCTCTATAAGCAACCATCCCTGATAAATAATCTAAAGGTATAACTGCAAATTTAAAATTAGTATCGGTTAACTTTATTTTTTTAAAGTAAGCTTTCATTTGTTCTGGTTTTCTTCCAATATTTGAAACTTTTTCAATTTTCACTCGATATCCTTCTTGTTCTTTTCTTTCAATATAATTTTGTAGACCTAATTCATATTCATTATCTTCCAAAACGACTATAACTAATGGACCGTCGGTTTGTTTTTCTTCAACTTTAATTGCTAATATTTGCAAATCTTCATCAACAATATCCTTTTTCTTGGCAAGAGTTAAATCAATCAAACTTAACAAATTCGCTTCTAATAAAGCTAATAATTCTGCCGATTTATGAGTTAAATCAAATTGCGGATTATTGGTTATAGTATATTGGGGTTTGGTGGTGGTAGTAACAGCTGAAAAAACATCCCAATTTTTGATAACATTCTGATCGGAAATAGAAAAAATTGGTTTGGTAGTAGTCGGTATAGGTTTAAATGCTATAGGTAATTGATTAAATATATCGTTAGAAACAATAATATTTGGCTTGGTGGTAGTTGGTATAGCTGTTAAAGCCGATGGATTGATATTAGTATTAAAATTAAATTGATAACTTGGCTTAGTGGTAGTTGTATTTCAGGTTGGAGAATAGTTGATTGGTGTTGGGTTGTAGATATAACTTGGCTTAGTGGTAGTTGTATTTCAGGTTGGAGAATAGTTGATTGGTGTTGGGTTGTAGATATAACTTGGCTT
>JAKLIH010000003.1:0-11402 GCA_022709715.1 Patescibacteria group bacterium | reverse complement strand
TTAGTGGTAGTTGTTGTATGTGGAATACATTGAGCATAACATGCTGAATAGTTATCAAAAACTTTGCTATTATAAATGCTGGTTGCCAAGCATCGTCAAGTTGTCGTTTCGCAAATATAATATGTTCTGTTAGTAGTTGTGGTTTGAGTTAAATTAAAATTATTATTAGAAAAAGCGTCGTCGCCTATTGAAAGCGCTAAAACCGGAGCAATATTACTAAAAAGCAAAATGAATGCGATTAATATTTTAATTATGCAATTTTTCATAAATTTTTGATTAATTTTTTGGTTAATTGAAATCCGTAAACTAATAGGTTTATTATACCATATTTTTATTAGTTTGTAAAGCAGGAAAAATATTTATAAAAAATGTGGGGATGCTTCAAATTGTATAGATTTAGGCAAACAAAAATAATTTTATTTAGGAAAACTGCTAATATCTAAGAAATAATAATTTATTTTGTCTATATCAAAATCAGTTGGTAAATATTTTTTAATTTTGTCGCTGATAACCGGTTCGACTATATCCATGGGAATACCAAAGCTAATACATGTTTCCTCTTTATCAATCGGGTAAACATATCTTGAGATATAAAAATATATAGCTGGCATCTTTTTATGGACTGTAATCTTGCCACTGTCAGAAATTGTTTTGGCAAAACCTAATAAGGCTTTTTCTATTTTTATAGCGCCATTGCACATTTTATTATTTTTTGAACTAGCAACGTTGCGATCATCCATGAAAGCGATTACTCGGGGAGCTTTAAAACGGCTAGTACTGCTTGCTGATACTTCACTAGTTTTATATTGTGTAAAACCAAAAAATCTTGCTAAAGCATAGTCAAAATAATATGAATGATTGGTAACAAGAATATCTCTATATTTTTTTCCTTCTTGCTTCTCAGAATAGATGTTGGCACTTTCGGGTGGACAATATTTTCCCTCTGTATCAAATGATGGACAAAACGACAAGCAACTGACCGTCCGATTTGATTGATTAATACAAGAACTGTAGCTATCAGTTTTTTTACTAATATTTTTTGAACCATGGAAATATCTGGTAATTGTCACATCGATTGGTTTGCTCGTAATTGTATCTAATTGTATATATGCTGGATAGGCAGAAAATGCTCTTTGAAAAATAAATAAAAAGAACACTAGAAAAAATACTGATAATAATATAATTATTGTTTTGTTATTTTTCATGTTCATAATTAGATTTGATTAATAGTTTTATTATTATATTTTAAATAATTTTTTAAAAAAAAGCAAATAATTTAAACCCCGCCAGGTAGATTACTACCTGGCGGGTTATTATTTCTAATAGCCACTGGCTAAATGATCATGTTCACAACCGCATTCTTTTTTTTCGGGATTTTCAACAATGACAGCTTTAGTGGTCAAAAACATACTAGCAACGGAAACAGCATTAAGAAAGGCGAAACGAACAACTTTAGTCGGATCAATAATACCTTTAGTCATTAAATTACCATATTCTGATTTTTCGGCATCATAACCAAACCAAATATCTTGATCGCCTTTAACTTTATCAATTACAACGGATCCATCGATTCCGCAATTTTCCGAAATTTGACGAATTGGAGATTCAAGAGATTTTTTAATAATCTCAATACCAATTTTTTCATCATCGTTCAGAGTTTCAATATCATCTAGTGAAGATAAGCACCGAATCAAAGCTACGCCACCGCCAGGCACAACACCTTCGTCCACGGCTGATTTTGTAGCTCTAACCGCATCATCAATTCTATCTTTAATTGATTTTTGTTCAATTTCAGATGGTGCCCCAACTTTAATGATAGCTACCCCACCAGATAGTTTGGCTAAACGTTCTTTTAATTTTTCTTTATCAAATTCACTGTCGGTATTTTCTAATTGTTTTTTGATTTGATTTATACGTTCATCAATTTTTGATTTTTCACCTTTGCCATCAACAATGGTAGTATTATCTTTATTAATTATTACTTTGTGAGCATTGCCCAACATGGTGATATCGGTATTTTCTAATTTCATACCTAAATCTGGAGTGATAACTGTGGCGTTAGTTAATATGGCAATGTCTTGAAGCATTTCTTTTTGGCGATCACCAAAACTTGGAGCTTTAACCGCTACAGTATTAAAAATACCCCTAATTTTATTTAAAATTAAAGTAGCTAAGGCCTCGCCATCCAAATCTTCACAAATGATTAATAATTCTTTTGAACCGGATTGCATTAATTTTTCTAGAAGTGGTAATAAATCTTTAATAGCGGAAATTTTTTGATCGGTAACTAAAATATGAGGACTTTCTAAAACCGCCTCCATTTTTTCAGTGTTGGTTACCATATAAGGCGAAATGTAACCGCGATCAAATTGTAAACCTTCAACAATTTCGGATGTAAGGCCAACAGTTTGAGCATCTTCAACAGTAACAACTCCATCTTTACCGACTTTATCAATGACGCTAGCAATCATATCGCCAATGCTGCGATCTCGAGCCGAAATGGTGGCAACATCAGATATTTCATTTTGTTTGGAAACTTCTTTAGAAATACCTTTTAAATGATTAATAACTTTTTCACTGGCTTTATCCATACCCCGTTTAATGGCCATTGGGTCGGATCCAGCTACAATGTTTTTAATACCACTAGTAATCATGGCGGTAGCTAAAACAATGGCGGAGGTAGTACCGTCACCAGCGTTTTCACTGGTTTTTTCCGAGGCCTCTTTTACAATGGATGCACCAACATTTTCAATTTTATCTTCAAGTTCAATTTCTTTAGCAATAGTAACACCATCATTGGTGATGTGCGGGGCCCCAAAACCTTTATCTAAAATGACATTGGACCCTTTAGGACCAAGAGTTATTTTTACAGCATTGTTTAATTTATCAATCCCTTGTTTTAAATTTTGAAGGGCTTTTTCATTAAAAATAATATTCTTACTCATGATAAATTGTTTAAATTATTAATAATTATTCTAAAATGGCGATAATATCGGATTCAGAAATTTTTAAATAAGTTTTACCGTCAATTTTTATTTCTTGAGCATTATAACTTTTTTCAAAAAGCACTAAATCGTCGACTTTAACTGACATGGCTTTACGTTCACCTTTGTCGTTTAAACGACCTTCACCCACAAAAGATACTTTGCCCTTTTGAATATGTTTATCAGAAGCAGTTTCAGGAATTAAAATACCTGAAGAAGTTTGTTGTTCTTGGGATTCTACTTCTAATAAAATATTATCATTTAAAACTTTTTTGATATTCATGGTTGGTATTTTACATTTTTATTAACGACCTTAATTAATTTTTAAAAATATAAATTAGATTATTTAAAACTTCGATCAATTGATTTTCAGGAAAATTGGTAAGAAGTATTTTGTTATCAAACTTTAATTTAAAAGTTGGATTTTGAAAATCAAATTTATCGGATTTAACTTCAAGTTTATTACCAAAAACAGATTGAAGTTCGGGCGCTAAAGAGGCTAAATCTTCACCATAGTTAATTGAATCAACATTATAACGTTTAGATTTGATCTTGGCCAACAAATTAACAATTCTTTCAAAGTCACCTTCTATAATTTCGGGCTTAGATGATTCGGTGCTTTTTGAATCGTTAAAAGTCAAAGCATATTTACCATCGTCTACAACTGATAGTTTTAATTGAGCGTTTGAACCATTAATAAAAATATCACTACTAAACATGTCAACAATTTGATCTAACAATTCAGCCTGATTTGAAGCCATATTATTGTCTGGCAGATTTGGCATATTTATATTAAGCATGACAATTTTTTAGGTTTATATATGCTAAATATAACAAAAATATCCTAAAAAATCAAGGAACTTCAATCCCAACGGTACCAGGTACCGTTGGGATTGAATAATGGGTAGAACGGTACCTGGTACCGTTCTACATTATTCATCTTGATTTTTAAATTACTTGACATGGAAACTTTAAAATAATATATAATTAAAAAACCGTGAGTTAATAATACTTTGCTCACGGTTTTAGTTTGCTTCATATCCCAAACTTATCACCACAGTGTGTGCATTGGGTATTTCCTTCCTCATCAACATGATTCCAGAAATACTGTTTGCATTCTGGACAATACACACGATATTTTTTGGAATTGATCATCTCAGCAACAATATGCAAGATAATCATAAAACAAACTTTGATACACAAAATAATCTTTGACATTTTTCCCTTCCTTTTAAATTTATGGTTTGGATTAATCGTACCAAAAATGATTTGTACGATAGCAGCAAAGCAAATTTTGATACATAAAAAGATTGTTGACATTTTTTCCTCCTTTTTAATTTTCTGAAATGATTATAGCATATTTTAATATAATATACAAATTTTACTATTTCAAAAATTTAGCGGTATAACTTTTTTTATTCTTTTTAATATCTTTAATATTGCCAACAACAATTACTTCTCCTCCCTTATCGCCACCTTCGGGGCCAAGATCAATGATATGATCACAATTTTTTATAACATCTAACTCGTGCTCAATCACAATGACGGTATTGCCTTTTTCAACTAACAAATTTAAAATATTTAATAATTTTTTGATATCATCAAAATGAAGACCAGTTGTTGGTTCATCAAGAATATAAAGAGTTCTGCCGGTATCACGTTTTGATAATTCTTCAGCTAGTTTAATTCTTTGGGCTTCACCGCCGGATAAAGTGGTGGATGATTGACCAAGCTTCATATAAGACAGACCAACATCATTTAATAATTGTAATTTATTTTTAATAATGGGTATATCTTTGAAAAATTTTAAAGCTTCTTCAACACTCATTTCTAAAACATCGGAAATATTTTTTCCCTTGAAAGTTACTTCTAAAGTTTCGTCATTAAAACGAGTGCCATGACATTCATCACAAACAGTGTAAACATCAGGTAGAAAATACATTTCAATAGTTTTGTAACCGTCCCCTAAGCAAGATTCACATCTACCGCCTTTGACATTAAAACTAAAGCGACCGGCATCATAACCACGCATTTTGCTTAATTCGGTTTTGGAAAAAAGATCACGAATATAATTGAAAACACCGATATAAGTAACGGGATTGGATCTAGGGGTGCGACCGATTGGTTCTTGATTAATTAAAATGCAACGATCGATATTGCCAACACCTTTGATGGATTTATAACTAATATCACTGTCGGAATGCATTTTTAAAGATTTGATAATGGCGGGGTATAAAACATCCATAACTAATGTGGATTTACCGGAACCAGATACGCCAGTAATACCGATTAATTTGCCTAGTGGAAATTCAACATTAATATTTTTTAGATTATGTTTATTACAACCAATTAATGAAATACTAGCTGAATTTTTGTTTCGATTTTGAGTTTGACCTAAATCAACTTTTAATTTTTCAGATAAATATTGACCAGTTAAAGATTTGGATTTTAATAGTTCTTTGGGAGTGCCTTGAAAAACTACTTCCCCACCAAACTTACCAGCTTTAGGACCAATTTCAATAACTCAGTCGGCAGACATGATGGTTTGTTCATCATGTTCAACCACAATTACGGTATTGTCTAGATCGCGTAATTTTTTTAAATTGTCGATGAGTCGCTGTTGGTCGCGAGGATGAAGGCCAATGGAAGGTTCGTCTAAAACATAAATGATGTTGGATAAACCAGAACTAATTTGAGTGGCTAAACGAATTCTTTGAGCTTCACCACCGGATAAAGTAGTGGATTCACGAGAGATGGTTAAATAATCTAAGCTGACATCTTTCAAAAAATTGAGACGGGATAAAATTTCTTTTACAAGAGGTGTTGCGATTTCTTTTTTATTACCAGTAAGATTTGATTTTAAATTATCAAAAAACTTGATGGCATTTTCAATTGTCATTTGATTGATATCAGCAATATTTTTGTGATTAATTAAAACACTTAATGCGTATTTATTTAAACGAACACCATTGCACTCTGGACAAATGGTGTTATGCATATATTTTTCGATTTCTTTTTTTGTTCATTCTGAACCGCTTTCCTTTCAACGTCTTTCTAAATTATTAACTACACCTTCAAACTCGCCACCTTTATCTTTATCGCCATAAAATATTAAGTCTAAAACATCGGTTGGTAAATCTTTGACTGGTACATCCAGCGAAAAATTATATTTTTCCGCTAAACCCGCTAAGAGTCATCAAAAATAACCTTGACGGCCAATGCGATGAGAGGCACCGGCCCAAGCATGAATGGCTCCTTCGTTTAAAGTTAAATCTTTGTTAGGAATAACTAAATCCGGATCAACGGAAATTAGATGGCCAATGCCAGTGCAACGCTTACAAGCGCCAATTGGATTATTAAATGAAAAAAGACGGGGTTCAACTTTGGGCATATTGAAACCACAAGTATTACAAGCAAAATGTTCACTAAAAATAATATCGGAATCATTTTGAGTGGAAAAATTGTATTGAGGATCGTTTTTTATAATTTTTAAATCGCCTTTTTGAATGGATAAAAGCATAAGACCTTTGCCCATTTTAAGAGCTAATTCAACTGAACTGGAAACTCGATTGCGTTCGATGTCTTTAACAATTGATAAATTATCAATAACAATTTCTAAAGTATGCTTTTTATTTTTGTCTATATCTTTTTCTAATAATTCTTCTAGCTTTCAAATGTGACCATCAAAACGACCGCGAGGAAATCCGAGTTTATAAATTTCATCAATTACGTTTTTATTTTCACCTTTTTTATCTTGAAAGATTGGTGATAAAATTAAAAATTCGGTTTTGGTTGGCAATTTTAAAATGTGATTAACAATTTGAGTAACAGTTTGACTTTGAATGGTTTTATGACAATTAGGACAAATGGGTTCACCAATATTGCTATATAAAATTCTTAAATAATCATAAATTTCGGTGATCGTGCCAACAGTGGATCGAGGATTACGCATTAAGGAGCGTTGATCAATAGAAATGGCCGGTGATAAATTTTCCGCTTTATCAATATTGGGTTTATCTTTTACACCTAAAAATTGACGAGCATAAGAAGATAGAGATTCGACATAGCGTCTTTCGGCTTCAGCATAAATGGTATCAAAAGCTAAAGAAGTTTTACCAGAACCAGAAACTCCACAAATAACAACAAATTTATTTTTAGGAATTTTGATATCAATATTTTTAAGGTTGTTAGATTTAACACCATAAAAATTAATGGTATCATTTTTGTTTAACTTACTTGTCTTTTTATCACCCATATCCCATTTTTTAGGTTTTTAAATTAAGCTATTGTATCATATTTTTTTTCAAAAGGCAATACAATAATGGCGAATTAAAGCTCGAAGTGCAACAATGGTGAGTAATTAGTAAATAGTAATTAGTAATATAAAGGGTAAAGAAAAAATAATAGTAAGGCAATGGTAAAGAGTAAGAAGCAAATGGTAATTATTAATAAAAGGAGTAATAAAGCAATATCCTAATAACCCAATATTCTAAACGGAAAACAAATATAATTGTAAATAGGTAAATAAAAAACCAAATGCAAGCAATTGCATTTGGTATCGGACGTTTAATCATCCACGGAAAAGGTATCTAGAATATATAATTCTATAGCCCCTCCTTCTGGAAATTCAATAAAAAATCTTGCACCATCATCTTTATCTTCAGTAACAACTGTTTTGTATCGTTTACGATACAACCAAAAAAGACGATTCAAGTTCTTTTCGCTTATCCAAAATTGCTTGCCTAACATGGATATTAAGAACATCTTTTTCAAGCTTTTCCTTTTTATTCTTATTTTCATTTCCAGCTCCTCCTATAAATTTTAAATGGATAAAACACTAATATCTACACTAAATGTTTTTCGTTTATATTGGTTCTATTGGAATGTTGTTTATTTCAATGGCCTGAACGTCATTATAATACCATTCGGTAATTCTTACAGTTGGACCAAATAATTTTAAAGCTGTTTGAATAGCTTCAAAATCTTGATCATCAACTAAAACTGTATTACCATTAATTAACCTTAATTCCATTATTAACCCTCCTAAATAAAATATAATATATAACGTTGTTATTGTTCTGTGTATATTATAACACAAAAACAATAATATTGCAATACAAAACAGGACGCCCCTGGGCCTGGGCCTGCCTGCCGGTAGGACGGCCCCAGGGGGCGTCCTGTTTGGCTAAAAAACCAGCATTTAAGCCATCTTTTTAACATAGGACGGCCCCAGGGGCCGTCCTATGGGTGAAAAATGCTGTATTCATGAGGCTTTTTCGAGAAACAGGACGGCCCCAGGGGCCGTCCTGTTTCTATGCGTTGTCTATCATAAAACCAACGAGTAAAATCGTTGGTTTTATGCAGGAATATTATCACTAATATTACTTGATTGAATTTTCCAAAGTTTGTAATAAATACCTTTTAATTCAGTTAAATCTTTATGATTTCCTGATTCAATTATTTTTCCTTTATCAAATACAATAATTCTATCAGCATGAATAACGGTGGACAGGCGATGAGCAATAATAATTGTAGTTTTAGTTTGTGCAATTTTCCAAAAAGCATCTTGAATTTCTTTTTCTGATTCTGAATCAAGTTGAGAAGTAGCTTCGTCAAATACAATAATTTTAGGATTACTTAATACAACACGCGCAATAGCTAAACGTTGTTTTTGACCTCCAGATAATTTAATTCCTCGTTCACCTACTTGAGTATCAAATTTTTCTGGTAAGCTCTCTATAAAATCATAGATATTAGCTGTCTTACAAGCTTGAATAATTTCAGACATACTAGCTTTTTGTTTTCCATAACAAATATTATATTTAATAGTATCATTAAACATTATGGGATCTTGAGGAACAATACCAAATAATGATCGTAAATCTTTTTTCTTAAAATTTTTAACATTAATACCATCAATATATATTCCTCCTGAAACTACATCATAGAAACGAAGAAGTAGAGTTACAATTGTAGTTTTTCCTGCTCCTGATTTTCCAACTAAAGCAATTTTTTCATTAGAATTAATGGTTAAATTTAAATTCTTGAAAACATTATTAGTATTACCAGGATAATTAAAAGTTACATTTTTTAATTCAATACGAGTATCTACATCTTTAATATCCGTGTTTATTTCTGGATCTTTTACTAATGGTACTTCTTCCAAAATACTTAAATATTTTTCAACATCAACTAATGCTTTATTGAATTCTCTATAATTATATATTAAATAATGTAATTCATTATTAATTTTCATAATAGCCGAGAATAATAATATAAAACTACCTGCTGTAATTAATCCTTGTTTGAAATAGTAAAAACCTATAAAAAGAGCTGTAATAATATTTAAAGTTTTAATCATATTAGCTATAAAATCCATAATTTTAAAACTTTTATCATAGTTAACATAATTATTAGTTCAAGGTTTAAATAATTCAAATAAACAATTATCTTCTCATTTTTCTTTAGCAAAATGTTTTACAGTTACCATATTCATTAAACTATCACCAATTTTACCAGTAATTTTATCTTCACTATCATGATAAGCACGTCTTCATTTAAAATTATTTTCTAATAAAAATTTCATAGTAAGTAAAAATAGAATAGCAAAAATTAATACTGATATAGCAACAGGAATATTAATCATGGCTAAAATTACAAAAGTAACTATAAAACTAAAAAGAGGTCCCCCTAAAAACATGAAGAAAATCACAAGAACAGTATCTATAGCACTATCTCCTCTTTTAAGAATACTAATAGTACTACCAGTACTACGAGATACATGATAACTCATATCAAGTTCTTGAAGTTTGCTAAAAACTTTCAAACGTGTATCTCTAGCAATATTTATTCTTAATAATCCTAATAATCTTCATGTAAAAGTATCAAAAATATTATATAATAATTCAAATATAGCAAGAAATATAAGTAATCTAACTAAAATAAATCAATTTTTATTAATAATTGTATCTGTAAATCATTTGAAAAACAATGGCTCTAAAGAACTAAAAGCTCAAGCTATAATTAAAAGTAGTAAAAATAAAATAAATTGTTTTTTATAATTTCTTACTAAAATAATATAATGTTTTCAAATATTTTTCATATTTTATTTTTTATTTTTGAAGTGTAAAAAATACAGGCACTTCCCTGTATATATGAAGACGAAAAACACCAATAAATGTTACATGTTATTGGTATTTTCCTTTTGTTTTATTATATATTTCTGAAATTTCATCAGCGGTTAATCCTCGATTATATATACGGACATCATCGAGATAGCCTTTATATTTTTCACTACCTCCAGCACCATAAGATCCTATAAATTTAGTTCTTAAACTATCTGGAAACAACATGGTATTAGCAGTAGTATAAGTATAAACTAAAATACCATTTCTATAAAATTTCATATTTTTATTATTATAATCAGCTACAATGGTTGACAATACTCATTGGTTATCATAATTAAGAAAAAAAGAACTTAAACCTGCACTAAGTCTGCTAATACCAGTGGCATATGGCAAAGAAAAATCATTGTTATTTGTAGATCTGTATAATCATATATAACCCTCTGAAATACCTTCGTGAGCATCGCTTAAAATGCTTTGATATTGTCCTAATATTGCATTGTTCACCCAAGCAGATATACTGAGAGTTCCAGTTTGATTAGGTATAGAGAATGCATTAGTAACTACATAATCATCAGTCCCATCAAATTGTAACACTCTCTCTCCATATGATGTAGTAGTTTGTACAGGTCCATTAGTAAGAGTACCATTATTACCAAATCCAGATGAATCATATGCAGTAGTACCTGATGTTTCATCAAATTTTCAATAACCAACAAGACCAGAATCTCTTTGTAGTGGTGTATTTCAGGTTCTATTAGGAGATCCAAGAGTAAAGGTACCTGTAAGAGAATCATCATCAGATATGGAGTTCTTATTGGGATTCTTAAGTAAAGATGTTACTTCATAAGATGAAGATGTAAAGTAGGTATAGAAATAGGTATTGTTGTTTACAGGATCTATAGGTAAGAGATTAATATATCTATTACTACTTGATATGGTAAAATCAAGAGGTATTCAACCTGTTCCGTCTGTATTCCTATAAACATTTGATGGTTTACAACTATAGGTATAAGGTACTGGAAGAGTTGGAAGACTGTAACTTGAACAGGTTGAAGATGAATCTGGAAGACTAATATATACTATACTAGTATTTCCATATGATATACCATTAGTATTTCAGGTTTCAATGAAATTAATTGCTTTATTTATGGTTACTATATCACTTACTCTTCTACTATCTCTGAAATTATCAAAAAGTCGAGCTGGATTTAATGCAAAAATTACAATAGCACTTAATATTGCTAAAATTGCAATTACAATCATTAATTCAACGAGTGTAAAGCTCTTTTTG
>JAKLIH010000029.1 GCA_022709715.1 Patescibacteria group bacterium | reverse complement strand
ACATTAATATCCATTGTTCCTATTTGCTCTAAACACTTAGTTATTAGTAAACTTGGTGTGGGGATGCAAGTATTTGTTCATGTTAATTTATTCACAAATTCTCATAAATTAACATACAAATACTTGACC
The DNA here is from genome assembly GCA_022709715.1 of Patescibacteria group bacterium. Lineage (GTDB taxonomy): Bacteria > Patescibacteriota > Minisyncoccia > UBA6257 > JAKLIH01 > JAKLIH01. The sequence goes on along the minus strand of JAKLIH010000029.1, from coordinate 4,373 downwards.
CCATTTCATTCCACACCAATTTTGTGCTAGATATTTAAACATTAATATCCATTGTTCCTATTTGCTCTAAACACTTAGTTATTAGTAAACTTGGTGTGGGGATGCAAGTATTTGTCCATGTTAATTTATTCACAAATTCTCATAAATTAACATACAAATACTTGATTTAATTCAAAAATTTGTTTAAAATATAAGTAACAAATTAAAGATTTTAAACAATTTTAAAAAGATAATATGAAAAATAAAATTGGAGTTTTAATGCTGTGTTTATTATTGTTTTTTGTTATTTCAATTCATAAAATTGAAGCTGAAAATGAAAGCACTTGTCCATTTGAACAAGAGATGGCTTTAGGTACAGAAAATATTCAAGTCGGTATACTTCAAACCTTCATGAAAAACACTATCAAGATCTATGATGGTCCAATTACTAACTATTTTGGCCCTTTAACTATGTCAGCTCTTAAGTTATTCCAAGAGAAATCAGGATTACTAGCTACGGGAACAGTAGATTTAGTAACCGCTAATGCTTTATGCAAAGTGTATTTATCGTATAAGACAAGTGAACCAGTTAACATGAGTAGTGATTCTTGTTTTATTAAAACCTTAGGCATTAAGCGTGGCTATTTTGAATTAGCAAATGAAGAAGTAAAGAACTTACAAATCTTTTTAAATCAAAAAGGTTTTTATCCAGAAAATGTTACTTCTGGTTTCTTTGGTATTAAAACTGAATCCGCTCTTAAAGCTTTTCAAAAAGCTAACAAGATTAATGAATCGGGTATCATTGATGATTTAACTTTTAAAGCTATTTGTGGTTACGAGAGTAACCAATCTTTGTATTGTCCATTTGTTACTGAAAATTTAAGTATTGGCTATTTTGAAGAAGCCACAAATGAAGTTAAAACCTTACAATTAATTTTAGCTAAATTAGGATTACTTGAAGAAAAAAATGTCACCGGTTACTTTGGCAATATCACAAGCGAAGCCGTTAAAGCTTTACAAACTAAAGGTGGTATTACATCAACCGGAGTACTAGACTTAACCACTCGTCAAGCTTTGTGTAAGGCACTAGATTTACCTATGAAAGATAGTTCAAACAGTAACCCTTATGAATCAAGTACAAGCAAGGTGGATGTTGCGATATCCGATTTAAATGTTTTTCCAAAAGATAAAATTGATGTGAATACTCGATTGTCGATTGTTGTTAAAATCAAAAACATTGGCACTGAAGAATCCAAACCAATGATAAGTTCACTTTACATCAATGATCAAGAAATTAATAAAGCCAATATCAATGCTATTCAACCTAATGATGAAGTCATGGCCATTATTCAAAATTGAACATGTCCAGCTAAAGGTATTTACGCTTTAAAAATATTTGTGGATAGTTCCAATAATTTAGTAGAAAATAATAAATTTAATAATGCTATAGTCATACCAATTAATTGTGGCAACGTCACTCAAAAAGATTTTAAATACGTTTGTAACGAAACTACTTTTAAATGTGAAATAAATGAAAAGGGCACAATGCTACTTAGCGAATGCGAAAAAGAATGCAAAGCCAAGACCTTACTATCTGATTTGATAGTTGAAAAATTTGAAGCTGATAAAACTACACTTAAAATAGATGAAGTAGCTAATATTTCTATAGTAGAAAAAAATATTGGTAAAGGTAAAGCGGGGGATCATTATGGTAATATTACTTTGGGTGAAAATATTAAAGAAGTTAATTTGCCGTCACTCGAAGCTAATTCAACCAATACTTTTAATCAAATAACTTTTAAATGTAATTCGGTTGGAACATTTAAGATGTTTTTTGCAGTAGATACTAAAAATAATGTGAATGAAGATAATGAGGATAATAATATGAAAGAGTTAACAATCAAATGTATAAAAGACCCTGACCAAGAAACTGATGAAAAACAAAAAGAAGAAGAAAGAAAAGAAGAAGAGAGAAAGGAAGAGGAACGTCGTAAGGAAGATCAAAAAGATCCACCAGTTGATCCCGGTGAGAAAAATCCGCCAGGGGCAGAAGAAAATCCTGAAGATCAATTTTTTAGAGGTAAACCTTTTACTTTTAAGAGTGCCAAACCAGATAAAGTGACAAATACGAAATCGGGAGGAATATCGGTATCTATGTTTACTTTAAAACCCGATGATTGTTATAATTGTCCACTTAAACGTTGTGGAGCTGGTAAATGTGGTGGCTATATTACTAAAACGGTAAATAAATACGGGTATCAAGCTAATATTTCATGCGCTGGAGATACTTGTAATAATTCCGCTGGTAATCCTTTGTCATTTTATCGTGAAAGTCCTCATAAAGTAACTGTGACCCACAATGAATTTAACGCCAATAATAAAAATACAAGTAAAATAACTGATTGTAAAATTGATATGGGCGATGGTAAGATTTATAATTGTTCATTTACTGGTCAAGAATTAAACGATAGCGAAGAAAATGGTGAAAATATTTATATTGAACATACTTATATAAATAATACTAATTTGCCAGTTGAGTTTTGTCCTAAATTAATTTTAGACGATGGCAAAGATAAATTAGAAACAGCTTTGTTGAATGGTTTTTGTGATGGTTATTGTCCAGAAGGAAGTGAAACTCGAACGGGCTGCGTGGTTATTTATCCAGAAAGTTGAGGTTTTCAAGATAAAGACAGAGATTGTCCAAACGAAAGAGTGGTGAGCTTTACAGCTAAACCAAATCCGGGTAAAGTGGCAACAGATGGTTCTGGTCAAAAAATAATATTTTCTTTTGAAAATAGTGGTCTTAAAGATGGCGAAAAGAGCTATTGTAAAATCTATTTTGATAATTCAACGCGAAGCCATTATAATATATTTGATTGTTCGCGAACTGGCACTTTTGAACATACTTATAAATATGCGGGTCAATACAAACCTTCATTTTCGATTGATTGTAAAAAAGATTTTGCTAGTAGCCAAACATTTTTAACTGATGACAATGATATGATACTTAATATTAAAAATGCTGACGGCACAACATCTAATAATACAGTTGATTGAGGTAACGGTGAAAGTAAACCCGGAGAAAGTCCTGATACTGGTCAGTGCAATAATGAGTGATGCTATGTGTGTGATCCAAATAAAACATTGCTAAATCAATGTTCATATATGAATAAAACTGAATATAGCCAAACTGTTAATAGCAAGTTAAAAAGATTTAATGATGGATTATTATGCCGAGGTAAAGATTCTCCATGCTTTGCAAAATATGTATGCAAAAATGGTGAAGGTGAAGATAATTTATGTCATATAGTTAAGAGTGATACACCCAATGCTTATGAAAGCTATAGCGATTGTTCAGCTAAATGTGGATTGGCTTATATATCAAAACCAATACCTTGAGTGACTGATCAAAGTTTAAGTACTTTATCAACGCCTAAGATTGAAGTTAATAATTTAACCACTCTTAGCCAATGATTTACAAACGTAATTAGTAATGTGTTTGGTAATAAAAATCCTAGTGTGGATACGACTTATCAATTGAATAACCCATCAAGCAATAACTTAAATTGAAATTTTGATAGTTCAAATTTGAAATTTAATACCGATAATCTAAATGTTTCTAATTTAGATTCATCTCAGAATGTTACTAAAGATACATTAGATTGAAATTTTACCGGTGGCGATAGTAATTTATTTAATGCTAATCAAAATTATAATTATGATATTTCTTTAGGTACATGCATGCCAACTGAAGATGGCATATATACTAGTAAAACAAAATGTCTTGAAAATTCTTCAAGTAGTTTTGATTTTATTAGTGATAAAACTTTTGATTTTACTGATTTAGAGTTTGATACATTTAATTTTGGAGCTAGTAATGATTATACAACTGATAATACTTATTATTCACCCTATACTTCAACTTCATCTAATTTTAATTTATATACCGATACTTTATCTGATTTATCAACTCCAACTATTTTTAGATGCAACGTTACAACGGGTTATTGTGGTAGTCAAAATAATTTATCGGGAAAAGAATATACAAATGAAGTTGAGTGTAATAAAAATTGCACCAAAACTTCAAGTGTTGATACTAGCGAAACAACCAGTCAGAATTGGAACTATGATTATTCTAATTTTCAATTTAATCAATCAAACTAAATTAATAATATGTTTAAAACAAAAAGAATTTTATGGGTTGGCTTGATCAGTTTAATTTTGCTGGCTGGTTTATTTAATATTAGCAAAGCCGAGAGTTGCCCATTTAATCGAGAATTGGTTTTGGGCACAGAACACGAACAAGTCGGAATTTTACAAACCTTCATGAAAAACACTATCAAGATCTATGATGGTCCAATTACTAACTATTTTGGCCCTTTAACTATGTCAGC
>JAKLIH010000028.1 GCA_022709715.1 Patescibacteria group bacterium | reverse complement strand
TTGCTTTATTCACTATTTCTCTGCTAACCACCGACCCCTCTTGATAATTTATCTGCTCATTTATATTCTGTGAATTTTTCATAATCAATTATATCTCAATATGCTCACGGGGTTTTTCGGCCAGCATAATAATATTTTCAATTGTTTTATTGCCAATTGGAGTTTGCACTGTTTCCACAGAATATTTTCGAAGATCGAAACCTGCATTTTTAATTAAATCCATCAGTTCAGATGGGGTATAGTGATGTGCATATCGCTCAATCGCACTTGTCCCTTTCATAGCTGCCACCTCCTCATCGCTTTTACCAACAAAATTTTCTCCACTTTTTAAAACAGCAATAGTCCCCTTTTCTCCAGTTATGAGCGAGTGTCGATCATAATTTACTTGATAATTATCCATCAAATGCTGGGCTCCAAAATCAGAAATAACAACGCAGCCTCCAGGTTTTACTGCCCAGTATAAATTTGATAAAACTTTTGCTCTCATTTCCTTTGCCACCCTTGGATTTTCATGAACAATATTCGTCATTACTCCACACACATTAATAAAATCGAAACTGTTTGCCTCAAAGGGTAGCTCTTCTGCCTTCGCCTGTACTCTATCTCGAGTTTGAGTCATCGTCAGGCCCGAAAAGCTAAGATCAAGGGCGGTGATTTTACTACCTACCAGATAATTTTCTAGGACTTTTGTGCTTCTTCCTTGACCCGAACCAAGATCAAGACCTGAAAGACCTTCTGTTTTCCCATTAAAAAATTCAGATATTTCCACTACTGGAATTCTAGTTGAGCCCGGAATTTTATCTCCAGTTATTTGCTCGTTCCAAACAGGAATTCCTCCAATTAAAGCCTCAGACATAATTAATTATAATCTATTTTATCCAAAACCTTGCCAATAATATTGAAAAAACTATCGAAACTACCATTACACATTGCCAAAATAATTGATAAACAAACCAAATCGAATCATTTTTAAAAAATTTATATCCTAGTAAAGTTTCAGGTGGATTCCGAATAATTGGAGAAAATTGCTCGTTAATCCAGTAAATAATTTCTCCCAGGCTTCTAACTACCCAAAAAATAGAAATAATTAGCCAAAACAAAATCCAGTCACCTATTAACAAACAAATCAATGATACCAATAAGCCAAATAATCCAATTATCACCGCATCACTCCAAACAAAAATTCCCAGAAATAACAGAAACGGAGCTTCGCCAAAAGAATTGTTTTTTTTATTTACTTCATAAATACCTTTTATAAAGGCTAGTATTGAGATTAATCCATAAATAACAACGGTACTAACTTGAAAAATATTCATAATTATTTTTTACTTAAACCTCCCTATTATTTCTCTTCCGAAAAGTTCAAAAACTAAACACATCCCTTTTCGCAATATCTCTAAGTCATATTTCCAGCTTTTTTCTTTTACATATTTTAGGTCACTATTCATCCAGTCAGTAAAAGTGTTCTTGTGATAGCCATTAATCACCCAAGGAGAAAGTATTCCTGGCTTAACTAGGCTTCTTTTTTTGTATTTATCATCAATCTGAGAATATTCATAACTTGGTAGCGGTCTTGGTCCAACCAAATTCATATCCCCTTTTAAAATATTTAAAAATTGAGGCAATTCATCTAAACCAGTATGGCTTAAAAATCTACCTATTTTTGTAAAACGGGGGTCGTTTCTTATCTTAAATGCAGGTCCATCAACTTCATTATTATTCTTATACATGGATTGTAATTTGTCCGCATCTATAATCATGGTTCTAAATTTCAACATTTTGAATTTTCGTTCATCCTGCCCAACTCTTTCTTGTATATAAATTATGGGTAGTCCAGTACTTAAAAAAATCAATAGACTTATTAACAAGAATAGTGGTAGACAAATTACTATTAGGATTAAAGCCAATATTTTGTTTAACATAATTATTTATCTTTTACCCTATAATTATAGTATGAATTTTTCATTAACTTTGGTCTTATTTCTTTTTTTATTACCTTCATTTGGGGTCGTTTTTCATTATGGTGAATCTATTGTGTTTTACGGGGGAATAATATATTTTCTTTTCATTTCCAAATGGGCCCAGAGCTATAAAAACAGAACATCTTTTTTTAATAAATACTTAATAGTTATATTTATAACCGCTCTAATTTCAGTTTTAACTTCAAAAAATATTTCACCTTCATACTATGGCTTAATAAATTTAATTTTTATTTTTGTACTTCTTGATCTCATCTTAAGACACGTTAAAGCCGAAATGGTTTATAGATACCTACTTTACTCCACCTTATTATATTCAACAATATTTTTCTTAAATAAGATTGGATTAATTCCTTTGACAAAGGACAGTTATGGAGATAATTTTATTCTTCAAATTTGGGGACACAGCTATTTAGCAGAACTTTTAGTATTCCCGATAGTGGCACTTCTTTATCAGTTAATATCCGGGCAAAAAGTATATCCCTATCGTAAATTAATTAATTATTTTATTCTCATATTTCTCGTTATCTGCCTATTTCTAACTCACGCAAGAAGTGCTCTTATTACTATTCTTATTAGTTTTACATACTTAAACATAACTTTACTAAAGTCAACCAAATTAAAGATATTATTTTGTACAATTGCCGCATTATCAACTTTATATGTTTTCTTTATGTTAAGTCAAAATACTTTAAAATCTACCGATGGAAGCCGTTTGGAATATTGGTCCGAGGCCTATCAAGCATTTATTAACCGTCCTCTTTTTGGACAAGGACCAAATAATTTTTTTTACATCAATAAGATCTATCAAAGTAAAGCGTTTACCAATACAAATTATGCCCATAGTTCGATTTTAGATTTTTTATCAACTTACGGCCTAGTATTTACAGGACTCTTTTTTACACTTATTTTTTCAGCCCTGGTTTACCAAAAAAAACACTCTCCATTAAATTTCATTTTAGGATTTGCCGGTATTTCCAATTCTCTCTACGAAGCCAGTTGGAATTCTTTGGGCATTTTTTGTATCTCTTTAATTTTTATTTTTTACGATTATCCGAAACTTTATACTATAAACAAATCCAATCCGAAAATGATATCTATACTAAAATATCTTCTTTTAATATTCTTTTTAAGTAAAACTCTTTCCGATTTAGCTTTTGTCGACAAAAATTACTCACTAAGTATTTCTCTCGATCCTTTTAACACCAACCCCAGACTTGCTTTAATAGATCAGGGCATATATTTAAAATCAAACAGTTTAATATTTGGCAATCATTTTTATTCCTACAAACGCCTTGTTAATAACCAAACACCCCAGCCTTCAAACCTACAATATTTTAATAAAATTATTGATCTAAACCCCAAGGAAAGTATCTCAGAATATACAAAATTAAGTAGTTATTTTTATCAAAACAAAGATTTTGATGGCTTAAAACATGTTTTAGATAAAGCCTTTAAATATATTGATATATCTCAAATATCTCTTAACCACACCATTGACATTGCCAAAGTTAGTTACAGCGCTGGTATTGATTATTGGCACAATTCAAATTTTGATCTCAGCATAGATTATTTAAAAAAAGCTGCCTATTTTTCCCAGGGTTGGAGCCACTTCCAGATTGAACTAGCCAATGCTTATTGGCATACTGGTCAAAAAGATTTAGCTATAAAACAACTCGCTCTCGAATGTCAAAAATTTCCTAAATCTGTCTTTCATTGTCAACAATATTTAGATACATATCAAAATAACTTACCTGAACCCGGAAATTTAAATATGGTCAAAGAAATTGAGTCCATTAACCCTAAATTTATTTACTAAAAATTTAATAATTTGAGAATATCTAGGCCACAATCTTTTTGGCTCAATTAGAAGTCTAAATAACCATTCAAAACCAGAATTTCTAATAATTATTGGTGCTTGCCTAGTATTTCCTGATAAAAAATCAAATGCCGCTCCAACGGTTATTATTACTTTATTGATTCCTCTTTTTTTTAACTCATAGGCCACCTCAATTTGCTTTCTAGCTCCAAGTCCAAGCCACACAATATCCCCTTTCATTTTTTTTATTTTTTCGAATAAACTATTATAATCTCTCTCCGTAAATCTTTCCCTCATTGGCATGACCACATAGCTACCAATTTTTTCAAAATACTCTTTATTTTTATTATTTCCTACAAAAATATTATTAATTTTTAGCTTATCATCTAGCAAAATTCTTTTCAGAAATTCCGGACCATAAAGTCTTTCTCCAAACCCAGTTTTGTGTTTCATTAACCAGACTAGGGGCATACCGTCTGTTACTAAAACAGTTTTTAGTTTTAATAACTTTTTCCTAAATTCAGTGTTCTGATCTGCCATTACTATCTCATTCATGGTGCAAAAATAAATATTGTATTCCTTTTTATTTAAGATATTAATCAAATCATCGGTATGTATTTTCCAAAAAGGCAAATTGAATAATGTCACCTTATTTTTAGACATGGCTTTATAATACATCATATGATTAATTCTTGGCCAAAAATATCAGTTATTACTCCATCTTTTAACCAAGATAGATACTTAGAAAAGACAATTCTTTCAGTCATTAATCAAAACTACCCTAATTTAGAATATATCATCATTGATGGAGGTTCTACAGACAACAGTAAAAAAATCATAAAAAAGTATGAAAAACACTTAAAATACTGGCAAAGCAAAAAAGACGGTGGTCAATCTATTGCTATCAATACTGGCTTTCAACATGCCACTGGAGAAATCCTTTGTTGGTTAAACAGTGATGATATCCTTCTTCCAAATTCTTTAAAACAAATTGGCAA
>JAKLIH010000027.1 GCA_022709715.1 Patescibacteria group bacterium | reverse complement strand
GGCCAAGCCGAATTATCCGAAGGAGTTTTAATACTAAATTTATTTTTATAATTTGAATTCTGTATTTGCATTGTATTATTTTGTTATTTTACTAATTACTAATTACTACTTACTACTTACTTTTTACTCCGTTAATTACTATTTACTTTTTACCAATTACTCTTTTTATTACTAATTACCATTTACTTCTTACTCTTTCTTTTACCATTGCTTTACCACTGTCTTACCATTGCTGACCCCCACACCAACCTTCGGTTGGTTGTGGTGGGTATTACTATTGTCTTTTTATTACTATTTACCAATTACTCTTTTTATTACTAATTACCATTTACTCTTTCTATCTCTTCTTGATACACAACATTTCTAATAATTGTCATTGATTTATTTAATTGATTTTTAGCTATAATTCTTATTTCATTTACACCCGGATCCAGAATCATCATATATTCAAAATAACCATATTTATCAAACAAAACCGGCTGGTTATTAACTGTTAAAAATTTTGTTCTCAACACTCGGCCTTGAATATTAATGGCAGTATTAGTATAAGAGGTTTCTTCTTTAGGATTAATCATTTCAACCGATGGTGGTAGTATCATAAGCGATGCTTGTCTAATTACAAAAGATAAAATTAAAATGCCTAATACAAAAATTAAAATTTTAGCAAAATCAAAATGTTTAGCTTTAACCTTTTTAAAAGCATCATTGATATTTACCACTTTACCAATATTAAATTTATCTGATCGATTCTCATAAAAATACTTATCAAAAGTATTAATAACTTCTACTGGATTTAATTCCACATACTGACAATATTTTGAAATAATGCCTCTTATATATATTTTGGGTGGCAATTTTTCAAATCGTTCATTTTCCAAATCATCCAAAATTGTCTTTTTAATTTTGGTAAGCGTTTCTAATTTTTCTAAGGTTATGCCTTTTTCTTCACGTTTTTGACGTAAAAAATCACCAAATTGAAAAATATTTTTTTTATTTTCGATATTCGCCATAATTTATTATTTATATTGCTAGTTAAAAGTTTCTTCATCCATTTCATTATCGGTTTCACCTGGCAATTGAACTGGATTTTCGCTTTGGACAAAAACTTCTCGGGGCTTTGACCCATTAGCTGGACCAACAATTCCCCGCTCTTCCATTAAATCAATTATTTTTGCCGCTCGACCATAACCTAGTCCCAATCTTCTTTGTAATAATGAAGTTGAAGCTTTTTGATATTGCTTTACCAGTTCAACGGCTTCACTATATTTTTCATCTTCATCCGATCCATATTTGGCAAAATCAATCATCCCACCACCACTCGAAGTCACTTCACTATTTTCACTGCCAACTCCTTTATGCACTTCAAAATTTATAGCTTCAATTATTGCAACATCTTGATCTTTTATAAAATCAACCACTGCTTTAATTTCAGAATCCGAAACAAAAGACCCTTGTAATCTTCTTGGTCTGCCATTTTCCGGTGTGATAAACATTAAGTCCCCATTGCCTAATAATTTTTCCGCTCCGCTTGTATCCAGTACTGTTCTTGAATCAATTTGTGAAGCCACTTGGAAAGAAATACGCGAAGTGATATTGGCTTTAATCAAACCCGTAATAACTTCGACCGATGGTCTTTGAGTTGATATCACTAAATGAATACCGACGGCTCTAGCTAGTTGAGCAATACGCACAATAGCCGCTTCTAGATCGCGTCCATAACACATCATTAAATCTGCCAATTCATCCACCACAATAACAATATAAGGCATGATATCTTTTCCTTCTTTTCGCATTAATTTATTATAACCTTTAATATCAAAAACTTTTTTAGCTTGTAAATCTTCTAGCCGAGATTCCATGGTAGAAATGGCTCAACGTAAAGCTGGTAAAGCTTTTTTATTATCAGTAATAACTGGTGTGATTAAATGCGGTATACCTTCATAATGAGAAAGTTCAACTCTCTTTGGATCAATCATGATAAATTTTAAAACATCCGGTGAATTACGATATAACATGGACATGATAAACGAATGAATGCCAACCGATTTACCCGTACCCGTTGCCCCAGCAATTAACATATGGGGCATTTTTGATAAATTGGCATAAATTGGTTCGTTCGCCACATTTCTACCCACTGGAAAAATTAAAGCTTCTTCGGATTTTTGAAAATCTTCAGTAGATAATAAATTTCTTAATCTAACTGTGGCCACGGCTTTATTTGGCACTTCAATACCAACCAGTGATTTACCCGGAATAGGAGCTTCAATTCTAATTGGATGAGCCGCAAGTGCCAAAGCCAAATCATTATGCAACCCCGTAATTTTTGAAAGCTTTGTTCCTTCAGCTGGTTTTAAAGTGTATTGCGTAACCGTTGGGCCAATACACACATCGCACATTTCAACATTAACTCCAAAATTTTCTAGAGTTCGCTGAATAATATTGGCATTGGCTCTGACATCGCCAACTGTTGGTTTACCAGTTTGATTTTCTAATAAATCCAGTGGTGGTAATTTATAATTTTCTATTTTCTTTTTATGCAATAGTTCTACTTCTTTAGTTTTTTCTTGATCACCATTTAAAATGTTCACTTCCGCTCTCTCTACTGGCTTTTTTTCTTTAGGTTTTTCTTCTTCTTTTCTTAAATCAATTTTGGTTTCATTAACTTCTTCATTTTCACCTTTAACCACAATTCCCTTTTTATCTTTTTTCCTAAATAAATTTAATATTTTAAGTAAAATATTTAAATTAAACTGAGCATCACTAGCCATAATTAAACCCGATATAAATATACTAAATAAAATAATAAATCCAGCATAAATGCCAAACAATCTTTCTACTGCTCCAAATAGTTTTCCAGCATAACCACCCGACATTGGTTTTATCAAATCAATCATACCTAAACAACCAAACACCGACAATAAAAGACCAGTAATTGTAAATCAATAGTGTGGGTTGGCTTCACGACGAGATTTTAGTAAGTGAACACCAAAAAATAAAAAGCAAATTGGAATTAAATAATAGCCAATGCCAAACATTTTATAAAATATATCAAATATAAAACTCCCCGCCACGCCAGCTTTTGTAAAAGCACTTAAAATAAAAATAATCATCAAGCAAAACATAAAAATCGAAGCAATGCCCCTTTTGACTTCACTTTTTAACGAATCAAATGGACTAGGCAATTTTAAAGTCATCTGATTATCTTTATTATTTTTAACATGACTTATTTTTACTTCTTTTCCTTTTTTATTGGCCATTTTATTTTTTTATCACAATTTTTTACTAAAAACATTTTAACAAAATTTTAACTAAATAACAACTAGTCAAAACTATCAAAACTCATATTTAACCACCAATTAAAAATTTTGTAATTAATCCGGTTAACGTTTGGATTGGTCCAAATCCATAAAAGATAATGATCATAAGCATCATAAATCCAAATCGATTTAAAGTTGCTTCCAAATCAGCATTTTTTACAAAATAAAACAAAATTTTAGAACCATCTAGTGGTGGAATCGGCACTAAATTAAATACCATTCATAAAACATTAAGATAAACAATTATTATCAACCAACTAATTATATCGCTTGATAATCCCAAAAAACCATTTAATCTTATAATTATAGCCATTACACTAGCTAATAGAAAATTTGACAATGGCCCCGCTAAAGCCACTAACGCCATATCTCTTCTAGGGTTTTTTAAATTATAGGGATTAACTGGTACTGGTTTAGCTCAACCAAAAACAATTGGTCGAGTATTCGTTATTTTAGCTAGCATAATCATTAGTAAAGGTACCAAAATAGTACCCATCATATCTATATGTTTTAAAGGATTCAAACTCAAACGGCCATATTTCTCAGCTGTATCATCTCCTAACATTTTAGCCGCATGACCATGCGAAACTTCATGCAAAACTAACGAAAAAAATATGATTACAAAATTTAAAATTAAATCCATATGTATTGCTTACCCCCTCTTTTAAGAACCATTTTTGATTCATAAAGCGGAGTGTTTTTGTTAAAATGTTTTAATAAAAATAGTTCAACCAAGTTTAATTATGCTAGTTGCACCCTTCGGGTGCCAGAGGGGGCTGATCCCTTTCTTTACAAACTCTTTTAAATCTTTGCGTTTGAAAAACGCTTGAGTTTTAAAGGAGGGGGATTTTTGATTTGTATTTTATTACTATTGCTTTACAATTGTTTTACTACCGTTTTACTATTGTTTTATTATTTACTCTTCTTACTGATACTTTTCTTTCGTTTGATTATATATCTCTGATATTTCTGATGCTGATAAAGCACGATTATATATACGAATGTCGTCGAGGTAGCCCTTCATCAAATCACTTGTAGCAGTATTTGCTCCTATTGATTTACTTGTCGAATAATCTGGAAATATTGTTGTTCCTCCAGAGTTTAAACTTAAAAATAATTCTCCATTTCTGTAAGCTTTTACATTTCCTGTATTGTAATTAGCTACTACAACAACTAGCATTCATTGATTATTATAATCAAGAAAAAAATTATTAAATCAGACCGATGGAGCAGCAGTACCATTTGTATATTTAAAACCTAAAGTATCTGTATTTTGTACCCTACGTATATGTAATCATCCCTCTGTGTAACTAACAAAATCACTTCTAAACAAAGTAAGACTCTGATCTGTATTACTTGTACAATTCACCCAAGCCGATATACTAAGTATACCATTTGCATTAGGTATCGAAAACGTAGGAGTAACAACATAATCATTAGATCCATCAAAGTATAGATTTCTTTCTCCATAGGATGTAGCCGTTTGTACTGGTCCATTCACAAGAGTTCCATTGTATCCATGTCCAGAATAATCATAAGCAGTTGTGCCGGATGCTTCATCAAATTTTCAATGACCAACTAAGTTAGTATCTCTAGATAGTGGTGTATTTCAGGATCC
>JAKLIH010000026.1 GCA_022709715.1 Patescibacteria group bacterium | reverse complement strand
TCTCCATTTGGTTCTCCTATTGCCGGTGTAACACACGCTGAAGCTAAGGCCATATGTGTTTCCTTAGGAGCTCATCTTATTACTAATCAAGAATGGATGACTATAGCTAGAAATGCAGAACAACAACCATCAAACTGAACAAATGGTGTTGTAGGTAGCGGATATTTTTTCAATGGTAACTCTGCATGGACTGCAGCTGGTTACAATGGAAATGACCCAGAAAAAGGACTTAATCGAAACATCAGATCATCTTATCGATTATCAAATGGAAGTATAATCTATGATCTATCTGGCAATATTTGAGAACACGTAATGGTAGATGCTAATGATACCTTGCTTGATAATCTTCCTAATGATGATGGCGCTAGTGGATATAGATGAGTAGAACTTTCAGCTCTTACTTCTGATGGTGATTTTACGTCGTTTGATGAACTTAGGTCAACTGATCCAACTTGAGATGCTGATCAAGGAATGGGTAGAGTGTATACCAATGTTGATGTACAAGTAGACCGTGTTCTTCTACGTGGTGGCGGTTGGAATGGTACCTCGTATACGGGTGTGTTGGCGGCTCATTTGTATCACCCTGTGGGTATTAACAACTACGACCTCGGGTTTCGGTGTGCACGGTAGTAAAACAATTTCACGTAGTTATAATTAAAATGTTCGGAACCAGGTTCCGAACATTAAAGATCAAAAAACCAACTAATTAATTAGTTGGTTTTTTTGTTTTTGATGGAGTTGATTTTATCGCGGAGTTCGGCGGATTTTTCAAAATCCCAATTTTCGATTGATTTTTGTAATTCTTTTTCTAAAAATACTAACATTTCTTTTGAGTGTTTTTGATTATAATTTATTTCATCATCGCTTAAAAAAGTTTTATCAATAGATTTTTTTATGGTTTTAGCAATGATTTTATGTTTTTTATTGTATGATGCTTGGTATTTACGTCGTCTATCAGTTTCTTTAATGGTGGCTTTTATAGAATCAGTCATAGTATCAGCATAAAGAATGGCTCTGCCTTCAGTATTTCTCGCCACACGACCAATTGACTGAAGCAACGATGTTCTGTTTCTTAAAAAACCTTCTTTATCAGCATCAAGTATAGCAATTAAAGAAACTTCAGGTAGATCTAATCCTTCGCGAAGCAGATTGATTCCAATTAAAACATCAATTTTACCTGATCTTAGATCGTTTAAAATCTTTGGTCTTTCAAGGGGTTTAATATCAGAATGCAAATATTTACTTTTAATATTTTTATTTTGCAAAAAGGTAGCCAAATCTTCAGCTGACGCTTTAGTTAAAGTTAAAACTAAAGTTTTTGATTTATTTTCTATTTGTTTTTCTATTTCTTTAATCAAATCAGGAATTTGATTTTGACAAGGTTTAATGATAATTTTTGGATCTAAAACTCCAGTAGGCCTGATTAATTGTTCAACAATTTGATTTTCAGATTTTTTGATTTCGTAATCTTTGGGAGTGGCGGATACAAAAATTGTTTGAGGAATAATTTTTTCAAATTCATTAAATTTTAATGGGCGATTATCGATAGCTGAAGGTAAACGAAAACCATATTCGACTAAAGTCGATTTGCGAATAAAATTGCCATTGTACATACCTTGAATCTGAGGGATGGCAATATGACTTTCATCAATAAATAATAAAAATTTATTACCAAATCGAAAACGATAATAATCAATTAAGGTAAATGGTGGATCGCCGGGTTTTTTAAAAGATAAGTGTCTCGAATAGTTTTCAATACCTTCACAATAGCCAGTGGACTGAAGCATTTCAATGTCACGATTTACTCGAGTTTTTAATCTAAAATATTCAGTATTTTTCTTTTGTTTTTTCAAGACGGATAAATGTTCTTTTAATTCTTTTTTAATATTTAAAATAGCTAAATCTAATTTTTCTTGATCGGTTATAAATAATTTAGCTGGATAAAAAGTAAAAGAGTTTAAAGGTTCTTTTTTAAAATCAGTTGTGTTTTTGATGTTTAAAAAATCTTGGCCTTGATTTTGAAGATTATTATATTTTTTATGAATTGACTTTATTTTATTTTTTTCAATTTCAATTTCAATAATTTCAAGACCATTAGGAAGAAATACTTCAACAATATTTTCTCGATAGCGAAAAAATCCGGAATCAGAAAGATTTAAATTTTTTAAAGTAAAATGAATAGTAACTAAACGTTTGGCGAGCTCAGTGCGAGCGAATTTATCATCAATACTTACAGTAAAAGAGGCTTTATTAAAGTTTTCGGGACTGCCAACGTCATAAATGGCGGAAACAGAAGCTACAACAATAACATCGTCATGATTTAATAAACTAGTGACGGCATCATGACGAAGTTCTTCAATATATTTATTAATTTTTGAATCTTTACTGATATAGGTATCGCTGGAAGGTAAGTAAGCTTCCGGTTGATAATAATCATAAAAACTAATGAAAAATTTTGTTTGATTTTGGGGAAAGAAAGTTTTAAATTCGCTAAACAGTTGAGCAGCTAAAGTTTTGTTGGGAGATAAAATTAAAACCGGTCAACCAATATTTTTTATTATATTGGCTAATGTGAAAGTTTTGCCTGAACCAGTAATACCCAAAAGAGTTTGAAAAGGAATATCGTTTTGGATATTTTTGGTTAATTTTTCAATGGCCTGAGGTTGATCCCCAGTGGGTTGAAAATTAGAATGTAAATTGAATTTCATGATATTTGTTTAGTTTTGATATTTTATCATTTTTTCTTGATTTTGTCCAGATTTTGCATTGCGAAATAAAATAAAAACCACCCTCTGTAAGGAAGGTGGCTCTAAGATGTAATACCCTTTTACTCAATAAATAAGTAAAAGACATAGTAATTATATTAAATTTTTATTTATAAGTCAATATCTTGCGTTGCGGTTTTTAAAGAAAAATTTAAATTTGCCGAATAATTTTTATAAAATAAAAACCCCTTGCAGGGAGCTGCCTTATAGATTTGTGATGTTTAGACTATTGCCAACCGATGGATGGGAACATCTAAAACAATCTATATAGGTCTTATGCTATTTATATTGTAATATAATAATTTGAAAAAATCAATAGAGTGGGCTGTGGATAACTTTTAAAAGTATTTTAAATTGATTTTATATAGGTTTTATGATATTATATGATTAATAGATAAAGATTTAAATTAATGTTATGAAAGTAATTTTAGCGGATGCTGCTCATACTTTTGTGGACATAGAAGGTAAGATATTTGATGAAATGTATAGACTATTAGAAGAATATCCTAACAAAAAGATAATTTTAACAAGTGCTAATGACGAGCAATATCAGAAATATGGTTTAGACAAAATGCCTTATGAAGTCTTTACTTTAAAACATGATCCAGAAAAATCTGATCCAAAATATTTTGAGGTAATGCTTAAAAAATTTTGTTTAAGTAGAGATGATGTTATTTATTTTGAACATAATCTTGAAGCCATTAATGGTGCTCAATTAGCTGGAATAAAAACTTATCATTACGATGAAAACAAAAAAGATTTAGTAGGGTTAAAAAAGTTCTTAGATGACAATTTATAAATTATTTGAATAATAAAAAACGAATAGAAGAGATAATATAAAATATAATTAAAGAAATGTATTTTATTTACTTAGGATAGAAATTTTGATAAAGTGTTAATATATTATATAAAGAATTAAAATAATACAATGAGTTTAATCAAAAAATTGATAAAGAAAACTTTAAAAGTTTTGAAAAATATCTGACATTACGCTTGGTCAGTTGTTGGTCATTTTATGTTAAAGGGTATTCAAGACAAAATGATTATTATTGGTGTAACTGGTACTAAAGGAAAGAGCACAGTAATAAATATGCTATCTTTTGTTTTGAAAAAATTAGAAATTGGTTATGCTAGCCATTCAACCATTGAAACTAGTAACAATAGTGGATCAACTTTGAATACTCAGAAAATGACCATGCCGGGTAGATGAACTTTGCCAATGTTTTTTAAAGAAGCTTATAAAAAAGGTGCTAAAATTGGCATTATTGAAGCGACTTCATCGGGTCTTAATCAATTTAGAGGTGATGCCTTTAATTTTGATATCGTCGCTATAACTAATTTGCAAAAAGAACATATTGAAATTCATGGTGGATTTGATAATTATAAAAAAGCTAAAGGTAGATTGTTTGAATTATTGACAAAATATAATCATAAATTTATCGATAATAAAAAAATAGATAAAACATCGATTGTTAATTTTGACGATGAACATAGTAAATACTATTTGGATTTTAAAGCTGATAAAAAATATGTAGTATCTTTAAATGAAAGTAAAAATAGCACAAAAATTAATATTTTAAATTTAAATTTAATTAAGCCGGATAATTTGTTAATTGATACAACAGGCATTCATTTTAATTTTGAAGATGTTCATTTTGATGTGAATTTATATGGTACATTTAATGTATATAATATTATGATAACTTTGGCTATTTTAAAATCGCTCAAACTGGATATGAACAAAATTGCTGAAGTATTAAAAGATTATAAAGGAGCTCAAGGCAGAATGGAATTTGTGAAAACCAAAACCAATAAAAATGTTGTGGTTGATTATGCTCATACTCCCGATTCATTAAAAGCTGTTTTAATAACATTGAAAGAAATGGGTTTTAAAAAAATTATTAGCATTGTGGGGGCTTGTGGTGGGTCAAGAGATAAATGAAAGAGACCGGAAATGGGTAAAATTGCTAATCAATTAAGTGATTATACAATCATTACTAATGAAGATCCTTATGATGAAGACCCACACAAAATCATGAATGCTATTTATGCTGGTATGGAAAATAAAGAAAAAGCTCGAATTGTGGCTGATCGAATAGAAGCCATACAAAAAGGTATTGATATGTTAAGCGGGGACGAAGAAGTTTTAATTATAACCGGCAAAGGTAGCGAAAAAGTAATAATGGTAAAAAGCGGGACTGGTGGTTCAGTGAAAAAAGATTATATTGGGGATTATGAAGTAGCATGAAAATATCTTGAAAAGAGTAAGGAGTAAGTAGTAATTGGTAATTGGTAAAGAGTAAGAAAAGAGTAAAGAGAAAACAATAGTAAAACAATGGCAAAACAGTGGTAAAGCAATAGTAAGACGGTGGTAATAAAATACCAATAAAAAATTAAAAAGAAAAAATA
>JAKLIH010000025.1 GCA_022709715.1 Patescibacteria group bacterium | reverse complement strand
AGTAAAACCCGTCACGACCAACCAGAGGTTGGTGTGGGCCTGCCTACGGTAGGTAAACCTACCTGCCGGTAGGCAGGGGATAGCAATAGAAAAACAATTAAAATTATTATATGAAAAATAAATTGTTAGTTATAATTGGACCAACGGCGGTGGGTAAATCCGATTTGGCAATCAAAATAGCTAAAAAATATAATGGTGAAATAATCTCAGCTGATAGTCGCCAGGTCTATAAAAAATTAGATTTAGGCACTGGCAAAGTTTTGCGTGATAAAAAAAGCGATAAAGAGTATTTATCAGAAGGTATTATTCATTATGGTATTGATATTGTTGATGTAAAAAAACAATATAATATTTCTGATTTTCAGAAGTATTGTAACAAAAAGATAAAAGAAATTTGGAACAAAAATAAATTACCAATTATTTGTGGTGGCTCGCCGTTGTACGTTATCAGTGTTATTGAAGGATGACAATTTCCTAAAACAAAACCTAATTTAAAGTTAAGACAAGAATTAGAAAATAAAAGCGCAGAAGAATTATTTGAAATATTAGAAAAATTAGATAAAAATAGATCTAAAACTATTGATAATAAAAATAAAAGAAGATTGGTGCGGGCCATAGAGATTTTAAAACAAGAGCAAGCTATAAAACCACTTAATAAAAAACCGATAAAAGCGGATATATTAATTTTGGGAGTTAAAAAAGAAAGGGAAGAAGTTAGAAAATTGATTTTAAAGAGATTGGATAAAAGAATTAAAGAAGGCATGATTGATGAAGTAAAAAATTTGAAAGGTGATGGTATCAGTTCCGAAAGGTTAAATGATTTAGGACTTGAATACCGCTATATTAATTTATATATAGAAGGGAAGCTGAATTTAAAAGAAATGAAAGATCAATTATATTTTAAGATATGCCAGTTTGCTAAAAGGCAAATGACTTGGTTTAAAAAGTTTAATAATGTTTTGTGAATAGAAAATAATATTAAAATAGCAGATAATATAGTAAAACAATGGAAAAATAAAGAGTAAATAGTAAAAAGTAATTAGTAATTAAAAAACAATAGCAAGACCCACCACAACCAACCAAAGGTTGGTGTGGGCCTGCCTGCCGGTAGGCAGTGGCTTGCCCCGTTAGAAGAATTGGTTTAATTAATGATTTGACATTTTTTTGCTAAAAATGTATAAACCAATTCTTCAAATGAAGGCTTGCCCCGTTAGAAGAATTGGTTTAATTAATGATTTGACATTTTTTTGCTAAAAATGTATAAACCAATTCTTCAAATGAAGGCTTGCCCCGTTAGAAGAATTGATTTAATTAATGATTTGACATTTTTTTATTAAAAATGTATAAACCAATTCTTCTGATGAAGGCTTGCCCCGTTAGAAGAATTGGTTTAATTAATGATTTGACATTTTTTTGCTAAAAATGTATAAATCAATTCTTCAAATGAAGGCTTGCCCCGTTAGAAGAATTGATTTAATTAATGATTTGACATTTTTTTGCTAAAAATGTATAAACCAATTCTTCTAACGGGGCTTGCTTTTTTTTGATTAATTCCTTACAATTTAAGTACAAAATATTAAATAAAATATTATGTATAAAGTTAGGTTGGCTTGTCTAGAAGATGTTGATGCGATATGAAATATGGGCAAAAATGTCAATGAATTTGAAACGGCTAGCGAAGTCGTATATTTTTGACCAAGAGAGATATTAAAAGAATGTATTGATAAAAAAGATGTTATTATGTTAGTGGCGGAAGCTGAAAATGAAATAGTAGGTTTTATTATTGTTAATGTTAATTTATCACTAAAAAAATCAGAGATTGAAAATATCTATGTTTTAGATAGTTTTAGAAATCAAAAAATAGGCAGTCAATTAGTAACGGAGGTTATAAAGGAATCAAAAAAAATTGGAGTTGAGAATATTTGTTTTTTATCATCAAAAGATCATTCTTTTTGAGAAAAAAATGGATTTTTATTAGGAGAAGATTTTAAATGGATGGATTTAATATTAACAGATAGATTTAAAAAATAGCCATGGATTTTGCTCACCTTCATGTTCACACTCATTTTAGCTTACTAGACGGGTTGTCAAAAATTGACGACCTGGTTTTACGTGCCAAAGAATTAGAATTAAAAGCTTTAGCTATCACTGATCATGGTAATATGTATGGGGCAGTTGAATTTTATGAAAAATGTAAAAAGGCTGGAATTAAACCAATCATTGGTTGTGAATTATATGTAGCTCCACGTAATTTAAATCAAAAAGAAGGAAACATTGATTCAAAAAATTATCATTTGATTGCTTTGTGTAAAAATGCCAATGGTTACAAGAATTTAATTAAACTAGTTAGTATTTCGCATGTTGATGGTTTTTATTATAAACCAAGAATTGATAAAGAAATATTAAAACAATATAAAGACGATATTGTATTTTTATCGGGCTGTTTAAAAGGTGAAATTGCTAATCATATTGCTAATTCCAATATTGAGATGGCCGAAGAAATATTAAAAAAATATGTTGATATTTTAGGAACCGAAGATTTTTATTTAGAACTTCAACATCATCCAAATCATCAATCTCAAATTAAAGTAAATGCCGGACTTAAACAATTAGCTGATAAATATAATTTGAAAACTGTTATGACGTGTGACTCTCACTATTTGCGAACTGAAGATCGAGATACTCACGAAGTGTTACTAGCTATTCAAACTGGTGTTACTATGAACGATAACGATCGAATGTCTCTTAGAGATTTTGATTTATCTTTAAAGGATCCAAAAGAATTGGCGGAGTGTTACCCTAATGATTTAAAATCTTTGGAAAATACCATGGAAATTGCTAATAAATGTAATTTTGATTTTGATTTTAAATCTTTAAATTATCCAAAAGCAACTTTTGAAGGCGTTGATAATAATGAAGAATTTTTGAGAAAATTAATTTTTGAAAGATTGCCAAATTTTTATGATCCAAAAGATCAAAAAATACTGGATCGAATAGAATACGAACTTTCAATTATTAAACAAACTGGCTATATTGACTATATCTTAATTGTTTGAGATATTGTTAAATTTTGTAATGAAAATAAAATACCTTGTAATGCTCGAGGATCAGCCGCTGGCAGTATTATTTGCTATTTGTTAAAAATTTCTAACGTTGATCCAATTAAATGTGAATTATATTTTGAAAGATTTTTAAATCCAGAGCGGGTATCGCCTCCGGATATTGATTTGGATGTGGCTGATAAAGATAGATCATCGGTTATTGGTTATATTACTAAAAGATTTGGCGAAAAAAATGTAGCTCAAGTCGCAACCTTTGGTATTATGAAATCACGTTTAGCGGTTAGAGACGTTACGCGTGCCTTAGGACTACCTTATAGTTTAGGTGATCAAATTGCTAAAATTATACCAATGAATTTAGGAATTGACGAAGCGCTGGATACAATTCCAGAACTAAAAGAATTATATTTATCAAATCTTGACGCTAAATTGGTTATGGATGTTTCCAAGAAACTAGAAGGGGTGGCTAGACATTTATCCACTCATGCAGCTGGTGTAGTGGTGGCGCCAACAGAACTTACCAATTATTTGCCCATTCAACATTCGAGTCGAAAAGAAGGCGAAGTGGTAGTTCAATATTCAAAAGATTATGTTGAAAAATTAGGATTATTAAAATTCGATATTTTAGGATTAGCTAATCTAAATATTATTAAACAAAGTTTGAGAGTTATCAAAAAAATTTATGATAAAGATATTGATATAGATAAAATTGATGCTAGTGATCCCAATCCTTATAAAATTTTACGTAAAGGTGATACAATTGGTGTTTTTCAATTAGAATCAGAAGGTATGAAAAAATTATTAAGAGAATTAAAAGTGAGCAATATTGAAGAGGTATCGGCTGTGATCGCTCTTTATCGACCAGGGCCAATGCAATTTATACCGCTTTATATTAGCAACAAATTGGGCTTAAGCAAAGTAGAATATGTTGATAAAAGATTATCGCCAATTCTCGATACTACTTATGGCGTTATGATTTATCAAGAGCAATTAATGAGATTAGCCAATGAACTGGCTGGTTTTACACTTGGTCAAGCTGATATTTTGCGTAAAGCGGTTGGTAAAAAGAAATATGATTTGATGATGGAGCAAAAACAAAAATTGATTGATGGTTTAATGAAAAATGGTTGGAAACAAAATATGGCAAGCAGGTTATGGGAATGGATTGAGCCATTTGCTAGTTACGGTTTTAATAAATCGCATACTGCGTCTTATGCGCGAGTGGCTTTTCAGACAGCTTGACTCAAAACTTATTATCCAACTATTTTCTTAGCTTCGCTGATGACGTCTAACATGGGCGATTTTGAAAAAATCTCAAACGAGATTGATGAATGTAAAAAACTTAATATAAAAGTTTTACCGCCGAATGTTAATTACTCGTTTGTAGAATTTGGTGTTGATAAAGAAAATAAAAATGTTATTTTTTATGCTTTAGCGGGAATTAAAAATTTAGGCGAAGCGGTGTCAGAAGCAATTGTGGAAGAGAGAAAACAAAATGGTGTGTACAAAGATTTAGAAGATTTTTTGAATCGCGTACCAGCCATGGTTATAAATAAAAAAACTTTAGAGAATTTAATAAAATCTGGAGCTATGGATATTTTTGGTGAAAGATCAAAATTATTCAAAATCTTGCCAGAAATTTTAGATTATAATCAACGCAAACAAGCTGAAAAAAATACTAAGCAGGTGAGTTTGTTTGGGTCGTTAGAAAAAAATGTAAATAGTGTAACCAGTGAAAAAATATTTAAGGATTTGGACAAAAAAGATGAAGGCGTAACGGATCTTGAGATGTTGGCTTGAGAGAAAGAATTGTTGGGTGTTTATATGTCGGATCATCCTTTAAATAAATTGAGACAAAAAGGCGATAAGGATGTTTATGAAGTTTCGTTGCTCAACAATCATATGCTTGGTCAAAAAATTAAAGTGTTTGGAATGGTTTCAAAGATAAGAAAAATTTTAACTAAAAACGGTGATCAAATGATGTTTGTATCACTCAGTGATTCACAAAAAGAATTAGATACAGTAATATTTCCAAAAACATTGGCTAATCTATCTAAGAAAAATAATTGTCAATTGGCCGAAAATAAAATTGTGGTGTTTGAAGGCAAAGTAGATATTCGTAATGATAATTTGCAATTAATTTGCGATAATTTTTACGAGGTGAAGGAGGGATAAGGAGTAAATAGTAAATAGTAAATAGTAAATAGTAATACAAAGAGTAAAGATTAAAAAGTAAAGAGAAAAAACAATAGTAAGACAATAGTAAGACAATAGTAAAAGAAAGAGTAATTGACAAAGAGTAAATGGTAATTAGTAAGAAGTAAGTAGCAAGACCCGCCACAACCAACCAAAGGTTAGTTGTGGCGGGTATGCTTTTGATTTAATATTTGGTATTTTGTATTAATTTTTGATTTTTGAGATATAGATTTGACTTTTGACATTTGATTTTTGAGTTAATCCTTTGT
>JAKLIH010000024.1 GCA_022709715.1 Patescibacteria group bacterium | reverse complement strand
TTTTTGAATAATTCACTTGGATTTAATGCAAAAATTACAATAGCACTTAATATGGCTAGAATAGCAATCACGATCATCAATTCGACTAGAGTAAAGCTTTTCTTTGCGTTTTGTTTTTGTGTTGTGTTGTTTTCCATCTTTGATTTTTGATTTATGGATTTGACTTTTGACATTTGAGATTTGAGTTTTTTATCGGTATTTCATTTATCTTTGATTTTTAATCTTTAATTTTTTATTAGTATTTTATTACTACTGTCTTACTATTGCTTTACAATTGTTTTGCCACTGCTTTACCACTGTTTTCTCTTTACTCTTGCATTACTCTTCTTATCTCTCTTCTACTTTCCCTTTCTTTCAAAACTTCTCTTTTGTCGTATTTCTTTTTTGGCCGACCAATACCAATTTCAACTTTTATTTTGCTTCCTTTTAAATAAATTTTGGTAGGTATTAATACCATCTTTTTTTCTTTGATTTGTCTGAACAATCCTTCTAATTCAGATTTTTTAAGTAACAATTTATGGCTAGCATTTTTATCATAATCTCTTGGTTGGTTTTTAGCTTGGTATTCAGAAATAGTGGTATTGATTAAAAACAATTCACCATTATGAAATGTAGCATAACTTCCCATCAAACTAACATGAGAATTTTTTATTGATTTTACTTCATAGCCCTTAAGCACAATACCGGCTTCAACCGTATCTTTTATTTCATAATCAAAATGTGCCTTTTTATTTGTAGCAAAAATATTTGACATTTTATATTCTATTAAATAAGTTTTCTGGTTTTTTAAAGGTAATATTTTGATTTAAAACATTTTTAATATCATCTATTTTATTTATTTTTATGCCTATACTTTCAAATATTTTTTGACTGCTACTTGGCATTATTGGCCACAATAATGTAGCAGCGTAAAGTATAGCCACAGTGCTACTTGAAATTATACGTTCAAAATTTTCTGGATCACTTTCAATTAATGATCAGGGTTTTTCATCGCTAATATATTTATTGATTCTAGCAACAAGTTCAAAAGCATTACTAACCACATCGTTGATTTTTACTTTTGAAAAATTATCAATATAATTTTTAACAATTGTATCAATATCTGCTTTTAAATCATTTGATTTTAAATTAATAGCTTTTCCATATTTTTCGCCCAAAGCCAAAGTTCTAGAAATTAAATTGCCATAAGAAGCACACAATTCATTATTATGGCGACTTATTAAATTAACTTCACTAAAATCACCATCATCTCCTGAAGGTATGTCTTTCATTAAATAATAACGAATTGAATCGAGCGGGTATTTTTTTAATAATTCTTTTGGATCAGTAAAATTACCTAATGATTTTGACATTTTTTCACCATTCACTGTGATATAGCCATGGCAGAACAAATGAGTTGGCAGTTTTAAACCGGCTGATTTTAAGAAAGCTGGTCAAAATACGGCATGAAATCTCAATATGCCCTTACCCAGGAAATGTCATCTTTCATCACTATTATTTCATCATTTTTCAAATAAACTATTATCATCTTTTCCATAATTCAAAACATTGATGTAGTTTGACAAAGCATCAATTCAAACTCACAAAACTTGGTCTTTATCTTCCGGTATTTCAATTCCCAAGCCCTCACTTCTTTTTTTACTGCGAGTGACACTAATATCCAAAATGTCTCCTTTCAAAAAAGATAACATTTCATTCTTGCGAGTTTCTGGTTTGATTATTCATTCTTGATTTTCAATTTTTTCAATTAAAAATTCTTTATAATTTTTTAATACAAAAAAATAATTTTCTTCAGTAATTTTTTCTGGTGCCTTTTTATGTTCTGGACATAAACCATTCACTAATTCAGATTCCGTGTAAAAAGTTTCACAACCAATGCAATATAGTCCTTCGTAATTTTTCTTAACAATATCGTTTTTGTTTATATTAGATCATAGTTTTTGAGCCCCTAAACGGTGTCTTTCTTCAGTGGTTCTAATAAAATCATCAAAAGATATATTAAAATCATCTTTTAATTTTAAAAATGAAGCTGTTTTTTGATCAATTCATTCTTTGATACCGATGTTGTGTTCGTGACTGGCTATAATATTTTTTAAACTATTTTCATCCGTGCCAGCTGTAAAATATACTTCATTCCCAATAATTTTATTAAATCTTACAAAACAATCGCCTTGAACAAATTCAAAAACATGACCCAAATGAGGATCGGCGTTAATATATGGCAAGGCACAAGTTACAAAAATTTTCTTTGACATAATAAAAAATTAATTACTTTTAAAACTATAATAATTTGCTAAATCTTTCGTCACAAATTTTTTGATCATTTCAGTCTTTAATAAAGCTAACAATGATAGTTGATAATGGCACGGCTACAAACACTCCTAAAATGCCACCAAATTTTTCAAAAATAGCGATAAAGAATAATGTGACAATCGGGTCTATTTTTAAAAACTTACTACGCACATATGGCCCAATAATATTTTGAATATACTGCAACACCACGCACATAACTAACAAAATTCAAATATGATTAATGTTGCCACTGATGTTTATTATCAAGATTATAATAGTAGCAAGTATTGGCCCAATGAACGGTATAAAATCAAATAAACCAAAAATAATCGATGATAACAGTGGGTATTTAATGCCCATAATATAGAACACAATTATCGATAAACTAGTTAAAAATATACTTAAAGCCAGTTGACTATATAATCAAAATACCATTTTCTTTTCTGATTTTTCTCACAATTGAATAAAATATTTTTTATAATAAGATGGCAAAAATATATTTAATATATTTTTAAATCAATTTTTATCAATCGACAAATAAAACGCCATTAATATCACTAATAAAAAGTTTGATAAATTAACTGCAAAAGTAGAGAAATTTTTAGCCACCCCACCCACATAATTTACCAAACTATCGATATTAAAAATATTAGTCAATAAATTGTCGATTTTTATAAAGGGCAAATTGTTTTTGAAAAAATCGGCAACTGGTTGTGATTGAACTATATCGGGCAAGTCATTTAATAAATTAGATATATTTTGAAATAGTGGTGGTAGTATTATGTACATAAAGCCAGCCATCACCATAATTAAACCAATATATACAACTATTACCGACAAAATTCTAGGTATTTTTTTAATTTCCAACCAATTAATTAAATTTTCCATTGAGGCCGATAATATTAATGAAGCTAAAAACATTAAAATAATTTGTCGAAAGTAAATAGCACCAAGTATAAATGCTCCCACCAAACAGATTCTTCACAAACTTTTAAAAGATATATTAAATTCTTTTTCCATGTTTTTAATTATATAGGTTAATTAAATTTTATTAATAATTTTTTTGAATTGTTGAGCTTTATAACCGTTGGTTAAAATGCCTAGTTTAATATTTTTAGCAGTAAAGATTTGATTGCTTATTCTTTTAATATCTTCGCTCGTTACTTTCATTAGATTATTAATTTTTTCACAATGGCTAACTACTTTGTGTTCATATAATATTGCGTTATAAATAGGCGAAGAAGCGTAATAAGGATTATCAAATCCCATCAAAGTTGAGCTTAACAATCGATTTTTAACTTTATTTAGTTCGTCTGGTTGAACTTTTTCAGTTTTTAATCTTTTAATTTCCGAAATAATAGCTGATAAAATTTCTTCTGTTCTTTCTTGGTTAACTCCAGCTGACAACTCAAACACGCCCCTATCATACATCTCGTCGTTATCGCTATAAACGTAGTAGGTCCCACCCAATTTTTCGCGAATATTCAAGAATAATCGACTGTTAAAACCACTAGACAAAAGGTTGTTAATTATTGAAAGGGTTGGAATATTTTTATCAAATTCTGGGAAGGAATTAAAACCTAAAACAAAATGTGATTCTTTTATGTCTTTGTTAAAGATTTTAACACTCGGCCCATCAAATAAAGTTTTTACTCTTGGAAATTTAATGGCTTGGGTTTTAATGTTAGTAGAAAAATATTTTTTAATTAATTTTTTAGTGCTAATTTTATCAAAATTACCAACCACAAATAATACGGCGTTTTTGGGGTGGTAATATTTATGATAATAATTTATCATCTGCGATCTTTGCATATTTTTAATATTTTTTTCACTGCCGGCAATATTTCAACCCGCCGGCTGATCACCATAAAGTGATTCCAGCATCAAGCTTGAGGCTTTAGATCTTGGTTGATCTTCACGCATTCTAATTTCTTCTATTACTACCCCTTTCTCTTTTTCAAATTCTGATTCGGGAAATATACAATTAGTAAAAATGTCAGCTAAAAATTCAAAAACATAATTTAAATATTCAAAACCAATATGAGCATAAAAAGAAGTATTTTCATAACCCGTGCCGGCATTTTGTCTTCCGCCGTTATCATCAATATCTTTAACTAGCAATGTATGGCTGGGTTTACTTTTTGTTCCTTTAAAAACCATATGTTCTAAAAAATGAGAAATACCATTTATATCTTTGGACTCATATTGAGCGCCGGCTTTAATAAATAATTCAGCATTAACCGAAAAGATATTTTTGATAGGTACTAAAACCACTGTCAAACCATTGTCTAAAAAATATTTTTCATATTCAATTTTATCTGGGATTTGTTTTAAATAATGGTCTAGCATTAATTGTTGTTTAAATAATTTATTAAATCAGTCACTTTAATCCTAGTTTGTAACATTGTGTCTCGATTTCTAATGGTAATAGTATTGTCTTCTAAAGTATCAAAATCAATTGTAACGCATCAAGGTGTACCCAATTCATCTTGTCTTCGATAACGTTTACCAATTGACCCACTATCATCAAATTTGGTGTTGAATTGTAATTTAATTAAGTTATAAACTTCTCTAGCTTTTGATTGCAATTCTTCTTTGTTTTTCAGTAATGGCATAATAGCCACTTTTACTGGTGATAGTTTATAATTTAATTTAAGCAAATATTCGATACTTTCACTATCATTGTTTCTTCCCTTTTCAAACTCGTTAAAAGCTTCAATTAAAAAAGCTAATAAGGTTCTATCACAGCCAGCGGATGTCTCTATAATATGCGGTGTATATTTTTCTTTTGTATCTTGATCAAAATAGGATAAATCAGTTCCACTAAATTTAGAATGATTGCTCAAGTCTCAGTCGGTTCTATTATGGATGCCTTCTATTTCTGAAAAACCTCAAGGAAATAAATATTCAATATCGCAAGCCTTTTTAGCATAGTGAGCTAGTTTATCTTGAGGATGATCATGAAAACGTAAATGGGACTTGTCAATTCCTAAATCAATATAGTACTGCATCCTTTCTTTTTTCCAATACTCAAATCATTTATCGGTTTCCTCAGGCTTTACAAAAAATTGCAAATCCATTTGTTCAAATTCTCTAGTTCTAAAAGTAAAAGGGCCAGGTGTAATTTCATTTCGAAAAGCTTTTCCAATTTGACAAATACCAAAAGGAATTTTCATACGAGCGGAATTTTTTACTCACATAAAATTCATATAAATACCCTGGCAAGCTTCGCCTCTTAGATATACAATATTAGTATCATTTTCTACAGGACCAACAAATGTTTTCATCATTACATTAAATTTTTTAGGCGCCATAAATTCGCCTTTGCACTCTGGACATTTATTTTGTCCCGATAATTCATCGGCTTTAAATCTTTTATGACAACTTTTGCATTCAAGTAATTCATCGGCAAAACCAGCCGATAAATGGCCAGAAGCTTCTCAAACTTTAGGTGACATTAAAATTGCTGAATCGATTCCAACAATATTATCGTGTTTTTTAGTCATTTCATCTCATCATACTTTTTTCAAATTATTTTTTACCTCAACTCCATAAACACCATAATCATAAGAACTAGAAAATCCACCATATGGTTCCGAAGACAAATTTACAAAACCATTATCCTTTAAAAAAGCAACTATTTTTTCCATTGTATTTTTTTCTTTTTTCATATTAGTTTTTTCCCCCTCTTTTAAGAACCATTTATAATTCATAAAACGGAGTATTTTTATTAAAATGTTTTTTATAATTTTTAAGCTAAGTTTAATTA
>JAKLIH010000023.1 GCA_022709715.1 Patescibacteria group bacterium | reverse complement strand
GATTATTCTGGACATGGATACAATGGTACTATAAATGGAGCAACCCAAACTACTACTAGTTACAATGAGAGAAATCTATATTTTGATGGTAGTAATGACTATGTTGTTACACCGGCATTCTCAATTCCTAATACTAATGGAGTGTTAACAATATCTGCTTGGGTGAATTGTACAAGTCAGAGTTTTGGTCAAACTATTTTAAATGATGGCGGATGAAGTAATACTGTAGGATATATTTGGTTTTCTAGAAAATTAAGTAATACTTATGCAGTTTTTGATTTTTCAACTGGTAGTGCCCGAAGTTCTTTTACTACTCCTGTGGAATTGTTTGTCGATAACCAATGAGTATTAATTTCAACAGTTGTGGATTACAATAATAAGAATATAAAATTTTATAAAAACGGATTATTATTTCATATTGCTATTACTGGTAACAATATGCTATTTCCTGATAGATTATCTGCTAAATATGTGTCATCTTATAATGGCGGTAGTGGTTTTTCGTTGCAAGGCTATCTCGACGACGTCCGCATATATAATCGGGGATTAAGTGCAGAAGAAATTTCAGAAATATATAATCAAACAAAAGGAAAATACTAATAGAAAGTTAAATGTCAAAAGTTAAAAGTCAAAGATAGAAAGGGTAATTAGTAATTATTTATTTAATCTTTACAATTGTTTTACCATTGCTTTACTACTGTCTTACTACTGTTTTACCATTGTTTTTCTTTTCTCCTTCTGCTTGAACATTGAACATTGGAATTTAAAACTTTAAAAATTTAAGAATTAAATTTTTTACCATGCCTCAATCATTTATAATTAATGGCGGAAAACCTTTAAAGGGAAGTATTGACGTTTATGGCAGTAAAAATGCCACCACCCCTATATTATCCGCTACATTACTTTCTGAAGAACCAAGTATTGTTTATAATATTCCTTTAATTGAAGATGTATTAAATTTGCTAAATATTATTGAAAGTTTAGGAGCAAAAATAACTTGACTTGGCACCAATACCGTTAAAATTGACCCAGCTAATTTAACTCTAAAAAATCTTGATCAAAAATCTATCAAAAAAATACGTTCTTCGGTTTTATTAATTGCTCCATTGTGTGCTAGATTTAAAAAATTTGAATTAATGCAACCCGGTGGTTGTTTAATTGGTGTTCGCCCCGTTGATACTCATTTTGAAGCTTTAGCTGAACTGGGCTTAGAAACAAATACCAACAATGGGTTCTATTGTTTTAAATACAATCCCAAAAACGCTAAACGCGAAGTAATCTTAAAAGAATTTAGTGTAACTGCCACAGAAAATGTTTTAATGTTAGCCTCAACTTTGCCTCAGACAACGGTTATTAAAATTGCTGCTATCGAGCCACATGTTTTAGATTTAGTTACATTTTTAAATAAAATGGGAGCCAATATAAAACATTTGCCAAATCATTCTTTTGAAATTAAAGGCAACCCCAAACTTAAAGGCGTTAAAAAACACGAAATTATTCCCGATCCAATCGAAGCCGGTAGTTTTATTATTATGAGTATGGCCTGTAAGGGTAATATTAAAGTCAATAATGTTCGACTGGATCATTTAGAAATCGTTATGAAAAAACTTCAAGAGTTTAACGGCAAGTTTAATATTACTTTACAAGATAAATCTAGAAAATTATATAGCGTTGAAGTATTGCCAAGTGAGATTAAAGCTGTTTCAAAAGTTCAAACTTTACCATATCCTGGCATTCCAACTGATTTACAATCAATTTTCGGAGTGCTGGCCACTCAAGCCAATGGCACAACTATTATTCAAGATCCAATGTATGAGGGCAGATTAAAATATGTTGATGAATTAATCAAAATGGGGGCTAATGCCATCATCGCCGACCCCCATCGAGCTTTAATTGTTGGTCCAACCCCTTTATACGGTCAAGAAATAACTTCTTTTGATTTACGAGCTGGCATGTGCTTGATTATTGCCGCTTTAATCGCTAAAGGCGAGTCAAAAATCAGCAATATTTACCAAGTAGATCGTGGTTATGAAAAAATTGATGAGCGTTTAAAGAAATTAAACGCTGATATCGAAAGAGTTGACAATTAGATGTTTTTACAGTAAAATGCTCGTAGAAAGAGTAAAAAGTAATACAATAGAAATACAATGGTAAAACGGTAGTAAAGCAATGGTAAAACAATTGTAAATCAATAGCAAAACGATAGTAAGATAATAGCAACCATTGTTTTTTGTATTCCGTTTAGAATATTAGATTATTAGGTTATTAGAAGATTGTATTCTTACTATTTACCAATTACTCTTTTAATTTTTGCCAGCCCCCACACTCAGAAAAGTTTTGGAGCGGCAAACGTAATATTCAGTAGTTAAATATTCTAATTAAAATGTACTTTACTTAATAAATTAAATCATTCCACGGTTAAAAATTCCATTTTTAACCTTAAACTTTCTGAGTGTGGGGGATTTTTGACCCCGCTTCGCCTGCCTACCGGCAGGCAAGCTCCACACCAAGTTTATACTAGTTATTTTGATATTAATGCTAAGTAATACTAATAATTAAAATACTAATTTATTAGTAAACTTGGTGTGGGGGCATGTTTTTGATTTTTGATTTTAAAAAATTGTTAAATTTTTTACCGTGTTTATCCGAAAATTAGGTATTGACCTTGGAACCGCTAATACAGTTGTTTTTATACCTCAAAAAGGTATTATTATTAATGAGCCTACTGTTGTAGCTGTATCGACTGACAATAATCAAGTTTTAGCCATTGGTAATGATGCTAAAGATATGGTTGGACGAACTCCGGAACTAATTAAAACTTACAAGCCATTAAAAGATGGTGTTATTGCTGATTATAAAATAACCAAAGCTTTATTACATTATTTTATTAGTAAATCTCTAGGCAGTATGCGTTTTGTTAAACCCGATATTATTATTTCTGCTCCTTGTGGAATTACTTCAACTGAGCGACGCGCTATTGTTGATGCTGCCAGAGAAGCCGGAGCTAAAGACGTTTTTGTTGTTAAAGAACCAATCTTGGCCGCTTTAGGCGCCAACATTCCAATCAATGAAGCTTCTGGCAATATGGTTGTCAACATCGGTGGTGGCACAGCTGAGATTGCGGTTATATCACTTGGTGGTATTGTTACTTTTTCTTCCATTCGAGTGGCTGGCAATAAAATGGATTCAGCTATTATTGATTATATTCGTAAAAAATATAACATCGCTATTGGCGAACGCACCGCTGAAAATGTAAAAATAAATATTGGATCAGCCATCACCGTTAAAGAAAAAAATGAATATGAAATAACTGGTGGTGATTTATCCGAAGGGTTACCAAAAAATTTAAATATTAATTCCAACGAAGTTGCTGAAGCTTTAACCAATGTACTAAAAGAAATTATTCAAGCCATTAAAAATGTTTTGTCCGAAACACCACCCGAACTTGTAGCCGACATCATGCAACGTGGCATGTTTTTAACTGGCGGAAGTGGTTTGTTAAAAAACTTAGATGTTTTAATCACTCGTGCCACTGGTGTGCCTGTCTATGTAGCTGACGATGCCTTATTC
This sequence comes from Patescibacteria group bacterium, assembly GCA_022709715.1. Taxonomy (GTDB): domain Bacteria; phylum Patescibacteriota; class Minisyncoccia; order UBA6257; family JAKLIH01; genus JAKLIH01. The sequence goes on along the minus strand of JAKLIH010000023.1, from coordinate 3,416 downwards.
TGCGTAGCTAAAGGTACCGGTATTATTTTAGAAAATCTTGATTTATATAAACGCAGTTTAATGAATTATAAATAATCATCAAATATATGGATTTATTAATTAATCCAATTGTCAAAAATTTTTTAACGACAAAAATAGAAAATAATAATGATTGAAATCAAAGTTTACTTTTTTGAGGTGAACCAGATCTGGGCAAACTAACCACTGCTAAATTATTTGCTAAAAGCTTGTTATGCATGCAAAATAAAATTGGTGGTTGTGATCAATGTGAAAGCTGTAATTTTTTTGACAATCAATGACACCCCGATTATTTAATTATTGATTTTCAAGGCGATACCATCAAAGTTAATGATACTTTGCCAATTTTTGATTTTTTATTATATAAACCTCAAATCTCAAAAAAACGAGTTTTAATTATTAATAATTGCGAAAAATTAAATATCGAAACTCAATCTTCATTACTCAAAACTTTAGAAGAACCAAAAAATAATACTATTATTATTTTAATCACTACCAATCCACAAAAACTACTTAAAACCATTAATTCACGTTTATTGTCAATTCGTTTTACCAAGCCAAGCCAAAATGATATTATCGATTTTATAAAAAATAAATATCCAAATTATTCAAAAAATTTATCTCATATTTTAGAATTGTCTCATAATCGTCCAGCTCAAGTCATTAATTATATTAGAGATCAAGAATTACTAAAAAACACCGACAATAATATCAAAATTTTTAATGATCTGTCTAAAAACAATTTTGATAATCAATCAACTATTATTAAAAATTTAATGACTCATTTACAATCTCAAGAAGAAACCAATCAAACTGACGACAAAGAAAAGTTCATCAAAACTTATCTCAAAACCATTATCAACGATTGGATCAATAACATTGAAAGGGAAATTCATACAGCTCTTCAAAACGAACCCTTAGTATCGTTATCAAAAATTAAACGCTTTAAAAATACTTTACAATTATTATCTTATGTCGATAATTATAATGCCAATTACCGATTATTGCTTGAGGCCTTTTGTATAACAACTTTTAATTAATCTCAAATATGGATATTAATATTACCAACCTTCTTAAAAAAGTCGCTAAAAGAGCTATTGATTTATTTATTGCTCAAGGCACAGTTTTAGATATTGATATTTCTAACTATCCAAACGATTATTTTAATAATCATTTTGGTATTTTTGTAGAAATAACTGAACAAGGTGAATTGATTAGTGCTTTTGGCAATATCGAAAGTGATACCAATTTAGTTGAAAATCTTATTTTTGTTTTAGTTAACACCATGAAATCATTGCCTGAAGAATATCTTCAAAAACTTCAAAATAATTTATTAGGTCTTCGCATTTGGATTGTTGAAGATTACACCAATATCAAAGGTTTAAGTGATAATGAAAAAATATATAATATTTCTGCCAACAAACCAGCCATTCTTATCAATAAAGATAACGTAAATTCATTTTGTTATTTACCCACAATTTGAAAAGATGAAAGTGATCCAATTTATATTCTTGAAAATTTAGCTATTAGTGCTAATTTAGATAAAGATGATTGGAAAAATACAACCATCGATCTCATTACTTTTAACCCTAAAGACATTATTGTAAATTAATTATGGAAATTATTACTGATCCAAAAAATAAAATATTATCTAGTCCAACTCAACCAATCGACCATATCACATCTAATGTCAAATCATTAGCCAACGATATGTATAAAACCATGATTAAAAACAAAGGAGTTGGTTTATCGGCCAATCAAGTTGGCTGCCCCTTGTCATTGATTGTTTTTTCGGATATCGATCATAAAAAACGTTATGATTTAATTAATCCAAAAATTATTAATGTATCTGAAACTTTATGTGAAATGGAAGAGGCCTGTTTAAGTGTACCCGGACTTTGAGGTAACGTCATAAGACCGGAAAAAATTACTATTGAAGCCAAGAATTTAAGTGGTAAAAAAATAAAATACAAATTTAAAGATCTTTTAGCTAGAGTCGTTCAACACGAACTCGATCATTTATCTGGTATTCTGTTTGTCGACAAAGCTAAACATGTTTATAAACAATCTAAATACACCAATCATGAATTTTAGTTTTTGGGGTAATTCCAATTTTTCAGCATTAATTTTATCAGCTCTAATTGCTAATAAATTAGTCCCAAATTTGATAATCACTTTTTCGCCTAAAGAATTTGGTCGTAAAAAAATATTAAAATCCAATCCCGTTGAAGAATTAGCCAAACAACATAAAATTGAAATTGTCTATGCTGATAATTTAAATGATCAAAGTTTTTACAATACTTTAAAATCAAAAAAAATTGATGTTGGCGTTGTAGCTTCATTTGGTAAAATTATTCCTAAAAATATATTAAAAGTTTTTCCATTTGGTATTATAAATATTCACCCATCTCTCTTGCCAAAATATCGAGGCCCAACACCCATTCAAAGCACCATACTCAACAATGAAACTACTACCGGCGCAACTATTTTTATTATTGATGAACTTATGGACCATGGACCAATTATTGGCCAAATTAGCACACCCATTGATGTAAATGATGATTTTAATTCTTTAAAACAAAAATTAGGATTATTAGGAGCTAAATTAATTACCAATTTATTACCCGATTATTTAAACCATAAAATTGCTATTAAACCCCAGGAAGAAGAATTAGCAACTTATACCAAAAAGTTTTATTTTGAAAATTGTCACATTGATTGAAGCCAACCAACTTCTACTGTCTATAATTTTATTCGAGCACTATCATCTGAGCCCGGTGTATTTTCCCATTTTGAAAAAAATGCTAGAAATATTATATTAAAAATATTAAAAATTAACTGAATTAGTGATCTTGAACTTCATAAAGAACTACATCAAAAATATAATATGCTATCGCCTGGCCACATCATAATAGAGAATAAGTGTTTTTTTGTTAAAACTTTGGATGGCTTTATTGAAATTATAACTGTTCAACCCGATGGTAAAAAACCAATGCCATTTGCTAGTTTTTACAACGGCAATAAAATTACTAAATTAATGTAAAGCAGTAGTAAAATAGTAGTAAGACAATGGTAAAACAATTGTAAAATCAAAACCCCCTCTTTTAAAAGATCTGTTTTATTATTTCATAATAAAACAAAAAACCTATATAGAATAATATATAAAATATACTTCGTTGTTAGTTTAATAATTTTTTAAAGAGTTTATGAGCTTTTAAAAGAGGGGGATCTTTGACCTTTGATTTATATTTTTGATATTTGATTTTTGATTTTTGATTTAATTTTCCGGCCCTATCGTCTAATGGTTAGGACATCAGATTCTCAATCTGGTAATAGGAGTTCGATTCTCCTTAGGGCTACGACATTTCTGCCTGTTAATTAAAACCAACTAGCCACAA
>JAKLIH010000022.1 GCA_022709715.1 Patescibacteria group bacterium | reverse complement strand
ATAATTTCTATAAAGCACATTATTGGCAGTAACTTTTATAGAACTCAAAATTTTATTATTTTTAAATTCAAATGAATCTAAATAATAAATGATTTCTTTATTTTTAGTTTTATATATAAATTCAACTTTATTTATACCCACATTTGTGCTTGTCCCATAATCAATAGATTTTATATATAATTCATTACTATAATTATAATATTTATAGTTAATTTTAATACCCTGTGGATTTTGCCATTGAGTAATTGGCCATTCTGAAAATGAAAGTAATGAAGAGGTATCTGTTGAATAACCATATAATGAAAAACTACCGTCTGGATATTCAACTTTAAAATAAGTTTGAAATCCATTTGCTAAAAATGAAATTTTTAAATTCGAATAACTTTCTGTTTGATAAGTAGAGCCTACCTGACCGTAATTACCCGTTTTTAAAATTAACCGTTGTCCATCTAAAGCAAATTTATCTAAATTATCAAGGTCAACAGGGTCTATTACTCCATCATGATATAATGTTGAAGATACTCTAGATATTTTTGATACTCCTCCAATATTCCAACCAAAACCAGCATTACCATCACCTGATTGACTACTATAATTTAAACTTATATTTGGAGCAACACTATTTATTCCTGGAGGTAACAAAATTGGAATCGTATAAAATGCACCTCCTGTTTGAGAAACAGATAAACCCCCATTTGTATTCCCCACTTCAGTTACATCTAAATTAGGAGTTAAGGTCGTTATTGGCTCTAAATCAATAGGGTCATCTTCTGTTGGATCTATTTCAATAGGATCAATAACAAAACCATCCTGTTCTCTTGAACTTGTACCTTGTATGGTCGTCGTCGATACATTTTTTTTGTCTTTGGTGTATATAGTTTGAGTAAAAGCCAAACTTGAGATAAATAAAGCAATTAGTAGTTGTAATCTCTTCATCATTTATTGTTTTAAAATAGTAATTGACTTTTTCTCTCCATTTAAATAGTTTAACACTACTAAATAGGTTCCTTTAACATATTCTTGAAAAGAAATATTTTTTGTGTTTTGACTTTCTAAACCATGGTAATGCTTCAATATTTGACCAGTTATAGAGTAAACCTCAATACTTGAAACTTTATTTTCATTAATTGATTCCCATTTAAGATATAATTCTTCTTTCACTGGATTTGGATAATAAGAGAATTCATCACTTGGTGAAAATTTTAAAAAATCTTCTTCTTTAAATTCTATAAGATCCTTGGCTTTAGGAATCGAATCTGTAGTTTTTGCAAGACAATCAAAACAGAGATACCTCCTTATTTGATTACCTGCTGGATCATAATCAAACTTTATTCTATTGTTTTGGGCTGTACCGGTGAAATGCATTAAAAATGCCGAAAGGAAAAATAAAAAAAATGGTTTCATAAGAAATGTTAAAAATTATATATTTGTAAGTAGCAGAAATGAATTAAAAACTCATTTCAATTATTCTCTCCAAAAATAGATTTATTGCTAACCCAAAACAATACCCACTTTTAATGATATTGAAAATATCACTAAATTTAGTGATACTTTGTTTAACACTTCGTGGTTTTGGGTTAAACATTATTAATTTGTTTTTGTTTTTTTTATATTTATAAATTTTATAAAAATTGAAAAAGTATGTTTTTTACGTAAATCTAGTTGTGTAAATGTGACAAACGGTAGACATAATGTTATAAACGGATGTTTGATTGTAAAAAGGTGTAGATTATTTTTATATACATTTATTTAATACAACTCTTTCACTTGTAGCAAAAAAACCATATACAAAAAAATGCTACACTTTTTGAAGCATTTTTTTCATTCTTAAAAAAATGCTTCAAAAAGTGTAGCATAAAAATATTTTTTGCAAATTTGCTACATAAGTAATTTTAAAATGAAAAAGCAGGATAACTTTAGAAAACAACTAGGTTTAAAGCAAGAAGAATTGGCTCAATTGCTTCAAGTCACCCGAAGTCAGCTTTCGTTATATGAAATTGGTAAACGCAAATTGCCGATTCATGCTACTCAAAAACTTGCTTCTATCTTGTCATTTGCACAAAAAGAATCCACTGTTATAGAGCATAAAGATAAAAATGACCAAAAAGAAGTAAATCTTTTGCAACTCCTATTAGTAAAAAATCAACACCAACAACTGCTGGTTGAAAAAAAAATGCTGGCCATACAAAAAAAAGAAAATGCTGCGAAAGCGTCTGAAAAAATTGTAAACCACTTGAAGGAGCAAGCTAAAACTAAAAAAGAAACAAAATTGATAGAGGCCATTGCCTTGAAAAATAAAAAAAATGAAAATACCTCAGATGGTTTACTTCAACTACAAATTAAAAAAGAAGTATTAGTTTTTGAAGAAAAAACACTCAAAAAACGTTTAGAAATAGCGGTAAAAACGTAATCAATTTAGAGTTTAGTATATTTTTAAAATAAGATTAACACTACAAGTTAATATTTTAATAAATTTGCGTTTTGTAATACTTTTACGGCATAATACTTGCGTTTATGAATATGTAATTTTAAATTAATTAATTATGTATTCAGTAAGTAATTTAACAACAGTTGCTGATTGCGATGTGTTGTTGGGCATTGCCCAAAAGGAAAAATCTGATTTAAACTTTAAAAAGTTATCAGAAGAACGACTTGTAACCAACTACAGTAATACAGCTGTAGAGATTGATGCCATTCTGCAAGGAGTAAATGCAGAAATAGCTGCCGTTGATACTGTTATTGCCATTTTGCCGGAAGGTCCTACTAAAGAGGCCGAAGAAAAACGCAAAGTACGGTTAGAATACCGCAAATTCTTGTTGGAAAACCGTAAAGAAAGTTACGGAGCGGTGGCTCTGCTTGAAAAAGAATTAGACCTTGAACGCATAAACAAACAACTTACAGAAGTAGATGTGTTTATTGCCGAAGTTACCACCCATCGGGATACGTTGTAAAAGTAATCGTAATGTAATGACCGCCTTAATGGGCGGTTTTTTTTATTTGGTTTTTTTGACTTTAATCCGGTACTAAATAATTACAATTTAAATCTCTCTAACTATAAGCTGCTTATATAAGTCAAAATTATATTAACGAAAAACTAATTCTAGACATCTGAACTTAAATATTAATTAACATCTGAAAAAAAATACTTGTTTAACAATTAATTATTTAAATCACCATTCCTACAACATAATGCCCACTATTTCAATCACTTAATTCATGTTCATTTCCTTCTATAAAATTCATATAAATTGATTAAATTTGCGAAAATGAAATATTTTAACCATGCAAATTGATTCAGTTTTAGAAAAGTTAAACCTTCTTGATAAAGATGGTCTGTTCTATTTGCCTGAAATCAAATTAAACGAATTCAACATTGTTTCAAATAGGATAAAAGAAACATTGTTAAAACTTCAACCTAATGCAATTTTTTGTATTAATAATGAACCTTTAATATTATTTTTTGATAATCCTCAAAACATAGATTTACTTGAAAAGCAAATTTGGAATTTCAATCAAACCCCAATAGTTTTTATTATATCTCAAAATCAAATCCAAATTAAGAATGGATTCAATTTTATTAAAAATACTGGATTAAATAATTTAACTGATTCTAATAACATTTCAGATTTTGATTACTTTAAATTGATAACAGGAGAGTCATGGGAAAAGTATAAATCTAAATTTGAGAGTAAAAAAAGAATTGACAACTATTTATTAAGTAATATTGAAAGTGCTAGAAGTATATTAATAAACAAATATTTAGATAAAAACATAGATTACAATATAGCTAATAATATTGCAAATTCATTAATAGGAAGAGTAATATTTATTAGATATTTAATTGATAGAAAAGTAGAATTAAATAAATATGAAATATTAAGCAAAGAACAGTTTTATGAAATTTTAAAAAACAAAAAAACTGCATATAAGCTATTTAAGCAACTTAGAAATGATTTTAATGGAAACTTATTTCCTTTGGAATTTGTGGTTGATAAAGTAATAATAAATGAAGAGGATTTTGTTTTTGAAGAGCATCTTGAAGTAATAATTAATTTATTGAATGGTAATGAATTAATTTCTTTGAATAAAAAATCAGAAATTCAATTTTCTTTTTTTGATATTTATGATTTTTCAATTATTCCTATAGAATTTGTAAGTAATGTTTATGAAAAATTTATAGGCAGAAGTAATCAAGCTGAACAGGGTGCTTATTACACTCCTCTCTTCCTAGTAGATTATATCCAAAAACAAACGGTAACTGAATATTTTAACTTAAATAAAAATCAATTTAATTGTAGAGTTTTAGACCCTGCATGTGGCTCAGGAGTATTTTTAGTTGAAACCTTAAGGCAAATTATAATACAATATAGATTATTAAATCCTAATTATAGTGATTCATTAGATAACTATAAAAATGAATTAAAAACTCTGTTAAAAGAAAATATTTTTGGAATTGATAAAGATGAAAGTGCTATTAAGGTTGCAATATTTTCACTCTACATTACATTACTTGATTATTTAGAACCAAGTAGTATTGTTGGTTTTCAATTTCCTACACTGCTTGGAACTAATTTTTTTGTTGATGATTTTTTTGATTTAAATGCTGATTACAATAAAATAATAAAAAATAAACATTTTCAATTCATTTTAGGAAATCCACCTTGGGGAAAAGTTGAAGATAGTGTTAAACTTTATGAATCTTATTGGAAAGAAAAAGAAAAAATTAAAAACACAGAAATTAGAGTTACAGACAAACAAATTTCTCAAGTTTTTCTAATTAGGGTAAAAGATTTTTCTTTTGATGAATCTGCATTGATTGTTACAAGTAAAGTTCTATATAACATTAATGCTAAAGATTATAGAAAATATTTACTCACTAACTTTAAATTTAGACAAATATTTGAATTGTCTTCAATTGCAGAGAAAATATTTAATGTTTCAAATGATGCTTCAATTGAACCTGCTGTAGTTTTATTTTATAAGGTTTTAGATAAAGATGAAGATTTCAAAAACAACTTGGTAACACATATTTCAGTAAAACCAAATTATTTTTTCAATACATTAAAGCTATTAATGATTGAGAAATATGACATTAAAGAAATCTATCAAAATTATTTTATAGATTTTGACTGGATATGGAAAACTTTAGTGTTTGGTAATATTTTAGATTTTTATTTTTTAAAGAGATTAAAAGAAAATAAATCTATATATGATTATATTTCTAACAAAGATGAATTTATTTTTGGTAAAGGAATTAGTGTAGGAGGTGGAGATAAAAATCCAATAGATGAACACAAGAAAATTGATGTTTCATTAGATTCAAAAAAGAAAGCATTATCTGCTTATGAGCTAAAATATTCTGAGAATTTTACTAGAAATTTAGAGTATGTACATAGACCAAGAAAAATAGAACTTTTTAAAGCTCCTATTTTACTTGTTGGAAAGGGTGTTACAACAGATTACAAAGCTAAATCTGCTATATCATATATTGATGTTGTTTTTACTGATGCAATTACATCAATAAAACCATTAAATAATGATTTGCATTTTATTAAATTTCTTTTGGCTTTGTTTAATTCAAATTTATTTAGCTATTTCATGTTACAGACAAATTCTTCTTTAGGAATTGAAAGAAAACAATCACATGATAAAGAAGATAAATTTGCAATGCCAATTATATTTGATAATAAGGATTTGAAATTTATTGATAAAGTTGAAAGACTTGAAAAATTAATCTCTGAAAAGCATCATATTGCTTTTATGGATTATCAATTTCAAGTTATAAATGAGGAAATTAATTTATTGTATGATGAAATTGATTTACTTTTAATAAATCAATACAAACTAAATAATCAAGAAAAATCTTTGGTTGATTACACTTTAAATATTTCAATTCCATTAAGAACTAATAAAAAATATAATGAAATTTTTAGAAAATTAATTCCAAATGACAAAGTTCTTGAGAGCTATGCTAAAATATTTTTAGATTACTTTGGAGCAATTTACAATAAAAAAGGTCATTTTTTTGAAGTTGAAATTATACATTCTAATCACACTATTGCAATGTATTTTAGAGTTATTCCAAACAAATCTAAATCAACAAAGAACATTATTTGGTCTCAAAAAGGGTACAAAGAATTGTTAAGTACATTTACAAGATTGAGTTTTGAAAATGTTGGACAAAACCTCTTTATCCAAAAGGACATTAAAGGATTTGAAAATGATGGATTCTATGTCATTAAGCCAAATGAATATAAATCATGGCATCCTGCACTTGCTTATTTAGATTTATCTGAATTTATAGAAGCATTACATAACTCAAAACCAAACATTGATGAGTAAATTAGATGCTTCAAATTTTATATATCTTGATTTTTATCAGGATAATGTATTTGAGTTTATTTTATCTCAAATATATAATTGTTATAACAAAATGCTTAATGATTATAGTTCAATTGAAAACAATGAAAATTTAATTAGAAATGGGCTTCATAAAAATTATTTAGAAAATAACCAGATTAGAGAAGAACTACAATTAATACCCTATCTGTTTGATACAGAAGTTGAATTGTATAATGAGGATGATGATTCTGTAAAAGGCAGAACCGATATAAAAGTTTATAATGCAATTGAAAGAACTAAAAATACAAATTCATATTACATAATAGAGTGTAAAAGAATTGATGGAACTAATGAACTTAACAAAAAGTATGTTTTAAATGGAATAAATAGATTTGTTGAAAATGAAAAATACCCATCATACAAAAAAGCAAATGGAATGATAGGATTTGTTGTTAATCCAATTGATATTGAAAAAAATACTAAGTGTTTTTCTGATTTAAAGTTTCATCAATTCATCAATGATTTTAAATATTCTTATGTTTCAAATCACAAAACAACAAATTCAAAGGATATTACTTTATATCATTTAATGTTAGATTATTCAAGCAAAATAAATATATCTTCAAATTAATAAATTATTTACCTAATATCAAGCTGTAGGAGTTTCTTCAGTAGTTTTGTGATTTTGATTGTTAGTTTCCCCTATATAAAAAATTACTTTGATTGATTTATACCATAAGAATCAAAACAACTTCCCTTCCTCCTTTTCATAAAAAGCATCCACAGAAAGATTTGGTAAATTAGAAGCATAAACAGCCAATTCATCACAACGTTCATTTTGAGGATGATTGTTATGCCCTTTTATCCATTGAAAATCAACTTTATGATTGCGATAGATTTTTAAAAAACGCATCCATAAATCGGGGTTTTCTATTTTACAAGAATAAATGCAACGTCATAAAATGAACTGCATCATTGTCTGAACAATTGATTAATGATATCAAAGTTGATAATAAAATATTTTTTTTACTTTTAAAATTATTTTATCTTATGGTGTATTAATTTTTTCAAACCGCATACCCCAAGTTTCAGATGTTTCAGACGCAAATTCAAGTACAGCATCATTCAATAAAAAAATTTTAGTCTTATATAAATAAGGTTCTCCAGATGCTGTGGTAGAGTAATTCATTGTCAATATAGAATCCATTGAAATGGAATAATTGCCATAATAAACTTCAGTAGAACTGTAAATATGATCAAAAGTCTTGTCA
>JAKLIH010000021.1 GCA_022709715.1 Patescibacteria group bacterium | reverse complement strand
AAATGGTTCGTAAGCGTTGGAAAAGTAGAGAGGAAGCTGGATATTTTCAGTGGCAATAATTGCCTCTTTCATACCAGCGTGCCAAGACATAGCTGAAAGCTGGGGATAATCGTATTGATAATAATGCCAAAAAGAAGCCAGGGAGATTAGATATAAAGAAACAATGGCAGGAAGAAACCATTTAGATATAAATTTTAAATATAAAATACCCTGATAAGATAGATAAATAAATGAAGGTAGCATTAAAATGAGACGAGTGGCATGGGGGCCGAGTGAATCTCTGGTGAGGGCAAAAGGAATAGGGGCAAAAACTAAAATCCAAATAAATAAAATTCCCAGTTTGTCTGAATGACGATTTTTTAAAACATTGATTAAACCAAAAATTATTAGAAAAAAATCTAGAAAATAGAGAAGACCATGACTGCCAAAACCATGTCTAGAGTTTTGGTCGCCGCCAATGAAGAGAAAGTCGGTAGAAAAGGATGAAAAATAATTATTTATAAATTTACTGGTAATTAGACCGTATTTGTTGTGAAAAATTTTAGATAATAAAGAAGTCTGGACACCGGTTTGTCCCTGGTGGGTGGTGAAAATATCCTGATATCGTAGATAATCAATGTTTTTAGAAATTTGAGGGTCTGAATAAATACTGATATAGGAAAAACGAAAACCGGCTTGACCTTTAAAGGTGTCAATAATTAGAGGAATCATTAATATAATTGCAAGACCTCCTCCAAAGAGTAGATGCAATCGTTTAAATTTGATTATCTTTTTAAACCAAATAATAAATATTAAAAAGGCAATAATAATTAAAAATAATTTGCTAGTACTATAAAAATAGGGAGAAAGAGCAAAGAAAAATATTGATAAAAGTAAATGATGAAGTCGATAATTTTGTAAATATTTTTTCCAGAAATAAATGCCGGTAAGAATTACAGCTAACATGCCTGATACCTCAAAGCCAGTGCGGCCATAATGGATTGACCAGGGGGAGATAGCTAATAGTAAGGAAGCCAATAGTGAATTAGTTAATAGATAGAACAGATAAACACTAATAACACTAAAGACAACTGAGGGGAGACGAATGGCTAGATCAGAATTGTGAGTAATATTTTGAAAAAACGAGATTGAATAAATATAGAGTGAAGTGCGCCAATCAGAAAAAGAGTGAAAATGAACTGGAAATTTATTGCCAAAATAATCTGTTTTATTTTGATTAAAAATTAATCCCTGATAACCGGCATCAACTTCATCGGAAAAGAGAGAGGGAGGTAAAATATTGAAGTGATAAGAACGAAGAAAAAGTGCTAAAAGAATAATTAATAATATATAAAAATTAGGTTTTTGAGGGAGTTTCATTTAGTAGTTTGGCTAAGTACATATTAAGCATAATTAAACTGACTAGGTATAAAATATTATGCCACAAACTACGCCTCATAAATAGATTGACCTGAGAATATATGTTTTGTTTAAGTCTAGATTGAAAATTAGATAAAGCATAGGTAGTTTTAAGATCAAATGAGCCATTTTCGCTGCCAAAAAGATAAAGAGAATTATCAAATTGACTTTCTCCTGAAACTCTTAGAACTAAATTGGTCTTTTCAATAGGACTAAAATCTAGTTTTATCCAGCTTGGATCACCAATGTTGGCACCATAAATAGAAAAGTCTTTTTGAATTTCACCGAGTTCATCCATTATTTCTATATAGATAAGACTGTTATCTTTTATTAGAGGATTTTTAAGCTGCAAACTTATTGAATTTAAACTTTTGGTTGGATTATTAATTACCTGGGTATAATATCTACCTGACTGCAAGGATAGAATTGGTTTCCCCCCTTCTATGTTTAGACCCATTCTTTCTTTAATTACCAAGGAGGGAAATATTATTAACAGAATACTGATAAGTGCAAGTTCAACTAGTAGATACTTAATTATTTTTTTCACGGGTTGGAAAGATATAGATAAGCGACAGCAATGCGATAACTAATTTTAATTGCCCTTGAATCAACTGAGGGATTAGGTGAAATCTCTGAACAACAATCTGGTACGGACTAGTTAAGTTAAGATAATCTAAATCAATAGGGATAAGATGGCCCCAAAAAAGAAACTGATCATTTATAAGGATTACATATAATAAAGACAGAATTACGATTATCATAAAAACGGCAGTATTTAATTTTGTTTTCAATATCGGCAATAAAATAAAAGGTAAAAACCAGAGTAGCCACTGAGGATGATAATTGACAAAAACAATAAAGGTCAAAAATAACCAGAGAAAAGATCTTTCAATATCTTTCTTTTTTGATAAAAAATATTTAAGTAAAATTATGAAATATATCAGTGGATATATTGGAATCGACATATATTTAAATTCAAGAATTTTTTGCGAAAGACCAGAACTAGAAAAAGCCTGAATAAAGAAGGGGTTAAAGATAAAGGGAATAATAGAAATAATAATCGGGAGAAGAAAAGCAAAAGTATTAATAATGATTTTTTTAAAATTAAAGGGGTGATAAAAAATATAAAACGGAAGAAATAGGAGTGGATAAAGTTTTAGGGCGGTAGCTATCCCCAAAAAGGCAAAGGCAAGACTAAGACGAGATTTTTTTAATAAATAGAATGAGAAAACTGATAAAAAGACTGGAATAATATCGAAATTAGCTAAAACATAGATCAGATATAGAGATAAGGGATTAAATAGCCAGAACGTTATAATTTTTATATTATAGATTTTATAAAGTAAATATCCAATGCCAAGATCAAAAAATATATACGGTATTTTCAAAACAAGCAGAAAATAAAATAGATTAAAATAATTATTTTGGAGAGGCCCCCAATCGTTTATCCAAGTAAAAAAATCTGCCGGTAGGAGAGGCCGAAGAAGTATTTGACCCACACCAAGGCTCAGATAAGTTAAGGGAAGGTAATTGAAAGTATCCCGATAAGGTAATTTTTCTTTATTTTTATCTATAAACTCATAAATATTTAGTTTCCCTTGGGATAAAAACTGAAAATGAAAATTTTGAGATTTAATATCAGGGTGATAAAAAATAGGAGCTAAAATTAATCTAATTATTAGACCAAAGATAAGGAGTATTTTTATTTCTTTATTCACCTTCGAACATAAATATTAAATTCTGGAATTTTTACATCTAACTTTTCAAAACCGAGTAAATCTCCCTGAGTACTAAGATAGATTGAGGGCACTCTTGGTATTTCTTGATAATCTAAAATTACCGAAGAATTATCAAAATAAATATTATCAAAGAAGCCCTCATAAGCTCCCCTGTCAACGTAATGAGGTAAATTTCTACTAGTTGCCTCACTAGCAAATACTTTGTAGGACTCGTTTCGTTTCATATTTCCAAAAATATTTTCAGTGAACTTGGGATAGGTATACCAGTAATATTTTAGAAAACTAGAAAAGTTTAAAAATACTAAGATAGTTAAAATAACCAGGATTATTTTAGAATATTTATATTTAACGATAGTATTTAGTCCCAGAATACAAATTAAGATGTAGCTTGGAACAATACACTGTATTCGGCTAGCCCGATAGACAGAATCAACCAATCCAAAGAGTAGTGGAGCGCTGAAAAAACTTAACGAAATGAATGTCCAAAAGTTTTTATTTCGAAATGATTGATATAGACCAAGAAAAAATAGAGGAGCAGTAGCCAGGAGCATCATGCCGTGTTTTTGAGTAGAATGAAAGAGTAGATTATCGCCTTTTATGAAGAGGAAATTTATATCAAAATGAGAAAAATATGCATAAAATAAAGTATATATTTCACTTAGCTTTGGCCTAGCACCTCCAAAAATAGCTCCTGGATATAGGCGACTAAGATACGGAATAATAATGAAAAAAGGAAGTATCCCAAAGACAAAGGGTAAGGTTTTTTTAACTAAATTTATTAAAATAATTTTCGGCTTATAGTTTAAATACATCACATAAAAAACACTCAAACAGCTCCAGACCGGGACTACAGCTCTCATGCCTTTGTAACTATAAAAAGATGAGCCGAGGGAGAGAGCAGCGTAAATTAAATATTTATTATTTTTATATTTTTGATATTGATATAGACTGGTGAGCCAAATAAGGGTAAAGGGAATGGGCATAATATTATCTAGTCCTAGATGTGAATGCATAAAAATAACTGGAGTAAAAACAAACAAAAAGACAGAGACAAGAGCATATTTCCAGTCCAAAATTCTCAGAACTAATTTATATAAAAGGATAGAAGACAAAAGAATTAAAACCACACTAGAAAGTCGTAAATTATATATAGAAATACCAAATATTTTAAAAAATACAGTTATGTAGTACTGCGTCCAGGGCTGACGCCAATCTGAATTATTTATTGAGCTCACAAATAGAGGTAATAGTTTTCCATTTTGGTCATGAGCACTTCGTGATAATAAAGCCGCATTCCAACCAAAAGCAGATTCGTCAACCGTTAAACCGGTGGGAACCTTTAGTAATCGGTATGATAGTAAAAAAAATAATATAATTTCAGAAATAATAAGAAAAATATACTTATTTTTAAACATTTTTTTCTTTTAATCTAATTGTAAGTAATTTTAATGTTAATAACAGGTTCACGGCGCTAATTGATCTAATAATAACGTCATATTTTAATAGTGAAATAAAAATAGGAATTTTAGGTACAAACCACCAGTTATAAACATTTAAATAATGAGTAATACTCAATACAATAAAATATTTTATGAATTGGCGATCGTAGAAACATAATAATAATAAGGGGACAAGAGCAGGAAAAGTATATCGTTCATGCATCCTCGTCATAAAGACAAAGGTAACCATGGTGATTTGAACCAATGAAAGTAAAATACTTTTTAGAGAATAATTTTTATAAAGTATTATTAAAAGATAGAGATATAAAATTAAACAAATAATTAAGGATAGGGAGCGGAAGGAAATAATATTAATAAATAGGGTTTCATCTAATCGAGGTTTTAAACCAAATATTATTGCCCAGAAATTCATGGCATTGGAGGTTATTTGAGGCATAGCACCGGGGAGAATTTTTTGAGTCATGGTTTCGTAAAACCAGACAAATGAATTTTTTATGGCAAAAGGCCTCGAGACTATATATATAAGAGCTGAGCCAACTCCCCCCATTAAAATAAGATTTTTAAACTTAATTCTTTGTTTTAAAATAACTACCAAGAAAACAGGAGCCCAAATAAGTAGCGAACTTTTATATAAAACTGAGATTAAATAAAAGATGACAAATTTATAATATTCCTTTTTATACAGTGCAGTTACGGCTAATAGAGCGAATAAATTGATAATACTATCCCCGCTTCCCCAAATAATACTATTGTGAAATAAAGGTGGATAAACGGCCAAAATAATAGCAGCAATTTTTGCCTTAGAGACATTAAACTGCTTAGAAATAAATTTATAAATAAAATATATTAAAAATATGTCGGCAATTAACATTGGTAGTTTAAGCAATATTTGATTACCGTGAAAAAAATACCATGACATTATTTTTGAAGGAAAAAGAGGTATTTTTATATTAATAAACCAGAGTATTTTGTAAATAAAATCATAGAGAAGACGAATCAACCAATTGTAAATAATATTTAGCATTGGCTGATCGGGACGGCCATAGCCTCCAAAATTCAACCAGTCATAATAGCCAGGCCAGGTAAACTCCTGTGCAAACTTACCCCACCAATAAGTAACAACGACATCACCATGATAAGTCCAAGGTAATAAAAACAGTCTTGAAATTGTCGAAACTACAAGAATGTTTTTTATAGTTAATTTTTGGAAAAAAGTTTTTGCCATTTTTGACCTGACCAGGTAATTAAAAATAATAAATAGTGTTTTAAAAGACCATGATATATTTTTGAACCAGGAATTAGGCGCCGCCACTGATTAGCGGGATCAACCAAAGACTTGCCGCTAGCTCCATGTCGGTGAATTACTTTGCAGTCTGGGTAATAATATATTTTAAAGCCTAAATTTTTTATCTGCCGGCAAAGTTCCAGATCTTCGAAATACATAAAATATCTAGTATCCCAGCTACCAACTGTTTCAAAAAGAGAACGTTTTATCATGATGGCGCCACCAGAAACAGAAAAAACCTCGATTGGCTGAGTACTTTGGGGAACGAATTTAGAATACAACCTTTGACCAAGCCAGAACTCCTTAAACGCTTTTAAAAGAGTTTGTGGTGGCCAGACTGAGCCCTGCTCCGATAAGTCACTATTGAGAAATTTTGGAGCAATTATGCCAATGTTTGGGTTTTGACCTAAGTATTTATACATGTCAATTAATTTATCATCGGGAATTTCCATGTCTGAATTTAAAAATAAAAGATACTTTCCCTTGGCTATTTTTGCACCCAAATTGTTACCTTTTCCGAAGCCTAAATTAGTCTTATTTTTTACGATTTTTAAATTTTTTTCTGTTTTTATTAAGCTTAAAGTATTGTCAGTTGATCCATTATCTACCACAATAATTTCGTAATTAAATCCAGACAAATGTCTTTTAATGCTTTTAATACAACTTAAAGTAGTACTGGCGGTATTCCAAGTAACGACGATGATTGAAAGCTTTTTTGTTGTCATATTTTAGAGTGGATAATTGTTGTTTAATAAAAGAGGCCATAGAGATTGAAAGTTATTTATAATTTGAATACTAAAATAAAGGGAAATAATAAACATCACACATAAAGAAATTTTTGAAAATATTTTTGAGTTAAATTTAAACAATGATGGAATAAATGGGAGGATTAAAAAAACTATGATTAGTAAACGATAGGTGTTCAAATATTTTCCCCAGTCAATTCCATAATGAACATAATAATTTAAACTAGAAAATACTATTATGAAAAATGGGAATATCATTGTTTGAGAAAACTTTTTAAAGGTATGGCTAATGGCAACACCACTAAATATAGCCAAAAGTGGATAAATTATCCATTGATACCAAGGAAAGTTGTTACCACCGAATAGAAGGAAAAACACAGTATGGGTAATAAAGGCAATTAATAGTGGTTTAGTACTACTTGAGATCTTTTTTATGGCAATAATAATAATGGATAAATAGGAAAATATTATCCATCCATCAAAAATCGGATAAGGTATTTGAGGGTAGATAGCTTTTATTAACATAGAGATTGGTCCAAGAAATTGTCGCTGACCCTGATTAATAAACATCTGAATAAAAATATTTTTGTCTAGAAAAAAACCATAACCAATATATGTCAAAAGTCCTAACATAGTTGAAATAATTAGACTAAAGCTTATTTTCTTTTTAGTAAAATATTCAATTAATACTAGAGAGGAGGGAATAATTAGAGCTGAAATTTTAATTAAGGGACAGAGAAAACAAATAAAATATATTAAATATCTCGCAAAATAATTTTCCTTGCTTTTTGAATACAAAAATAAACACAATATAAATAAAGTTGCAATTAAATTTTCAGGTAAAGCCAGACGATTTGAAATAACAAAAGCTGGACCAAGAGCAAAAATTAAAGATGAAATAATGGCGGTTCCATAATTAAATTGCTGGTAACAATAAATAAAGATTAGAGCAATAGTAATAATCGATGAATAGATAGGAAATAGTCTAATGCCCTTTACGGAAGATTTTAGAGCCGTTTTACCGTTATCAAAAAAAGCCAAAATAACTCCATATAAGGGTGGATTATCTAAATAGGGTTGAACAATTAAGAATTGCGACTGATAACCGTCAATTTTTGATTCAATACTTCGATATAAAGGGTGGGGAAAAGTTGACCAATTTTTGATACTTGGTGCTATTGAATCATAAAGTAAATTGTAATTTTGATGATTAACTAGCTTATTATCTTTTGAAGAATCTTGATAAACATCAAGCGCAGACCAATTGGTGGGAATACCGGTATTTAAAATACTTTTTCCCAGCCAAAGATAACCTTGTTCATCAAATGTGGTACTTGCAGAAGGGATGCTTTTATATTGACGAATGCGATATCTAAAACCGAGAAAACAGACAAAAATAATTGTTAAAAATAAAAAAATATTCTTTAAACTCATTGATATATTTTAATAATAATTTGTTTTTGAATTATAAAAGATAAAATTATCAAATTTTTTTATTACTAAATTTTATAATAAATATTAGCCAAGTTATTAAAGCAAAACTAGAAATATAAAAACCGTAATAAAAGGATTTGGGATGATAAATAAATTTGATTTTACTTTCTCCCTTTGGAATTATTATTTGACGATAAATATTTAAGTATTTATCAATTGGAACTTCTATATCATTAATATATGCTTTCCATCCAGGGTACCAAGTGTCTCTTAAGACAAGAATTGAATTACCCTCAACTGAATTTGCTAAAAAGGAAACTTTATTGGAGGAGTAATTAATATCCCTAATTGATTCTTGACTATTTTGATTTAATATTTCTATCCTCGGTTTAAATTCTTTATTTTCTAAAACAACAACACTGCCATACTCATATACTCTTTTCCAATCTATAAGGTTTATTTT
>JAKLIH010000020.1 GCA_022709715.1 Patescibacteria group bacterium | reverse complement strand
AACCAAACCAATATTTAATAAATCAATATCAAAACTTGAGACCAAAAGACAATAATTTAAATATTGGGATAGGACTAGAAAATACTATAAAAACATTTTATCAACTCGATCCTGATGTTGATTCAACATTTTCAAAAAAACAAGCATTAATAAAAATAAAACAAGGTTGTCGTTTAATGAACAAATATCCCGTAAATATAATTAGTTTAAAAAAATTATTCAGCAAATACCTAAAAAATAAATCAATTGATTTATTATCAATTGATACTGAAGGTTATGATTTTAAAATAATTCAGGGAAATGACTGGTCTAAATATAGACCCAAAATTATCTGTATAGAGGATAACTGTATTGCTGTTCAGTCGTATTTAATCTCTCGAAATTACTCTTTAAAATCAATTACCAAAAATAATTCAATATATATAGATGAAAAATAAAAAATCAATATTAATTATCACTCCGTTTTTTGCGCCAAATATTGGAGGAGTAGAAACTCATTTAACCGATTTAATAAATGAATTAGACACTAAGGAATACAAATGCCTAGTCTTAACCTATTCACCACTATCCACCTCAAATGCTAATTGGAAACCGCATGAAAAATTAGGAAAAAACTCACATATTTATCGTTTTTGGTGGTTTGGTGGAAATCTTTTTCATAAACTAGAAAAATTACCTTTATTAAACATTTTATATATAACTCCATATTTATTAATAAGATCAATAATATTTTTAGTTACTCATAAGACAAAAATAGATATAATTCACTCACATGGTTTAAATAGCGCTCTTATCGGTATTATTCTAAAAAAAATATTTAAAATTCCTAAACATATCACTAGTATTTACTCTACCTATGACAATGTCCCCCTCAATTCTTTTTCCACTAAATTCATGGTCTACATCTTAAACCATTGTGATCAAGTTTTAACTCAATCAAACATTTCCGTCACTCAGCTAAAAAGGCTGGGTGTAAATTCAAATAAAATATCTCGCTATTACCACTGGATTGATTTAAATCAATTTAAACCCATTAAAATAAAAAGAGATAAATTTTCAGTCCTCTTCATCGGCAGGATGATTCCTCAAAAAGGTGCCCTTTTACTTGTCAGGGTAGCTCAAAAACTTCCACAAATTAAATTTATATTTGTTGGTACTGGTCCTGACTATCAAAAAATCGTCAAAATATCCAAGAATCACCCTAATATAAAAACTATCGGTGATGTTGCCTATAAAAATTTAAATCAATACTACCAAAAAGCCTCTCTTCTCTGCGTTCCCTCAAAATATAAAGAGGGCTGGGGGAGAATTATTGCTGAGTCAATTGCCTGTGGCACCCCAGTCGTTAGTAGTAATTTAGGAGCCACCATTGAAGTTGCCAACAGCTCAGTCGCTATTTTTATCAAACCAACACTTAAAAACTTTGTCAAAGAAATTCGTAACTTATCTCAAAATCCATCAGCCTATCAAAAACTAAAAAAAAATTGTCGCCCCTATGCCCTAAAGCATTACTCTTCCAAAAACATATCCTACATTATCAGTAACTACTGAAATATTGGTATTCTCCAGGGGAAAAATTTCTTTCCCTTTCTAAAGTAAGCCTCTTTTAAATACTCTTCAGCCCCAAGTTCTCTTCCTTTTAAAATATAATCCTTACCAACAACACCACTTTTGATTAGCTTAAACATTGACTCAACTAACTCATCAATCCAAATAAAATTATATTTTTTATTTTTGTGACAAAAACGCATCATCAGTCCACCTGGAATCCCATCCGTTAAAAAATTTAATAACTTATTCTTATTTTTAATTTCTAAATTTACTACAATACTTGGATATATAACAATCCATGATATTGCAGAGTTTTTCACAATTTTTAAAGCTTCAAGTTTTGATTTCACATAGTTATTTTTTATATCGATATTACCTAAAACCATAGTAGTGGAAATATAAAACATTTTTTTAACCTTGGAACCTTTTAAAGCCTCAATTATAACTTTTGTTCCCTCTATATTTACTCTTTTAAACTCATCATATTTTTTATCAATTATATTTTGATAAGCAGCCAAGTGAAAAACATATTTACAGTTACACATCTGTTTTTTGTATTTATCTATTTCAAGAATATCTGCCACCACTACTTGAACTTTTCTACTATAAGACAAAGAGGGGTTACGAGTTAAAACAACGACATCAAAACCACCAACTAATAATCTTTCAACTAAATATTTGCCAATACTTCCACTAGCTCCAGTTACAAAAACTTTTTTATTTTTTACATTCATAATAAATACACAACTTTTTATGCATTTCTAAATCCAACTTATCTAAGTTTGGAAGTTCGCCTTTTCTAAATTTATATTCTTTTATATTTGAAAAACCGATTTCTTTAAGCAACTCATAAAAAGAATTACTATCATACATCCATTGATGTCCTCTGATAAAAAATCGTTTAAATCTACCTATTATTCCATTATATTGATCTTTATTATATCCAAAATATTCTCTGTTAAAATTATCAGCGCTGGTGTAATTCTCTATCAGTTTTTTTAAATCTGGCACTATCACTCTAACTATTCCATCTTTTTTTAATACTCTTTGGCATTCTTTTAAAACGGCAGTCGACTCATATTTTTCAAAATGTTCAAGAACATTTGAACAATAAATATAGTCAACACTTTCATCTTCATCGGGTAAATCATTTTTAATATTTACCAAAGTAATTTTTGGCCATTTCCAATCATAAGATTTATCTAAAAGGCCGAGTTTTACAAGCATAGTATTCAATCTAAGTTTCCCTATCAAGGGTAAAAGCCCCCAATCATAATTAATCCAGCCCTTGGCTGAATTTGGGCCTGATCCTAAATTTAATTTCCTCATAAATAGGTTAAAATAGCTAAGGTGAAAGCAAAACTTCTAATTATAGCTAATAATAACATTGGAACTAGCCAAAGTGGCGGCGATACCATTTTTCTTCAGTTTATTAAAAATTGGCAAAAAAAACTTGACATTACCGTTATTGGCAGCGCCGAAAGTAAGAGACTTTTAAGACGCTACCAGCTAAAACCAAAATTTATTCAAAGTGATTCTATAAACAATAACTGCTATCCTACCACCTTAAATATTATTCTTCATTGCTTTCGTCGTACTTTTAAGGCTTTTAAAATATTTCTTAAACATAAAAAAATATTTAAAGAATCAGAGTATTGTTACACCGCCTCTGATTTTATTCCTGATTTCATATTTGGCTTATTTTATAAATCTCTTAATCCTGACGGTAAATGGCTTTGTGCTCAGTATTTATTTGCCCCAAATCCTAATAATAAAAATACCCCCTATCGAGGACAGCCCCTTAAAGGATATTTATATTATCTATTTCAAAAAATAACGAAAAAATTAGCCAATAAATATGCTGATATCATTTTTATTACTTCCGAGCCTGATAAAAAATATTTTCCGGGTAAAAAAGTAATTGTCGTTCAAGGTGGAGTCGACACTACCGCCTCAGAAAAATATTTAAAATCAAATAAAGTAAAACCAGTTTCAAGTCGCCAATTTGACGCTGTTTTTATAGGTCGTCTTCATCCTCAAAAAGGAGTTTTAGAGCTTGTTGATATTTGGAAAATAGTTGTAAACAAGATTCCCGGTGCCAAATTAGCCCTAATTGGTGATGGACAACTAAAAAAAGACTTAGAATCTAAAATTAAAGAATATAAACTAAACAAAAATATCACCCTATTTGGTTTTAGAAGTGGAGAGAAAAAATATAAAATTTTTAAAGACTCTAAAATAGTTGTTCATCCTGCTATCTATGATAGTGGGGGAATGGCGGCGGCCGAAGCTATGGCCTGGGGTCTACCCGGTGTCTCTTTTGACCTCGAATCATTAAAAACTTATTACCCCGAGGGTATGCTTAAAAGCCCATTAAATAACTATCAGCATTTTGCAGGTAACATAATAAGACTATTAAAAGACAAAAAATTATATAATCAAATTTCATCCGAGGCACTAAAATTAATTAGAAATAAGTGGGACTGGAAAAAGCGATCACAAAAAATTTATAAAATAATTTATCATGACTGACATCGTTTTAATTTCACCACCATCCAGAAGTTTTAATCACTACCGCCCTCCCATGGCTCTTCTCTATCTAGCCGGTCACCTTCAAAAACACCAACTTAAGGTAAAAATAATAGATATAACCATAAAAGAGGTCATCAGAAATAAAAATTTTTCGAGTGAATTACCCAAAAAACTAATCGCCATCGAAAAAGATATTTTGTCAAAGGTGAAAAAAATACATCCAAAAATTGTTGGAATCACTTGTTATACCCCAGAATATAGGGAAGTTTTAAATCTTGCCCAAAAAATAAAAAATATAGATCCCAAAATAAAAATTGTTGTTGGCGGTATTCACCCTACTCTCTATCCGCATGAACTTCTTGAAGAAATAAACACTCCTATTGATTTTGAAGTCATTGGAGAAGGTGAAGAAACCTTTTTAGAATTATGCCGGCGTTTATTAAATATAAATAAAATTAAATACAGTAGCATCAAAGGGATTGCCTATCAAAAAAACAATTCTTTAATCAAAACTCAGCTTCGACCTCTGAATAATAACCTAGATTTTATTTCACACCCTGCATACAACCTAATCAACATGGATTATTACACCCAGGCCTCACCTTATGCCATCAGGGGTTGTTTTTTACGTTCTTTCTACTTGTTAGCCACCCGCGGCTGTCCTTCAACTTGTACCTTTTGTGTCGCCAAAAAACTTCGTTCTTTTAATGGTGGTGGTTGTTATACCAGGATCAGATCAGCCAAAAGTATTTTTAGTGAAATAAAATTACTTCGTCAAAAATATCATATCGATAGTTTTTATTTTATTGATGATTTGTTTACTATCAACAAGAATAATGTGGCTGATTTTTGTCGTCTTTTAAAAAAGAAAAAATTAAATTTACTTTGGGGTTGTTCAGCTAAAGTCTCAACTTTAGACGAAAATACAATCAAACTAATGTCCGAGTCCGGCTGTATTCAGATTGATTTTGGTGTTGAGCGAGGTAGCAACAAAGCTCTGATCGCCGTCCAAAAGGGGATTAGTGTCGAGATGGTTCAAAATATTTTTAACATTTGCCACCGCTATCATGTTCGAACCTTTGCTAATTTTTTAGTTAATCTCCCCGGGGAAACAAAAAAAGATTTAAATGATATTATCAATTTAGCCATAAAACTAAAATCAGAAATAAATAGTTTTAATGTTTTTACTCCTTATCCAGGGACAGAAATATATGATCAAATGAACTATCATTTCACCAAAGACGAGTATGGAGAATTATTCAACTCCTCAACTTTAATTGAAATTGAGCCAAACAAATATCGTTTTTCCAAACACAAAATTAATATCTTAAAATGGGCCGAAATACAAAATAAAAGATTTAACCAAATTCTTCCAAATTTAAGCTTCCATCTTAGTTTCAAATACTTAAAAACAATCATAAGTTCACCAAAAAAATATAATTATTTATCGCAGTCTGTAAATCTTTTCAGGGAGATTCTCAACCAAAAACTAAACTAATGAAATGCCCCTTGTGTCAATCATCAAAAAATTCTCAACATTTTATTAGTACCAATACTCATGGCAGACATCGTCTAAGCCAAGAAAAATTTACGATATTAAAATGTCATTCATGTGCTTGTATTTTTCCAAAAATACAAACAAACAAAAAATATATTAATAAATATTATTCTTCAAGTTACTATCCATCATCAGCATCAAGACTCTCAAAATTAATTAGCAGTCAATCAGTCAAAACAAAAATTAAAAAACTTTTAAAACTATATCATTCAAAAAGGAACATTAAAATTTTAGATATAGGTTGCGGAGATGGAGAGTTTTTATCGTTCTTACCAGATAAATATTTCAAAAAATATGGTCTCGACACTAATCCAGACTCAATTAAAATTTGTCGATCAAAAAACTTAAAAGTAAAAAAAGCCAATATCACCAGTCCAATTCGTATTAAAGAAAATTTCGACATAGTTACTCTCAATCACGTTTTTGAACATCTCTCTTCTCCAAATTTAGGCATAAAAAATATACATCACTTACTAAAACCAAAGGCCTATCTTGTTTTAAGCGTTCCTCTAACTGATTCAATTGGCTATCGACTAGGTCGTCAAAATTGGTTTCATCTCGATACCCCCAGACATCTTTTTATACCAAACCGCCACAATATAACATTTTTTTTAGAAAGCAATCATTTTGTTATCAAAGAAATCTATCATCAATCTTTTGAATTTCCTCTCGATTTATTTTGGTCTCTTCGTCATAATTTCATATTTTGGCCACTCTTTATTCTATATCCAATAATCAAACTATTTGACTGGGAAACTGCTACATTTATATGTCAAAAAAAATAAAAATTCTATATATTGAACCTTGTCCTCTGAATTTTGGCGGTTATTATCGCTCAATAGAAATTTGTCAGGCACTTTCAAGGTCTAATGTAAAAGTAGACTTACTTATATCATCAGACAAAAAAATTTCTCCGCTAATTTCTAAAATAACAATAAATAAAAACTTATCAATATATATTTTACCTAGATACTATTTAAGTGCCTATATTTCAGGCCATATTCTTAGGGGAGTTATTGCTACTTTGTTTGGATTATTTGGCGACTATGACATTGTCCAAGCTTCATCTCCAGTTCAACCTGAATCAAATGTTCCCTTAACAATTTTAAAATTATTTGGTAAAAAAATCGTAGTTTCCTGGGAAGATATCTGGACTGATGATGTTATCCCATTTAACAAAATTGTCACCCAGTATCTTAAGTTTTGGGAAAATAACTCACCTCGTTTCTTTGAAAATATAATTTGTATTAGTCAAATATTGGTAAATCGTGCTAAGAAACTAGGAGCCAAAAATATTCTGAAACTAATCAATGGGACAAATATAAATTTTTACTGTCCAAACCAAAAACTAAGTCTTAAAAAGCTAAAACTTAATACAAAATTTAAATACCTTCTTATCTTTGGTAATACTTTTGAGGGTCAAAGAGCATATTTAACTATTCTTACCTTTCAAAAAATTCTTTCCCTTTCGCCTCAAACAAAATTAATCACTAATTTTGACCTCCGAAAACAAATCGCCAATCACCCTAAAATAAAAAATATTCTTCCTTCGACCTTCAATAATATTATTAATGTTGGATATATTTCCGATGAGCTTTTACCACACTATTTAGCTGCAAGCGACATTATTTTATTTATTATGGGAAATAACTTAAACGAAAAAGCATGCTTTCCAATTAGAATTAGTAAATTTCTTTCCAGTGGATCAATTATTGCAATTCAAGAAAATTACTCAGAAACAACTTCTATTCTAAAAAAATATAATTGTGCCTTAATCGATACTAATCTGGATGGATTAGCCTTAAAAACAGTAGACTATTTCACCAATAAAAAACTTCAAAACAAATTACATGCTCAAGTTATTTTTGCTAAAGATGACTTGAATTGGGACAAACTTGTAATTCCTCTAATTTCTCTTTATAAAAAAATTATTTAACTAGCCAATACAAACCCCTCTCACAAAAGCGACATTGAGAGCACTTATTAATTCTTTCAATTTTACCAGTAGCGTGTAACTCCTTTATCCTTTTAATTTTTAACGAATTAATAGAACTTAATATTTTATTATTCATGACATTTCCACCGATAATATCACCTTCCATATCAACACAACAAAGGGGAATATTGCCGTTAGTTTGAATATTAATCTGGTCAAACAATGTTCTACAAGGATATCGAGGTATTTGTCGATTACTACCATTTCCATTAGCCATCGATCCAGCCCAACTATGAATCCAACTAACACCTATTCCATCAACTTTATCCTTCCATTTATTAATAAAGCTATTAATAGTTCTTTTGTTTACTGGGTTAGCTGCTAATTTTAAATATATTTTTAATTTACTTTTTGATTTATTTCTTAATTTGATTAAATTATTCAAATTTCTAGTTGTCGTTTTAAAATCCAAATTCATTATTGATTTATAATCTTTGGCATTGTTTGCGTTCAAACTAACACAGATATTATCTAATTTACTATTAACTAATTTCACTTGTAATTTAGGTGTTGCTAAAGATAGATTAGTTGGAAAAAATATATTTACTTTAGGAAAATTTTTATATAATATCCTAATTTTTTTAAATAATTGTTTGTCGATTAGAGGTTCTCCGTTTGGTCCCAAATTGAAATATGTTGGATCGATTCCTTCTAATTTAATCCTTTCAATTGTTTTTAAAAATACCTTCATACTCATAATTTCTTTGTGTCGTTTCATTTTTGAATTTGGACAAAAAGTACATTTTGCATTGCAAAAACTAGTTACCTCAATCGTAAAACCGTATTTTTTATTAATTTGGTTTAATTCAACCTTTTTTCTAAACAAATAATAAATATACTTTTTATAAAATATATTTCTTGTCACTAAATCCAATAAAGATAATCCAAAAGTACTTGACTCAAACCAATTTCGAATTTCATTGAACAAAAATAACATTGTTAATTTGATTTAATTGGCGATGGTACAGTTACCGCTAAATTTAATTGGGTCAAAGCATCCCTTGCCATTTTATAATCAGGATAAGTAGTCAGTATTTGCTTCATAATTGTTTTTGCCTCCTCTATTTTTCCTCCCTGAGCCAAGACGACTCCCAAAACAAAATTAGCCTGAGGATCTCCAGGTTGAATTTCAACTGCTTTTGACGCGTGAGCTAAAGCTAAATCAAATTTTCCTTCATTCAAATCAATTTGAGTCAAACTGAGATATGTTTGAAATAGGGTAGAGGTAAATCTCAATGCCGTATCATAGGATTCTCTGGCGAGGTCTAAACGACCAGTTTTAAAAAAGATATTTGCCCGGTTGTGATAAGCATCAGCATAATTTGGTTTAACAAGGACTGATTGGGTAAAACCTTTTACTGCGTTATCATAATCTTTAAGTTTATCGTAATCGTCGCCAATATTATTCCAGGCATTATGGCTATTTGGTGACACCTGGCAGGTATTAACCCACAAATTATGATTGGTACTCCAGTCGATATTTCTGACGTAAACTCTAACTGCATAATAGGCAAGTA
>JAKLIH010000002.1 GCA_022709715.1 Patescibacteria group bacterium | reverse complement strand
CATTACAGAATAGATTAATAAAGGAAATGAGATTAAATAATATTAATACTATAGAAGAAGCCAATAAATTTTTAATGGAAACATTTGTTCCTTGATTTAATAAAAAATATGGTGTAAAACCTAAAGAGAAAACAGATTTTCATAGAGAATTAACTGCTGCTCAAATTAAGAAACTTCCTCAAATATTCTGTGCCAAAGAGAAAAGAGTTCTATCAAATGACTTCACTATTCAACACAATAAAATCTTTTACCAACTTTTAAAGAAACAACCTTGTTTGCTTTACAGAAAAGCCAAGATAACAGTCGAGCAACATTTAAATGGTGAGATCAAATTATCTCTAAAAGATAAATATCTTAATTTTGAAATACTAAACGCAAGACCAGCCCCTAAAAAGAAAATCACAATGTCAGAAATTAAAAGCAAGATGAGAATCAATGCTAGTGAAAACAAGAAATCTTTCTACATTCCTAGAAATACCAAAATATTTTCAAAAAGTCCAAAACACTAAATACCCAGAGGGGAGGACATTTCTATCTTGGAGAAAGGCGGACATTTCTATCTTGGATTGACACCCCTGCCTACCGGCAGGCAGGCCCACACTAACCAATAAAAAATCAAAGGCACGTCCCCACACCGACCTATGGTTGGTGTGGGGCTTAACTATTTTAAAACAGTTAAGCGGGATCAAATTTTAAAAAGGTAATACTTTATTTTCTAAAGTATTACCTAATCATTTCAGTACTACTATTAGCACCGAGATAACCATCCATGTCATACATGCGACTTCTAAGACAGACATGATGGTTAAAAAATTTTCGATGAATTTTTCCATTTCATCTCCTTTCTAAAACAAAAATAACATACAAATAAATGAATGTCAATCCCCACACCCAGCAAAGTTTTTGAGTGATAAACGTAATATTAAAAGGCATGCCCCCACACCAACCTTTGGTTGGTGTGGGGGTTAATTATTCTAGTTAAAATACACACTATGCAACAAACTTAACGTTCCTCGGTTAAAAATATAATTTTTAACCTTAAACTTTCTGGGTGTGGGGATCAAGAAACGGTCATAAACTAAAAGTTTATGACCGTTTTCTATCTTTAAATAATATTACAATTTTTTTAATTCTTCTATTCCCTGTTTATATACATCAATTAACTTTTCCGTTTCTTCTTTAGTTAATAAATAATTATTATCATTCAAAATTTCATTAATTTTAAGATGGGTAGACGCAATTTCATCTAAATTAGATAAATAAATTTTAGATAATTTTGTCAATTTATCCGTCATGGTATCGCCTCTAAAACCGACTTCTGTTAAAACATTATTAAAATAACTATCAATCTCAGCTAGAGCCAATTTTCAATATAAAATATTTTCAAAATTTATATAATCACTAATTTTTTTAAATGTTGAATTAATTTTGAACTCATTTAAAAATGATCATTTTTCTTTACCGCTTACACCCACCTTTACGACTTTCGGTTTTTTTAATTGTTTGGTTTTAATTTTAACAATCATAATAAACATCACTATCAAACAGCTTATAATTAACCCAGTAATTCTAGATCAAAATAAAAAATTTAAAAATGTTTGACGCAAAAACAATGGCGCCATAATTCCAACGGCTGTTTGTAAATCGACTAATGTCAAAGCATTATTTAAACTTTCCATATGATTATGAATTATAATTTATTAGTGATTCAAAAACCTTACTAATTTTTAACAATCTTCTGTCTAATTTTTCTTGCATAGTTAATTGCAGTCCAATAGGCAAACCATCTTTATTTTTTGTCAAAGGCAAGCTAATAGCTGGGATTCCAGCTAAATTCATTGGCACCGTAAAGATATCTGATAAATACATTGAAACTGGATCTTGGCTTTTTTCTCCAAAAGCAAAAGCCACATCCGGACAAGTAGGCGTCAAAATTAAACCCACTTCTTTAAACGCTTGATCAAAATCTTGTTTTATCAACCTTCTGACTTTTTGAGCTTTAGAATAATATTGATCATAAAACCCTTTGGACAAAACATATGTGCCTAATAAAATTCTTCTTTTTACTTCTCGTCCAAAGCCATCACCTCGAGTTTTAAAATATAAATCTTTTAAATTAGAAATATTTAAATCATTTACCTTGCTACCATAACGAATATTATCATATCTAGCCAAATTGGAACTAACTTCGGCTGGCATAATTATATAATAACAAGGAATAGCATATTGAGTATGAGTTAAACTAATTTCTTTAATATTAACACCCAAAGATTTTAATTTACTAACAAAATTATTTATATTTTCTTTTACTTCCTCATTAATTCCCTCTACAAAATATTCCTTGGGCACGCCAATGGTTAATTTCTTTACATCATCAATATTTCATTCTTTATCTTCAGTTAAAACATCAATACTGGTTGCATCATAATCATCTTTGCCAGCTATAATATTAAAAATTGATTCGCAATCGGTTACATTTTTTGCAATAGGTCCAATCACATCTAATGATGAACTCATGGCTATTAAACCAAATCTGGAAACAGCTCCATAGGTTGGCTTAAAACCAACCACACCACAAAAACTAGCTGGTTGTCTTATTGATCCAGCCGTATCTGATCCTAAAGCTACATCCACCATACCGCTAGCTACAGCTGAAGTTGATCCACCCGATGATCCGCCCGGCACTCTATTTAAATCAATTGGATTTCTAACCACACCAAAATACGATGTTTCGTTTGATGACCCCATAGCAAATTCGTCCATATTGGTTTTGCCAACAATCAAACCACCAGCTTCTTTAATTTTTTTAATTACAGTGGAATCATAACTAGCTCGATAATCTTTTAACATTTTTGATCCGGCTGTTGATAATAATCCTTCTACCAAAATATTATCTTTAATCGCAATTTTAATACCATCCAGCATTAAACTTTTATTGGTCTTTATTCTTTCTTCGCTTAATTTAACTAATTGCTTTACTTCATCATTTTTAGAAATAAAAGCATTTATTTCTTGATTTTTTTCATCAAAATTATTTAAAAAATCATCGATTGATTGAATCAAATTAATATCATTATTTTTTATTTTTTCTTGAATATCTTTAAACATTATTATCTATTTTAAAATCTTTTATTTTAGCCAAAAATCTTTGGCACTTCAAAAAAATCATTATCTTTCTTAGGAATGGCTTCTAAAATTTTATTCCTATCAAATTCTCGACTTTCAAACGTATCTTTTCTATATTCATTAACATTAAAAGTTCCCCCCGTCATGGGCTCAACATTTTCAGTATCAACAATCGACAATTTTTCAATGTATTTTAAAATCTTGTCTAAATCGGCTTGTAAATTATTTTTTTCTTCGTTAGAAATTTCTAATCTTGAAAGCTCTAACAAATGATCTATTTCATTTACATCAATCATTTTTATATTTTAAGTTATTTTTTACAATTGTCTTACCATTGTTTTTTATTCTTACTCTTCATATTACTAATTACCATTTACCAATTACTCTTTTTATTGTCTTACTATTATATTACCTTATTTCATTATTTTACCATAATTTTATCCAAAAAACAACAAAATATAGTGTTTATTACAACTTGACATTCAATAAAAAATTATGTAATCTTATACTAAACAAGCACATTTAAAAAGAAAGGAAGAAAGTGGAAATGCTGTCTAGTGATATAGTTGGTAGATCTAATACTACCGATTTCGTTGCAGTTTTTGGTCCTGAAAAATTGACAATAATTGTGTATAATCCTTGCAAAAATCCTGATGAACAAACAATAATTCCTATAAATCAAGAAAACTTGAATAATTGGAAAACAACCCACATATTAGCATGCGAATACGATATAACTATTTCTGATAAAAAAATAGCATCAATCGAATTATTGTTAAATGAAGGCATTCAAATTGCAGAAACATCTGCAGCTCAAAAATTGGAAGTAAAACCACCGCAAACCCCAGAACCAGAAATAAAATTAGTTCCCAAAAAACGTGGCAGACCACGAAAAAAACAACTAGAAAAACCATTGGTCAAGTCACAAGATACAAATCCAACACCAAAGAAAGAACGAATAATCAAATCAACTGCACAGCAAGAAAAATCAGAATACAATGCAATTAACCCAGAAATTGATATACGAATTCGTCGTAATAAAGAAATAGTAATAATCGAAATTAAACACACACCGATGTCCCCTGAAACATTCCATAATTTAATAAAAGACGCCGAGCAACATCTCAACAATCAACAACCAATACAACGTTCCACGTACATTATTGAAAACAATACAATCACTTTCCAAAATGGAAAAGAAATGGAAATTGATTGCGAAAAATTAAAACTCATTATAGAGTTTTGTAAACAGCACAGAATAAAAATGACCTAGCCAAAAGCCGGGTCATTTTTGATTTGCGTTATTGATTTTGATTTGTATTACCAATTACTATTTACTATTTACTATTTGCTCTTCTATTTAATATCTTATACATCCAAATTTTTAACTTTCTTAGCATAAACTTGAATAAATTTCTTTCGAGGCATTCTTTCTTCGCCCATTAAAATATCAAATAATCTATCAGCCTCTTTGGCATCATCAATAGTAATTTGTTTCAAAATTCTTACTTTTGGATCCATGGTTGTTTCTCATAATTGCTCAGGATTCATTTCACCTAAACCTTTATATCTTTGTACAATAATACCTTTATATTTTGAAACTTCTTCAACTGCTTCGTCTTTTTCACCAGCAGCTTCTTCGGAACTTTCTGCCTCTAGTTCCTGTTCTTTTTTACTTTTTGTATCTTTTTTGTCATCTTTTAATTTAATCATTTCATCAATAATTTTTTCCTTTTCATCCTCAGTATAAGCATATTTAAAACTTTTTCCTTTTTGAACTCTAAAAAGTGGTGGTTGAGCTGCATACAAATAGCCCTTTTCAATAATCGATAAAAAATATCTATAAAATAATGTTAAAAGTAATGTTCGAATATGAGCGCCATCAACGTCCGCATCGGACATTAAAATTATTTTATGATATCTTAATTTCTCTAAATTAAAATCTTCTGATATCGAAGTACCCAGTGCTAAAATAATAGCTTTAATTTCTTCGGATGACATCATTTTATCTAATCTAGCTTTTTCAACATTAAGAATTTTACCTCGTAATGGCAAAATTGCTTGAGTATGACGATCCCGACCTTGTTTAGCACTATTATGAACAAATACACCACTAGCTAAAGCAAAATTATGAGTATTTTCAACTTCTAAATCATATACATCCATTAAAGCATCTATCATCTGTATTGATTTTACTTTTAATATATTGTCTTTTACCATCAAAGAATCTGTATTTACTAAATCTTTTGCTTCTTTATATTCTCCATTTTTCAACATAAATTTATGATCGGGTGTGCAAATAATTTCTTCTCCATTATCTAAAGTGACTCTTACAACTTTAGTGTTATGATTTGTAATTCTAGGATTTTTAATTTCAGCCACACCTACATTACCATTTTTTAAAATAGTATAACAATAATTTTTTATTCCTTTTCCATATTCCTTTACTAAATCCTCAAACGATACATTACGGCCATCTGTTAAAGCAATTTCTGTATCACCCGAAAAACATCCACCGGCGCTATCGCCCTCGACTATAAACAATTCCGAATTTTCAGCTTTTCTAGAAATACAATCAGCTAGTTTACCAGGCAAAGTGGTATGTTCCATAACACTTTTTCGCAAAACATTTTCTCTAGCCAATTTAGCCGCCGATCGAGCCTTAGCTGAAACTAAACATTTTTCTAAAATTCTTTTTACATCTTCGGGATTTTTTTCCAGAAAATCACGAAAAGCTTTTGACATTATTTGATCCACTGCCACTCTAGCTTCGGGATTACCAAGCTTAGCTTTAGTTTGACCTTCAAATTGAGGCTCGCGAATTTTAACTGATACAATTACCATTAATCCTTCTCTAACATCTTCGCCCGTTAAAGATAAATTTTCCTTGCTATAAGTCTTCTTCAAATAATCATTGAGCACTCTAGTTAAAGCCGAGCGAAAACCAGTTAAATGCATGCCACCTTCGGGAGTATGAATATTATTGGCAAAAGCTAGTTCCGATGTTTCAATTTCATCAACATAAGACAAAGCAATTTCTACTTGGATATTTTCATAGGTATCATTCACATAAAAAATATTTTTATGAACCGCTTTTGTTTCGTGATCTCTAATTAAATAATTCAAAAATGCCACAATACCATTTTCAAAATAAAATGTATATTTTAATAAATTATCAATATTGCGATGATCAGCCAAATCAATTTTTATTTTTCTTACTAAATAAGCTTGTTCTCTTATGTGATCAAGTATTGTTTTTCAATTAAAATCAATTTCTTGCATAATAGTTGGATCGGGTTCAAAAGTAATACGCGTGCCATGTTCAATTTTTTCTTTACTTTTGGTTTTTGTAACTTCACTAGTTGGCTTGCCTTTACTATATTCTTGAGCATACAAAAAACCATCGCGATATACTTCCGCTTTTAAATAGCTAGATAAAGCATTAACAACTGATACGCCCACACCATGAAGTCCTCCGGATATTTTATAGGAATCCCCGCCAAATTTACCGCCCGCATGAAGAGTTGTCAAAACAGTTTCAAGAGCTGATTTCTTTGATTGGCTATGATAATCAACCGGAATACCTCGACCATTATCAAGCACGCTAACTCTATTATTGGTTAATAATTCAATCTTAATATTATCGCAATAACCACCTAAAGCTTCGTCAATCGAATTATCAAATACCTCTCAAATTAAATGGTGAAGTCCCGATACCCCAGTTGAACCAATATACATGCCTGGTCTTTTCCTTACTGGATCTAACCCTTCCAGCACATAAATATCTTTAGCTGAATAACCATTGCTATCGTTTTGCACGCTATCTTCTTTTATAGGCTTTGCTGGTTTAGGTTTTGATTCTTTTTTCGTTTCGTTTAACACCTCTTTTTTATTGGTTGTTTTAATAGCAACCACCTTCTCTTCTTTTTTATTACTGGCTTGTTTGTTGATTTTAATTTGCATAATAATTAATTTATCTGATTATATAGCCTTTATTTTGTAAATGGTTTTTTATTAATTCTAAATACTTATCTACTTCACTACTCGATAAAGTTTTTTCATCATTTCTGAACATCAAGTGAAACGACACACTCTTTTTGTTGTCAGCTAACGATTCATAAACATCAAATATATCAATATCTTTCAAATCCTCTATTTTAAGTAAGTGTATCTCAACCATAACATCGTTAACTAGTAATTTTTGTGGCACTATCAATGATATATCTCTAATACTACTTGGATATTTAGGTATAGGTTTAAAATCGATAGATCAAATCACCAATTTATAAAGAATGGATAAATCAATTTCTAGTAACACTACTTGAGGATTTTTTTGTTCATTTCTAATTTTATACTCGGTCTTAACTCGATCACTTACACTACCGAGTGAACCGATCAATTCGTTATCTAAATTATAAATATAAATAACATTTTTAAAAATGGTATCGTTTTTATCACTTTCTTTTAAATATTTATCCGAAAAATAATATTTACTATTATCAATCGATAATTTATTAAATAATGTTTCTATAATACCTTTGGCTTCCAATAATTTATCTGTTTCTTTTTGTTTTTTATTTAAATCATAAATAGCTAAGCTTAAATAAGTATTTTCAAAAATCACATCGCCAACCGATCGATAGTTTTTATCAATTTGAAAAAATTTAGCTTTTTCAAAATATGATAAATTGGTGGCCACATTTTTTAATAAAGAAATGGAAGCCACTGGATTTAAATATTGATAATTTTCACTTAAATAATTTTTCGGACCAACCAATCAGCTTTTTTGTTGATCATTCAAAAACTGGGTGTCAAATTCATGGATAAAACTATAATTATAAACTTCATCTAGTCCCAACGAAACCATTATATTTTTTATCATTTCTTTAAATTGATAAAACTCATTGTCTTTCGGTGGTTTTAATTCAACTTTGGGTGGTATCAAATCAAGATTATCTAACCCATAAATTCTTACTAAATCATCGGCAATATCTTCAAAAATTAAAACATTATTTCTATATAGTGGTACACCAACGTTTCACAATGTTTTTGAAATTGGTTTTATAGTATAACCCAATTTAGTTAAAATTCTTTTTATGTCTTTTTCATCAATTACTTGCCCAATCAATTTTGCTACTCTTTCTAAATTAAAAGGTATAGTTAGCGGCTTATCATTAATTTCATTAGTTTCTAAAACATTGCTAACCACTTTGGCGTTAGCATATTTTTCAAACAATTCCACCGCTCTTTTCAGGGCTTCTTTAGCAATGCTAGGTGATAGTTTATGACTAAAACGAACTGAAGCATCGGTAGCTAAGTTTAAAAATTTCGATGTTTTATAAATATCACTGCTATTAAAATTAGCACTTTCTAAAACTATCATTTTTGTATTCTTATCAATTTCTCCAGTAACCCCACCTTTAATACCAGCAATTGCCATCGGCTTTTTTTGATCAGCAATTACCAAAACATCTTCAGTTAGTTTATATTTATCACCAGTTAAAACTGTAATAGTTTCATCATTCTTGGCATAGCGAACATTTATTTTATTGCCTTCAATTTTATCATAATCAAAAGCATGCATCGGCTGACCAGTTTCTAGCATTACATAGTTAGTAATATCAACTACATTGTTGATAGCTCTTAAACCACAATTATTTAAAGCGTCTTTAATAAATTGAGGCGATTCTTTAATTTTTATGTTATTTAAAACTATACCATAATAGGCCTGACACGATGCTTTAGCACTATTTTTTACACTCATCACGGCAGGATTAGCAATATGTTTAATTTTAAATTTACTTGATTCTTTTAAATCCAAATCAAACATTGCACTTATTTCTTTAGCCAGATTATTATGCGATGCCAAAACCCCAACTCGATTAGCTGTTAGTTCAACATCAAAAACATAGTCATTATTTATTTTTTTATAATGAGTATCGCCTAAACAATTGTTTAACATATCGTTAAGTTGATCAGCGCTCACTAATTTTTGTTTTATAAAACTTTGTAATAAATTGTAAGAATAAAGCATACTATTTAAAATTAAAATTGTTTAGTAAATCTTAAATCCCCAGAATTAAATATTCTAATATCGGGAATTTGATATTTAAGCATCGCAAATCTTTCCACCCCTAAGCCAAAAGCAAATCCTTGATAATTATATTTATCTCATTTTGCAAACTTATATAAATTAGGATGCGTCATACCAGCGCCCATCATTTCAATTCAACCACTACTTGAACACAACGAACATTTGCCGCCACGCCCATGGCATTTAAAACATTCTGCATCCACTTCTAGTCCTGGTGAAACAAAAGGAAAATAACTAGGTCGCAAACGAACCTTTAAATCTTTTTGACCTATAATTTTTCGAGTCATATCAGTAATAATCGATTTGAAATTACTCAAACTAATGTCATCCCCGATCATTAAACCTTCTAATTGATGTAGTTGAAACTCATGTCTAGCATCAGTCGCTTCGTAACGAAATACCTTTCCCATGTTCACCATTCGAATCGGTGGATTATTTTTTTCCATAAATCTCATCTCCGCTGGACTAGTATGAGTTTTTAATAATAAATTTGTAGATTTAAATTCATCTTTTTTGCTACCAATCGGTAAAACATATTTTTTATCCAATCAAAAAGTATCTCACATATCTCTAGCTGGATGATTTTTTTCTATATTTAAACTATCAAAATTATAATATTCACTTTCGATATCATTGGATTCAAAAATCTCAAAACCAAAAGAGCTAAAAACCGATATAATATGTCGATATGTCAAAGTTGTAGGATGAAGTGACCCAATTTCTTTTTTCTTGCCAGGCAAAGTATAATCAAAGAAAAAATTATCATCACTTTTATCAAATGAAGTTTGTTTGGCTTTAAACAATTGTTCTAATTCTTTTTTACAGGTATTTAATTTTGGCCCAAAAATTCTTTTTTGATCAACTGCTAGTCCTTTTAATTGCTCAAAAAAATCATTCAGCTCGCCTTTTCTAGCTAAATATTTTAATCGAAAATCTTCTAATTCTTTAGCATTTTTTACCAAACTTAATTCTTGATTAAGCTTTAATATCAGGTTCTCAATATCTTTCAAATCCATAAAATTAATCTTACTTTTATAATACTATTTTATCAAAATTTCTCATAATAAGCAAGAACCACTTTACTTTATTTTTAAAAACCACGAAATTCAAACCTATTTTATAGTGATATTTCCTAGTAAATCGGTTCTCAATATTTCAACCTGTCATCTGTCTAGTAAATTAATAATATCAATGTTAGGATGGCCATAATAATTTTCGCCCACCGAAATAATAGCTTGTTTAGGGTTAATTTTATTTAAAATTTGATCGTCGATTGTGTTTTTGCCACCATGATGAGGCACTTTTAAAACGTCAATGTCTTTTATATCTCAATCGGCTACCATTTTGTTTAAAATTTTACTAGTAATGTCTCCGGTAAATAATCAATCTTTTTGTAAAGTGTTTACTAACAAAATTTGCGATTTTTCATTAGTTTTAGTTAAAGATCAATTGCTAAGAGCTGGGTAAATCATTTTTATTTTTAAATCTAAAGCGTTTACTTTTAAATCGGTTTTACCAATCGCAATTTGAATATTTTTATCTGCAATTTTTTTCAATAATTTTTGATAACTTTCCGTATTATTATTAAAATCACTTAGCACCATTAATCGCACTTTGTAATTATCTAAAATATAATTTAATCCTTCAAAATGGTCTAAATCCGCATGAGAAATAAACACAACATCGATAGTTTTATCAAAAAAAGGTAAAACTGACGATAATGGCTTAATCAAATAATTTTTTTTGCCGGCATCGATCAAAAAATTACCAGCTCGATTGATAATTAATGAACTATCCCCTTCATAAACATTCAAAAAAACTATTTTTGATTTGAAAAAATAATATTCACCAATCAAATGTCATATATAGGCATTGATTAAAACTAACAAAACAATCAATCATTTTTTTATCAAGCTAGTTTCCATAAAAAATATTTATAATAATTATTTTTTAAATATTAATAGTTAAGCTTTTATTCTTTTTATAAAAATCAATAACTAGTATTAGCAAAACCGCATAATAAATAATCACTAAAACTATTGAATCAAAGAAAAATACATTTACATTTAAACTGACATTTTCCAATCAATTTAATATCAATAAAAAAATATTTACCAATCAATAAACTAATCAACCTAAAAATTGAGCGACTCAACCTTGTAAAAAACTCAAAATGGCAGTTAACAAAGCCACGCTCAAAATCAATCCCGACAACGGAATTAAAATAATATTAAAAATTATACTTAAAAGATTAAACTCTGAAAATCAATACATCAAATACGGCATTAACAAAACCATAATTGCTATGGTCGCACTAAAAATATTAAATACTAAATCAAGGTTTTTATTATTGCATTTAAAATATGCTTGAATAATTGGCAATATATAAATTAAAGCCACAATTGATAAAAAACTTAAATGAAAGCCCAAATCATAAACAACCACTAATGGATTAATCATAAAAACTATTAGTAAAATTAATAATAAAACATTAGTATAATTTATAATTTTACCATTGATTTTTCCTAACATTATTAACATTCAAAATACCGTAGCTCTTAAAATTGAACTAGAAAATCCAGCTAAAA
Organism: Patescibacteria group bacterium; assembly: GCA_022709715.1. GTDB lineage: Bacteria > Patescibacteriota > Minisyncoccia > UBA6257 > JAKLIH01 > JAKLIH01. The sequence continues at coordinate 47,976 of JAKLIH010000002.1, read as the reverse complement.
ACAGAAAAAATACTAGAAACAATGTAACTAAAATTAAATATATTCCATAACTAGGTGATATTATCACTAAAAACCAACTAACTACATTAAATAATATCGAAAGATGGGTACCTGATACTACTAAAATATGACTAATTCCTAAATTTTTAAATAAATTATTTAATTCTTGATCGTTAATTTTGGATTTTCCCAATAGTCACATTGACACTAAATTATAATTTTTCAAACCCACTGTCGATTTTATATTTTGATCAATTTTATCTCTAATATTTGAAATTATAACCGACAAAGATATTTTGTTTACTTTATACAGTTTCTCAATCGTTACAAAGTTTAATTGATAATTAACTCTACCAAAGAAAAGCATGTCAAATGGATTGGATTTATTACTATTGTCTTTTGGAATTGACATCGTTGACAAAACATCATTAATTTTAAACTCTTCATCAATTCCGGAACGAATCAAGATTAATTCGTTTTTTAAACAGTGGTTTTGAATTTTGCCTAAAGTAATATTAATATCATTTTGTAAAATTGTATCTCGAATTACTAAAATTTGATAGGGTTGATTTTCACGATTTAAACATATTTTTTTCGATTGATTAATCAAAAGTATCCCTTTTACCACTCCTCATGCTAATAATACCGTTAAGATAAACAATCAAACTGGTTTTATTATTAATTTTAAATATTTATAATAATAAACAATCAAAAACAAAATTAAAATTAATAATAAATATTTTATTAAAGTATTATCTATTTGACTTCCTATATATAAACCCAGTAAACTAATTGTAAAAGTTCTAAATAAATACATGGCTAGTAAGTTTTTCATAATTATCTAGCTTTACATTCACCAAAACTGTTTTTAATTTCTTCGGCTATTTCATCCAGCTCTTCTTTAGACAATCATTTATCTTTTTTGCATTGATTATCTAGTACATCGCCAGCTTGAAATTCTTGCAAATAATATTTTTTGGCGCCTTTAATAGTTTTTACAATGTTTTTTATATTTTCTCTACTTACGCCTGGTGCCACCGTTGTACGAAATTCATAATCAATTCCACTTTTCATAATTATATCAATGCTTTTTTTAATATTTTCCATATCAATAACTCTGTTAACAATTTTTGTATAATCGCTTTCGGTTAATTCATTTTTAATATCCATAGCAATATAATCAATTATTTTTCTATTTAGCAAATCGCTGATTACATCTGGGTTTGTGCCATTAGTATCCAATTTAACTAAAAAGCCCATCTTTTTAATTTTCAAAATAAAGGCCTTCAAATCTGACTGCATAGTTGGTTCTCCTCCCGTTATAACTATGGCTTCTAATTTACCAATTCTAGTTTTTAAAAATTCGATTATTTCTTTTTCATCAATCGTTTCAATTTCTTTGAACAACGATTCATCCACCAATTTAACATTATAACAAAAACGACATCGAAAATTGCAGCCAACCGTAAAGATAATGGCTGCAACTTTAGATGGATAATCAATTAATGTCATTTTTTGAATACCACCGATTAACATATTGATTTTATAATATTATTTCTTTTTTGATAAAACATTCGGCTTGATAATAGCATTAATTCCCTTTTTATAATTAAAGGTAATGCGATCTTTGAATTCTTGTTTTTTACCATCGTGTCAATTTGATATCGGACGGATATAACCAACAACTCGAGAATAAACTTCACATTTTTGTTCCACTACACATTTTGGACAAATATGATGTTCTCCCGCAATATAGCCATGCACTGGACAAACACTAAAAGTTGGCGTAATTGTTAAATATGGCAAACGATAATCAGAAAAAACCGTTTTTAATAGTGATTTAATAGAACGATAATCCATTATTTCTTCGCCGATAAACCCATGCAAAACTGTTCCGCCCGTATATTTAGTTTGAAAATTATCTTGATTATCTAAAACTTCAAACAAATCATCTGAATAATTTACTGGCATTTGAGTTGAATTGGTATAATAAGGAGTTTCTGGTGTTCCTGATGTAAAAATATCCGAAAAATCTTTTTTATCAATTCTAGCTAAACGATAGCTAGTGCCCTCCGCCGGAGTGGCTTCTAAGTTATACAGTCCACCATCTTTTTGATATTCAACTAAAACATTTCTCATAAAATCTAAAACTTCCAAAATAAATTTTTGACCAGTTTTAGTATCAATGCCTTCACCAATAAAATTTACAGCCATTTCGTGACCCCCGACCAGACCAATTGTTGAAAAATGATTAGCTCAATACGACCCTCGCATAGTTTTGACATCTTGTAAATAATAACGACTATAAGGATACAGACCTTTTTCAGTTAGATTTTCAACCGTTTTTCTTTTAATTTCTAATGAATCTTTGGCCAAATCCATATATTTTCTTAAATTTTTGAAAAAATCAGTTTTAGTTTTTGAAACATAGGCAATTCTCGGCAAATTTAAAGTAACCACACCTAAACTACCAGTTTTTGGATTAGCTCCAAAAAGTCCACCTCCACGTTTATAAAGTTCTCGATTATCCAGACGAAGCCTGCAACAATTATGAGTAATTTGTCCCATTGAATGCACAAAATAATGGTTTCTTTCTAGCTCAATATCATAAAATGTATTTTTTTGTTTATTTAAAATATTTATTTCTTTCACTTTTACAATAGCCATATCACTTGTCAAAACTTTTCAGGCTTCATCGGTAAAAGCTTCGTGTTTTTCAATTGAAGTTTTACAAACTAAGCTAGTATTATTATAAAAAGGTTGATTTTTTGATTTTTGTACTATATAATTAGGAACTCGATTATATAATATATCGTTTACAACTGAATGATCTATTAATGAACGACCATCAATATGTTGAATCCTAATAACTTGACTATTTTGCCTTTCATTATAAGTAACCGGAACACCTATCAAAGTATATAATCAAACTAATTCTTTGGCTAACTCTTGATCATTTATATGTATTTCCTGTCCTTTGGCATAGCCATCGCCAGCAAAAAAACCATTCAAAAACGATTCGATAATTTCTTTTTTAGAATTAAATAATATATTAGGAACTTTATGGTATTTATATAAACCACTATTTTCAAGTTTCTCACAAATTTCTCGACTATTAAAAATACCATTAACTGTATTATCAAACCTACTATCAACAACAATCTTTAACTTTTTATCAAATTTATTTTCAATAATATTCGAAACCTTTTCTATTAATTGAGTATGATTTTTATTAAAAGATATTTGTATCCCCTTGGGCTTTCCAAAAGACGAAAATTGTTTTCGTGAATCGCGTATATAAACACCATCCGCCATAAAAATTCCCAAAAAGAAAGCTAGGTCATTATCCAATTTATATCCGCCAAAAGCAGTATCATTTTCATTTAAAACCATATCCGCTTTTCGGGTCGTTAACAATAAATCATTTAATGTTAAATCTTTAGCCTTTTTATAATCAATGCCTTCTCTGTCATATACTGCCACCAAATGGTCACCCGATACTTTAATAGTTTTACCATCGGAATTTTTAATTTCATAAACAATATCCTTTTCTTTCTTCAAAAAACTTGTTATTTTTGATCATTCAATTTTATAATTATTGGGGTTAAAAGATAGAGCTTCAATATTATTATTGTTATCAGCTCAACCGTCTTTATCAAATTGAATATTTAAATTATTTATTAGTTCGCCTATCTTACATTTTTGTATGGTATCATCTTTTTTAATCATTATATCCTCGTCTTTATCAATACACATCGATCTAGCATCTTCTGGCGACATATCCGAATTAATAAAATTCGAGAAATAAGGAATACCATATTTAGCTGTCATTTGCCAAATTCCATCGAAATTAGGATTATCTCATTCAAAATCTTTAGTTATATTGTAAGTTGGAATTGGAAAAGTAAAAACTCGTCCGGAAGCATCACCTTCGGTGTAAACCTGACATAAAATTCGATTTAAAACATCCATCTCCATTTGAAATTCACCATACTTTTCTTTTTGTAATTCACCACCAATTATCGCTGGCATCTCTTTTAAATGAGTTGGACATTTAAGATCGCAAGTAATATTTGTAAATGGAGTATTACCGGTAATAAATACTTTTCCCTTTCTTCTAGCGATTACAGTTTCATTATCAGTATGTACCGATCAAATAACCCCACTATATTTTATTTTTTCAATTTTATTAATATAGGATTCTTGATGTTTGATTAATCTCAGGACAAATATGTCTTTAGTTCCAATTGTTGGTTTACGTTTCAAAACAGTAAAACCATAACCAGCATTAACACATATAATTTGCATTGCATCCAATAATTCGATGTCCGTTACTGTAATTTTACAATCTTCAAATCCATCGCCCTTTAAATAAGTTTCAATAAATAATCTTGATTGTCTTTCACTCATATTAAGTAAAATATCCGGAATAAAATGAACATTATCTTTTGTTCCAAACCAACCATGAATTGTTTTAGAACTACTAGCGTCCAATCTAAAACGCTCTACTTCGTCTCCCAACGATGAAGATGCATAAGTAGAATAATTTAATTTAAATTTTTTCAACAAATTTTTAATTTCATCATAATTTTTAGGGTTTTTGACCTTAGATTGATAAATAGAAACTCTAAAAGCTGAACGATATTTTGTTGATCTTTCTATTGTGCCCTCGCTAATAATCCAAGCCATTAATTTAATTTGCTCATCACTAATTTTAGCATCTTTTAACACATTTTTGGCTGAAACCGGGATAATTACAGGCGATTTTAGCTTCAAAACATCTTCAATTGGCTCTAAAACATATTTATTAGAATTAAATAATTTTCTCACCACTCTATGTTTTGGTGAAATTAATTGATCTTGTATTCGGTTTTTCAAATTATACATTTCGCCGGTATATTTTTTTCTAAAAATATAGGATATTTTCTTTTCTTCAATTATTTGTTTATCTAAATTAAAAGTTTTAATTGTATCGCCTTCATTTACTTCTTCATAGTTCTTTCAACCTTCATTGGTTAAAATTTCTGTATCTTGTGATAAACATTGAAACCCCACTCTAGTTGGAACATTACAATTAAAAATAAATTCTTGTAATGCTTGTTTAATTTCACTTTCATTTAAACGATCGTATCTAATAAATGGAGCTAAATAAGTATCAAAGTTTGAAAAAGCTTGGGCTCCAGCCACTTCGCCTTGCAAAGTATAAAAATAATTTACAATTTGGCCTAGAGCGGTTCGAAAATGTTTTGCTGGTTTTGATTGAATTTTACTTGGCACACCACCAAAACCTTTTTTAAGTAAATCATATAAATCCCATCCGCAACAATAAGCGCCGATTGTTCCTAAATCATGAATGTGAAAGAAATTTTCGCGACTAGCTTTTCTAATTTCACCTGGATAAATTTTATTTAATCAATATTTTTTTGAAACATAGTTAGCTACATAATTATTCATACTTTGTAGTGAATAAGTTGTATTACTATTTTCTTTTACTTCTCAATCAAGTTCTTGTAAATATTCATCAATAATATCCACCGCTTCATCTGTTGCTAATTTGCTTTCTCGAACTCGACGACGTTGTTCACGATACAAAATATAATTTTTAGCTGTTTCCGTACAATTAAGTAACATTAAACTTTCCTCCACAATGTCTTGAATATTTTCAACACTTGGATTTTCATCTTTATTAAATCTTTTATTTAATATAAAAAGTGTTTTTTCTAAAACTTTACCAATTATATTTTCATTTCCTTCGTCAGTTGTGGTAAAGGCCTTAAAAATAGCATTACGAATTTTCTGAATATCAAATTTATTTATCAAACCGTCTCGAGTTTTTATATTTCTGATGTGATTGTTCAAACTTTTTGTTTCTTCAGTTTCTTTTTTATCAACTTTTTTGACATTTTTCTTGGCAACAATTTTTTTTGTTACCTTTCTGGCTATTTTTTTATTTTTAGGCATAATGCTTTCTTAAATTTTTTTAAAATTTTGACCTTTTCCACCTTAGTTAAAATGGTAAGAATATTATATAGAATCCAAAGAAAAAGTCAACCCCTTAAAAGGGTTGACTTTAACGTGTTTTTGAGCAATTTTTTCTAAAAACCAAAAAATCTATATTCTTGACAAATTACTATTTTAATTTTTTAAATTTTCTCAAAAATGGTGGAATATCAGTATCGTCATCTTCATTAATTTCATTTTTTTCTTCATCCAATTCTTCAATTTCTTCCTCATTTTCTTTTTTAACTTCTATTTTTGTACGTCGATTATCAATTTCTTCATCATCATCCGATTTTTGATTTAAATTATAAAAATCATCGCTATCTTTTTTGAAAAAAGAAATAAATTGATCATTGGTTACTATTTTTTCCGCTTCTTTATCGTTATTAAAGCCACCCGCAATAACTGTAATTTTAATTTCGCCGTTTTTTAATTCATTGTCATAAGAAGCTCCAAAAATTATCTTCGCATCTTTAGCCGCATTGTCAGTAATAATACGAGCTGCTTCCGTTATTTCCGATAATGACAAATCGTTCGCACCACTAATATTAAATAAAATACGTGAAGCCCCGTTAATTGATAAATCTAGTAATGGTGATTCAATTGCCATCTTCGCTGATTTAACCGCTCGATCTTTTCCAACCGCTCTACCAATACCAATAATCGATTCACCCGAATTTTTTAAAATAGTTTTTAAATTAGCAAAGTCCAAATTAATAAGACCAGGATAATTTATTAAATCCGAAATACCTTGCACACCCTGTTTTAAAATTTCATCAATTTGTTTAAAAGCATCTAGTATCGGAGTATCTTTATCAATAACATTAAATATTCGATCATTATTAATTGTGATCATCGAATCAACATTTTGATATAATTTTTCTCAAGATTCATTAGCAATATCCATTCTCTTTGGTCCTTCAAAGAAAAATGGTTTAGTCACAACCGCTACAACAATTGCGCCCGTTTCTTTTGCGATCTTAGCAATAATTGGTGCAGCTCCACTGCCAGTACCACCACCTAAGCCAGATGCAATAAAAATTAAATCGGGTTTGCCTAACATATCGGTAATTTCTTTTGAACTTTCTTCAGCCGATTGTCTTCCAATTTCTGGATCCATGCCAGCTCCTAAACCACGCGTAATATTTAAACCAATATTTATTTTTTCATCGGCTTTTGTAAAATGTAAACCTTGAGTGTCAGTATTAACAGCCACAAAATCAACACCGTCAGCTTTTTTCTTATACATACGAGTTAAAATATTACCACCAGCCCCACCTATACCAATAATCTTGATTTTTACCTTAGGTTTAGCGCTAGTTACATTCGACGAGCGAACAACTTCGTTATCATTTTCACTAGCTATATTAGTATTTACCATAATCAGTTGTTAAAAGATTGTTTATTAATATTTTACATCAAAACGCTTTAAAATCTTGGCAATTAAGCCACCACCTTTTCCTTCATTATTAAATTCATTATCATCTTTGTCTTCGCAGAAAAACTTAATATTACCGATTGAGACCGCAAAACCTGGATCATCGCTAATAAATCCTCCAAATTCTGGCTGAGCAATTCTTACTGGTAGTTTTAAACAATCTCTAGCTAATTCCACAATATGTTTTGTCATTGCCCCTCCGCCATAAAGCACAGCTCCACCTGGCAAATTAGCATATTTATTAATTTGTTTAAGTTCCTTGTTAACTAAATCAAAAATTTGTTCAAGTCGTGCCGAAATTACCGTTGCTAAATCTTTCTTTTTAAAACTTTTTTCTTCATTAGCACAAAAATCACTTAATTTAATAATTTCTTGATTTGGCACTTTATCCGGATAAGCTTCGCCAACTGTAATTTTAATTTTTTCACCATCATCATGCGGTATTTGTAAAAACAAACAAATATCATCACTAATCTTTCCGCAACCAATTGGTAGCACTTTCATAAATATTAATTTATCTTCTTCAAAAACCGTCATGGTTGTTGTGCTAGCTCCCAAATCAATTCCCACAACACCTAAATCTTTCTCACGTTTATTTAACGTTGAAAAACATCCCGATAGTGGACTAGCAAAAATAGTTGGTATTCTAATACCCAAACTATCACTTAATTGAGCGATGTGATTCATCATCATTAGGTCAACATCAATAATTGCGCTTTCAACTTCCAATCTCATGCCAGTCATGTTCAAAGGTTCTACATCAAATTCATTACCGTCAATTATATATTTTTGTGGAATAGCATGGAGTGTGGCTCTTCCGGGTGGTAAGCATAAAGCCTTCGATGAATTTTGAGCTCTAAAAATTGTTTCTTTATCAACGGTATTGTTACGTCCAGAAATATAGGCAATACCGCGACTATTATTCATGTTAATTTTTGTGCCACCAATACCAATAACTATTTGTGAAACATTGGTAGCTGTTGCTTGCTCAATTTCTTCTAATAAATCACTAACACTGTTTACCACTTCATTAATATTTTGAACATCACCTTTTCTAATACCATTGGATGGTCGTTTAATTGAAAATAATATTTGCGGCTTTTGTTCGTATTTAAACAAAACTGCATATATATTGTTACTTCCAATGTCTAAAGACAAAAAGGCATTTTTCATAAATATTAATTTTAACTAATTGTTTAATTCTTGAAAAATAGTTTTTTCTCAAGAATACATTTTTTTAAAATCAGAATTTTTAATATGATCAAAATCTAACAAATGAAGCAAACCATGAATCAATAATTTTTGATAACCTTCGATAGCATCTTTATAATTTTTTCCCAGTTGATGTGGTGTAATAATTATATCTCCTAAAATAGTTTTGTCACTTTCTTTTTCTTTAAATGGGAAAGATAAAATATCTGGAATTTTATTTTTATGCCGAAAGTTATTATTTATTTTTTTGGCCGGCTTATCTTCTAACAAGACCAAAGAAAATTCAACATTCTTTATCTTTTTTGATTTTAAAATTTGACAAAATGAATCGGTTTTAAAAATTTTAGAAACAATTTTATCAATAATTTTTCGTTGTCAATCATCAATTCCAAATTCATCAAACACAAAACACTCAAATCCCATAATATTATTTTTTTAAAGATATACCCATTTTTTTCTTATGTTCGATTTCTTTTCGAACTTTTAATTTATGGATTGCTGATAATTTTTTCCCTCTTTCATTGTTTTTTCTGGCAGCGGTTTGATGTTTATTAGCTTCCAATAAAACACCACTTTTTTGTATCACTTGACTAACTCTATACAAAAAAGCTGAAGTTGATTCTTTATCTTTCTTAGTAATTTTAATAGCCATTATTCTTTCTTTTATTTAAATTTTATTAATTAATTTGGTTCTTTCTTTTCACTAAATTTGGTATTAGTTTAGCAAAAGAAACACTTTCTTGCAACCCTGATTGAAAATCACGAATTATCACTTCTCCTCTCATTACTTCCTCTTGACCAATCACCAAAATGCAATTTACTTTTTCTTTTTCAGCAATAGCGATTTGAGCTCGCAAGCTATCCTTACTTAAATTAGTTTTAACTAAAATATTTTCTTTTCTTAGGTTCTCTACAATTTCAAATGCTTTTCTTTTAGCGGTATCGCCAATTTGAACTAAAAATACTGAAAAATCTTTATCTTCTTTATCGGCTTTTTGATCTCGAATCATTTTAAATAAGGTATTTACATCCAAAGTTACTCCCATACCATGCTTACCATTATTACTTATGGTCTTCACTAAATCATCATGCCTAAAACCATGACCAATAGTTTTCTTTTTATCACCTTCATTATAATTGATTTTAAAAACAAATTTATTTTCAAATTGCCCGACTCCTCATAATTTTGAATTAATTTCATAAGGAATTTTCAAAAATTCTAAATATTCAACAATAGTTGAAAAATGATTTTTACAATCATTACATCAAAATTCTTCAAAATTAGTAAGTCCTGATCTTAAAGCTTTACATTTCTCTTCATGACAATTAAATATATCTCAAATATTTTCTTTTAAAGCTTTTTTGCATTTACTACACAATTTAGTTTTTTTCTCTTTGTAAAACTTTTTTATCTCTTTAACATACAAATCTCGACAATGCTCACAACCAATATTATTAATCTCAAAATTAACATTATTAATCTTAAATTCTTCGAGTAACTTTTTAATGGTATTAATCATTTCCACTTCCACAATTGGACTTTCGTCCCCAATGGCTTCTAAGCTTAATTGATAAAATTGGCTAAAAATACTATCGGTTTTGTCTCAAAACACTTGGCCCAGTTCATACATCTTAACTGGTTGATTTTGATTCTGCATTTTATTTTCGAAATAACTTCGGATCATACTTGAAATTAATTCCGGTCTCAAAATTATCGATTTTTCACCGACCTTATCCACTAGAAAAAACTGTTTTTTATTTTCGGCTTCATTTTTTAAAATACCCCCTAAAATTAATTCTGTATATTCTATCATGGGTGTTTCTATTTTGTTATATTGATAAAAATTCAAAATTTTTTCTATTTTGTGTTCTAGTAATTTCCATAATTTTAAATTATGCCCGAAAACATCTTTAGTTTTACTAACGGTTTTTAATGTTATATTTTTATTAGTTTTGATACTACGCTTTGAATCAGTTTTGTGATTCAATTTTTCTTTAATATCCACAAACCGTATACCTTTTTTTGCCATCACTAATATTTATAATTATTAATATTGCGTTACAAAAAACGCTTGAGCTTTATTAATTGGTGCTAGTCTTAATCAAACTTTGCCAACAATTTTATCAGCTCTTAAACTGCCTCATTCTCGAGAATCGTAAGAGGCCTCCCGATTATCACCCATCACAAAATATTCACCAACATTCAATTTAATCTGAATATTGCCTGGAGTGTTAAAATGATTTTCCAAATATTTTTCACTTAATTCCCAACCATCTAAATGTTCATCATTAATAATTTTAACTTTTCCTTCGGAAACAACAACTGTTTCTCCTGGCATGCCAATAATTCTTTTGATATAAAAACTCTTGGCATCTAGTGGAGCTTTAAAGACTACAATATCACCACGCTTTGGTTCCGAAACTCTAAAACTCAATTTATCGATAATTAAATAATCACCATCTTCAAAATTCGGCTCCATACTTTGCCCCCTAACAAAAAACGGTGTAATTAAATACATTCTAATTGGTATAACAATTAATAAAGCAATTGCAATCACTTCCACTAATTCTAACAAATAACCCTTCAAATTTTTCATGTTAAAAATGTTAAATCGTAACTTAAAACCTAAGAAAAAACAGATATTTTTTACGATTGGATTATTAAATAAATCTACATCATTATACCAAAAAAGTACCTAAAATACAAGTCCCTTTTTAATAAAAAACAGCCAACATTTATAACAATATTGGCTGTTTTATATCATATTTTTATTTAATTTTTTAAAACGTTGGATATTGAATATTGCTAGCCCCCACACCAACCTCTGGTTGGTTGTGGAGCGAAGCGGGGCTAGCCCCTGCCTACCGGCAGGCAGGCCCACACTAACCTTTGGTTAGTCGTGGCGGGTTTTATTATTGTCTTTGATTTTGAATTTGTTTCATGAGATTATACTACTATAACATTTTTTCTAGTAATTCTTTTATTTTTTCCGGATTGCCCGATCCTTTGGTTTTAGCCATAGTTTTACCAATTAAAAATTGCAGTACTGTCACTTTTCCCGATTTATATTCTTGAACTGATTTATCATTTTCATTTAAAACTAGTTCAATCATTTTTTGTAATTCTTCATCATTGGAAACTTGCTCCAAATTATTATTTTTCATTATTGTTTCTGGGTCTTTTTCACCCATCAGCATTTTTTCTAAAATAATTTTTGCACCTCTTGATGACAATTTATTCTCAACTAACAATTTAATTAATTTTGCAAATTCAATAGGTGAAATTTTTAAATCATTAAAGGTTAAATTTTTATTTACTAATCCTCCCAAAATATCGGTCACTAAATAATTATAAATTAAATTAACAGTTTGATCAGTCACTAGATTATCACCAATTAATATTTTTAATTCAACGTTAGTTTTTTCAAAAAAATCACTAATTAAATTATTAACCACCAAAAATGTAGCTTTATTTGATATCAAACCATATTCATTCATCAATCTATTCTTTTTATTGTTTGGTAGTTCGCCTAAATCATTTTTCAATTTTTCTAAATCAAACATCCCATTTTCGCCACGTACAATTATATTGGGTAGATCGGGTTCAGGAAAATATCGATAATCATCAGCCCCTTCTTTAATACGCTGAGATATTGTGCATGTGTTTGTATCGTCTCACCCTCTGGTTTCTTGCAAAATCTTTTCACCTTTTTCCAATAATTCAATTTGTCTTTCAATTTCATAATCAATTGCTTTCTCGGCTGATTTAAAGGAATTAATATTTTTGACTTCTGTTTTTGTTCCTAATTTATCATCCTGACTAACCGACACATTCACTTCAACTCTCATTTGCCCTTTTTCCATATCCGCATCTGAAATATTTAAACTTCTTAATATAACTTGTAAACTTTCTGCAAACACCCGAGCGGTCTTACCATCATGTATACAAGCTTGTGTAACGAGCTCAATCAAAGGTCGAGAAGCTCGATTATAATCAATTAAAGTTTTATCCCCATTATGCAACAGTTTTCCAGTATCTTCTTCTAAATGAATTTCCTTTATTAACACTTCTTCAATGTTGTCCTCTAAAAATGGTGTTAACTTACCATTTTGACAAAAAGGTAAAAAGGCTTGAGTAATTTGATAACTTTTTGGTAAATCTGGATAAAAATAATTTTTCCTATCAAATCGTGCCACTTCTGGAATTGTACAATCAAGAGCCATACCCAATTTTAAAATAGACTCAATAGCTTCTTTATTAATTGTTGGCAGTGCTCCGGGATGAGCTAAACAAATTGGACAAACATTTTTATTCGGAATAGTTTCATCGGGATCATTTAAACAATTACAAAACATTTTATGTTTGGTTTTTGGCTCAAAATGAATTTCCAGGCCAATTGTCGGCATATATTTTTTTCGTATTTCTTCGCTAATCATTAAAAATATTTATTTTTTGATATTAAAGACATTATAACATAATCGCAATTTTTATTCAACCAAAAAACCACGACTTAATTGTCATGGTTTTTTGGTTTTTGAATATTGAATATTGGAATATTGTTTTATTACTTTTTACTATTTACCAATTACTATTTACTTTTTACTCTTTCTTTTACTACTGTCTTACTACTGCTTTACAATTGTTTTACTATTGTATTACTCTTTTCTCTTTTTATTACTATTCACTCTTTTAATTACTAATTACTTTTTACCACTTACTCTTTGATTTTCTATTGTACTTCTATCCCCATACTTCTAGCTGTGCCTTCAACAATTTTAACGGCTGCATCAATATCATTAGCATTAAGATCAACCATTTTTCTTTGAGCAATTTCTCTAGCTTGATCTTTAGTAATTTTGGCGACTTTCTTTTCTAGTGGATTAGCTGATCCTTTTTGGATATTAGCCATTTTTAAAATTAAGCTAGCTACTGGTGGTTCTTTAAAAACCAAAGAAAAAGTTCTGTCTTCATAAACAGTAATTTCTACAGGAATAATATCTCCCTTTTTTTCTTGAGTTTGAGCATTAAAAGCTGAACAAAACTCTTGAATATTAACACCGTGTTGTCCCAAAGCTGGACCAACGGGTGGAGCTGGATTAGCGGCCCCAGCGGCAATTTCTAATTTAATTTGTGCTTTTATTTTCTTTTCTGCCATAATATAATTTTTATTTTCTAGTTATTAAGATAATTTACTTATTTGTAAGAAATCAACATCAACTGGAGTTTCTCTGCCAAAAATACCAACTGAAACTTTAATCCGACCTTTTTCATTATCAATTTCTTCAATCACACCTTCAAAATCTTTAAACGGGCCATCAGTAATTTTTACTCTTTCTTTAATATCAAAATTAATTTTATAATGTGGTTCCGCTCCTCCAATTCGTTGAAAAATAATATTCATTTCGCCTTGATCCACTGGTAGTGGAGTTGTTCCCGCACCGATAAATCCAGTTACATGTGGAGTATTACGCACCACATATCAAGAAGTATCATCCACCAACATTTCCACAAACACATAACCAGGAAAAATCTTTTCTTCCACCGTTTGACGTTTACCCGATTTAATTTTAATTTTCTTTTCTATTGGTACCAAAACATCAAAAACTTTATCAGCTAAATCAAAAGCTTCGATTCTTGATTTCAAATTTTTAGCCACGGCTTCTTCATAACCCGGTGAAGTGTGAAGCACATATCAATTTTTACCTAAATCTAATTCCTGACGAGCCATAAAAGTTATTTAATAATAATAATTTTTAATAATTCTGCCAAACCAAAATCCATACTTGTTAATAGCAAAGCATAAAAAATTGTAATCACAAGCACAGCACCAGTTAAAACTCTAGCTTCCTTTTTGGTTGGTCAATGCACTTTTTTTAATTCCAAAAATGCTTCTTTAAAAACATTCTTAATTTTTCTAAAAATCCCCATATTTGAATGATTTATTTTATACAAGTAATTATATCATAAAATCTAATGAATTGCAAGGTCAAATTACTTCGTAACCTTTAATAATTCGACTTCAAAAACTAAATCCGAATTTGGTGGAATAATCCCCAAATCTTGCTCGCCATAAGCCATTTTTGAAGGAATCTCTAATCTTCTAATTTCTCCGACTTTCATACCCAATACTCCTTTCTCTCAACCTTCAATCACTTCGCTATTTCCTAAAGTAAATTCTAATGGCCTATTTCTATCTAAGCTTGAGTCAAATTTTTTACCATTGGTAAGTCAACCAGTATAATTAACTGTAACCCGGCTGCCATTAACAGCTTCATCCCCATTACCTTCTTTTAAAATAACGGTTTTAACATATGGTTCTGTATTCATAGTTGTAGTTTTAGATGTATTTTTATTTTTAAAATAAATAAAAGTAATCACCAAAGCCAATATAACAATAGCAATAAAAACAATCGTTATAATCTTTTTCATAGCAAATTATTAATTTTTTATTAACACCCATACTCTATCAAATTTACCCAAAATATTCAAGTTATATATTAATCGCTAAATAAAAAAGGAACAGGTTTTCCCTGTTCCATTATGCTACAAATGCCCAGTATAAATCACCATTCGTGTATCGTAATATCAAATGTATCTTGATGATTTCTAATTAAATCACCGATAGCCTCATCGATGCTTCTACCACAACCCCAAATATCAGGTTGTTCAACTAAACAGGCATGATAATCATTTCCCCTCTTTGTTACTTTTATATTTTTCATTTGTCTCCTTTGCGTATTAGCCCGCCGGCATATATTTAGAAAGAACAAAAAAACAAGTTATTTACATTGTAACATATTTTCATTCATAAGTCAAATGCATGCCACCCCTGCCGAAGGCAGGGGTGGCTAGACAAAGCCATAACTTTCTTCATAGAAAATATAATTGATGTTGTTAAACTAAAATAAAAAAGGTCCTGGCCGATCGCCGGTGTCCTTTTTTGCTATCTTCACTTTTATTTTTGAACAGGAGTACCATCAAATTTGATATGAAACCATTTCCTATTTTGTTTAACCACAGCCAACCCTTTTACAAAACATTGAACAACATCAAACCTTTCTTCGTAAGCAGGGGTACCATCATGTTTAATGTGAAACCATATCTTGCCTTGTTTAACTGCAGCTAATCCTTCTGAAAAAGAACTAACCCAGTCAAACCTTTCTTCGTAAGCAGAGGTACCATCATGTTTAATGTGAAACCATATCTTGCCTTGTTTAACACTTGCCAACCCTTCTGAAAAATAACTAACCAAGTCAAACGTTTCTTTGTAAGCAGGGGTACCATCACGTTGAATATGAAAACGTTCTCCATCTTGTTCTGCTGCAGCTACTCCTTCAAAGAAAGATTCAACCCTACCAAACCTTTCTTCGTAAGCAGAGGTCCCATCAGGTCTGATATGAAACCATTGTCCAAATTGTTTAACAGCAGCCAATCCTTCTAAGAAAGACGCAGAATCATCAAACCTTTCTTCGTAAGCAGGGGTACCATCATGTTTAATGTGAAAACATTTCTTGCCCTGTTTAACTGCAGCTAATCCTTCTGAAAAAGAACGAACACTGTTAAACCTTTCTTCATAAGCAGGGACACCGTCAGGCTTGATATGAAAACATTGGTTTGCTTGTTTTACTAAAGCTAATCCTTCTGAAAAATGAAGGACCCAATCAAACCTTTCTTCATACGCAGGAGCGCCGTCAGGTTTAATGTGAAAATATTTCTCGCCCTGTTTAACTGCAGCTAATCCTTCTGAAAAATGACTAACCAAGTCATATATTTTTAATAAATCTTCTTTTAATGGCATATTTCATCTCCTTATATATAAATTGTTGAATTTTCTAAAAAAACATTAACACAATAAATATCTTTTGTCAAACCAAAAAACACCATCTTTTCAGATGATGTTTTCTGTTTGCAGGCCTGCCTGCCAAAGGCAGGTTTACCTACCGTAGGCAGGCCTGCCTGCCGGAGGCAGGGGCACCTCGATTCGAACGGGGATCCACGGTTTTGGAGACCGCTATTCTACCATTGAACTATGCCCCTAATATTGAATTAATCTTATATCACTATACTTAAAATGTCAAACTATTTTCTTAGCAAATACAAAGCAGAAAGAGTAATTGACAAATGATAATTAGTAATTAGGAAAACAACTGGAATACAGCAGTAAAACAATGGTAAGACGATGGGAAGACAATAGTAAAAAAGAAAATACAATAATAAGATTATTAGAATATTACATTTTTACTAATTACTCTTTTCATTACTAATTACTATTTACTCTTTTTATTACTACTTACTAATTACTATTTACGTATTTAATGCCTCCATTGTCTCATTCAACATTTGACAATACAAATTAAGACCTATTTTATTAATATTTCCTGATTGTTCTTTGCCCAATATATTTCCTGAACCACGTAATTCTAAATCTTTCATAGCAATTTGATACCCTGCTCCCAAATAATTTGCTTCTTTCAATGCTTCCAATCTTTGTTTGGCTTTATCTTTCAAATCTTTATTATATAAAAAGTAAGCATAGGCCTTAGTTATTCCTCGTCCGATTCTACCTCGAAGTTGATAGGATTGTGATAAACCAAACCGAGTTGCATCATCCACAATCAAAGTATTTACATTACTTAAATCCAAACCATTTTCAACAATTACCGTAGTTACCAAAACTTGAATTTTATTATTTTTAAAATCATCCATAACTTTTAATATTTGGTTTTCAGACAATCTACCATGCAAAAATTCAATCGACACCTTTGGCAATAGTTTTTGTAATCTCACTACTTCATTATAAATATTAGCCACTCTATTATGAATATAGAAAACTTGACCACCTCGTTTTATTTCATCCGAAATAGCGTTCACCACCAAATCATCTTTATAAGGTAAAATATAAGTTTGTATTTCCTGGCGATTAATTGGCGGAGTTAAAATGTTTGATATTTTTTTAAAACCGGACAATGCCATATTTAAAGTTCTTGGAATTGGTGTAGCGGATAAATTTAAAATATGAACATTTTCATAATTGCTCCTCAATTTTTCTTTTTGTTTGACCCCAAATCTTTGCTCTTCATCAATAATCAATAGTCCTAAATCTTTAAAAGTAATTGCCTTTCCAAGTAATTTATGAGTGCCAATCACAATATCTATTTTCCCATTTTTTAAATTTTGTAATATTGTTTTTACTTCCTTTGGTTTTTGCATACGCGATAGCATGGCTATTTTTATATCAAATTTTTTCATTCTTTCGGAAAAATTTTCAAAATGCTGCTTAGCCAAAATAGTTGTAGGCGCCAATACAATTACTTGTTTTTTATTTATTACTGATCGAAAAGATGCCCGCAGTGCCACTTCGGTCTTGCCAAAACCAACATCACCTAAAACCAATCTGTCCATTGGCTCGTCTTTTTCTAAATCACTTAAAACTTCATCAATAGCTTTTTCTTGATCAGGTGTTTCTGAATAGTCAAATGTTTTTCTAAATTCTTCTTCTAAATAGTCGTCTTTTTCAAGTTTTGGCGCTTTAGCTAAATTTACCTTAGCATATAACCTTAAAAGTTCACCTGCTAATTTAATTAAATCTTCTTTAACTTTTTTCTTAGTATTAAACCAAGTTTGAGTTGATAATCGATGAATGGTTGGTTTATCAAACCCATAATATAAATTTAATTTTTCACTCTTATCCAGTGGCACCAGCAATCTATCCGGATTATTGCTATTACTAGGTGGCGCATATTCAATATCAAAATACTTTTGTTCATTTTCTTCAAAAAAACCTCTAAAAATGCCGATGCCATGATCAATATGAACCACATAATCACCATCTCTTAAACCTTTGAGCTCTGGCAAATGTTTCAACAATTTTTCTCTTTTTTTAATATACTCTGGCTCTATTTCTCTAACTTCCATAAAATCAACATCCGAAACATAGTTTGACACAAATTCAATTCTAATTGGTTTTAGATAATTGATTGTAAAAATATCAACAATATTGCCTCGAACGCTATATTCACCTTTAAATCTTACAAAATCAACTTTTTCAAAATTTAAATCATTAATCGCTTTAATTAAAGTAGATTGAACAATTTTTTGGCCTTGATAAATTAATAATCCTTTGTCACCTCATCACGATTGTCTTTTAATTGCATTTTTTAACTTTGTTTCATTTTTTTTAAATCAAACTTCATCCCTTTCTAAAAAATAGGGGGTAACATTTAAAATTAAAAATTCTTTTTCCTTTTCCATAATATTCTGTTTTACTAGTCCATTCTATCAAAAAAACATCAAAAAAGCGAGAGTGATTTTCATTCCCGCTTTTAAGCAATTGGTTCATTATCATTGGTTATCACCATAACTTGTTCCATAGAAAAATTAATAAAATTTTGCTGTTTTAACTGTTTCACAGATATTTTGAGCCAAATTTCTAAATCATGCTCTGAAACAATATTGAGTAATGATTCAACTTTGCATTGAAAAGCACAAGAAATATGCACATACCCACCATAATACCAACGATGAATTATAGTTTTACCATAAATTGGTGGATTATTTTTTAATAATCGCCAAATTCTTTGCATTTCTAAATCCTCGGCTCGTGGCTTAATAAATATTGCTAATGGCATTATTCATCTCCTTTCTATAAATTTCTAACCATATATTAACATAATTACCTCAAAAATCAACAGTATATTTATTTTTTATTTTTTAAATTAATTTTTAATTGATTTACAATTTCAATTCTATTTTTGAGAAAAGTATTTATTAGGTTAAGATATTTATTATATAAATCAAGCACACTAATATTTTGAAAATCAAATTCTATTTGCAAATATTCTTCTTTAAGATACGCTCTCTAAAAACTATGATTAAAATTATAGTAGCATTCACTCCTAACAAATAAGATTGTAAAATAATTTTGCTAAAAGTATAATTAGAAATTGACAAAAGATTTAAAAAATTTGCTAGAACAACAGAAGCATAAAATTTTCATTCTTCTGTTTCGGGAAATTTTCAGACCTTTACAAATGTAGGAATATAAGAGGTTAAATCCGCCACTAAAGACATAGTAAGTCCCAAAACCGGATTGTTGGTTATTTTTCAAACAATTATTGAAAAAACCACTATTACTAATACTATTATATCTAATTTAGCAAAACCACCCATACCCTTTTTAATTGATAATAAAAATATCACTAAAGTACTTATTAATGATACCAACGCCAATCAAATAGCATTTCTGTCTCCTTGAACAAATAATGATATTACATAAATTGCAGAAAATACCAATATTAAAAATCTTGTCATTCTTTGTGGACGAAAATTACCTCTTATAATACTATAAATCCCTAATATATAGGATCATAGCATAATTACTGTGGATAAAACTAATAATATATTTTTCATAGTTATTTTTTAAAATATTTTTTATTTTTTATTTTATCTGGCAAATACGATTCCTTATCATATTTTTCATAACCTTTCCCATAATTTAATTCTTTCATCAATTTTGTCTCGGGATTTCGTATTTTAAGCGGTATTGGTAAATTACCATAATTTTTTACATCTTCCATAGCTTCAAAAAAAGCATTGTAAGCACTTCGATCTTTTTTGCAATTCGTTAAATAAACCGTTCCGTGAGCTAAATTAATTTGAGCTTCAGGCATCCCGATTGTATCCACCGCCCTAAACACTTCGTTTGCCACCACCAATGCTGTTGGCACAGCTACACCAATATCTTCACTAGCAAAAACTACCATACGTCTAGCAATAAATTTTGGATCCTCACCTCCTTCTACTAGTCTAGCTAAATAATATAATGCTGCATCTACTTGACTGGCTCGCATACTTTTAATATAGGCGCTAATTAAATTATAATGTTCTTCAGCCCTTTTGTCATATCTTAAAAATTTTGATTGTAATGTATTTTTTAAATTTTCAATATTTATTTCTTTATACAAATTCAAACAATTTTCTAGAACAGTGATCGCTTGCCTGGCGTCGCCATTAGCCATATTGACCAATCAATCAACCGATTTTTTATCCATTTTAATTTTTGTTCTCTTCAAAATGGTTTTGATATTTTCATCCGTCAATTCATTTAAAACAAAAACTCGGCACCTTGAAAGTAATGGTGAAATAACTTCAAAACTTGGATTTTCAGTTGTAGCCCCGATAAGCGTTAGTTCCCCGCTTTCCACATAAGGTAATAAAAAATCTTGTTGAGCTTTATTAAATCTATGAATTTCATCTAAAAATAAAATCTTATTAATTAAATCTCCTTGTTTAACAATTTTGCGAATATCATCTTTACCAGCCGATACCGCTGATAATTCAAAAAGTTCAGCTTTTAAACTTTTAGCATAAATTTTTGCCAACGTTGTTTTTCCTACTCCTGGCGGGCCTCATAAAATAAATGAAAACAAATGACCTTGTTCAATAGCCCGTCTTAATGGTTTATCCATCCCTACCAAATGCTCTTGACCTACAAACTCATCCAAATTTTTTGGTCTTATTTTTGAAGCTAGTGGTTCCATATAATTTAATTGCTTACTTTTGAAACGGTCACTGTATCGGGCTTCAAAACACAGGCATATTGGTTATTACTCATAAAATTAACCAAACGCCCACAATACAATGTTCCTTTAGCTTTAAAATCCAAACTAATAGCCTGATCTATAACGCCATTTTTCACACTATAATCAACTTGTTTTTGTTCCACGTGATTAATTAAATAAGCTAAGGATGTGTTATCGCTTATATTATCAGAAATATCGATAAGCAAATTACCGCATCAATAAAAAGTACAACGACCATAGCAATTATCGATATAGGGTTGAAGATAATATTTATTAACCACAGTTTTCTTTCGTGTTTTTCAATAATTATTCATATTATAATTTATCAAATCAAAAGATTGCATATCTTCGGCAAAATCTTTACTATTATATACAAAATTACTCATTGATATATTAGTATCTTTGTCTATCGATAATTTTGTATCAAAATAAATATTATCTGCATACAAAAAGCTAGTGCCATTAAATTTAGAATGGGCTAAATTGCCTTCTACTTTTATCGAGTTAACCAACACTGGATCAAGAAAATCACATTTAGTAATATATGAGTAATCACTACGATTAGCAAATTTTATATTACAGCCTTCATTAAGAGTTATATCATTGGCAAAAATCCAAGTACCATCATGCCATAAACTTATAAAATCATTCCCAGCACATTGCCATTGATTTGCAGTAATAGTTTGACGTTCTATTATTGGTTTTTGCATGACAATTTTATAAACAAACGAATTTGTTAAATCCTCTTCTCAGCCAGGACAACTGTTGCTCAAAGAATCGTCCAGTGATACCACTTTATAATATACCTTAAAATTTCAAAGATCTTCTCCGTATCAATCGAATTCATCCATATTTAATTTTCTTTCTGCTCCATTTTCCATAATATAAACCTTGGAAAAATTTGCTGATATTTCGGCATTATAATTATCGTCCGATATCTTTATATTATAAATATTAAATTTGCTAACACCCTCTTGAGTATAAGAACTAAAATTATCCGATCATCCTTCAAAAACATTAAATTCATTATTATCTATAACTTCCTTTTTACATTTAGATAAATCCGAGAAACTAGATGTTGTTCCTTTTAACGAATTTATGTTTTCATTATCTAATGGCATCGATGTACTAGTATTGATAGTATTTGGCACATTAAAATTAATACGTATAATATCAAGCTTATTTAATATTATAATTAAAACAACGATTACTATCAAAACAGCCAAATAAATCAAATTTTTATTCTTCATATTAACCAAATTAATATTATTACAATTATATCAAATTTCCATAATTTATACAATTTGTTAAATCACACCAGTCAAAATCTAAGTAAAATATGAAAATATTAATCAAAATATACTAGATTTGATAATCACAACGGTACTAATTACCGTTGTGATTAATTTTATAGTTTATTTCATCTCTATAACTGCCGGTTCTATTATACAATTTAAATTAGGTTTTGTTTTATCAATTTCACAAATTGTTTTTCCTTTAACATATAGATCGCCTGAAATATGTTTACGTCCATTTTTTTCTTCTATATTTATATTATTATCTAAAACATCTTTTACATTAATCGTTGTTGATTTATATTTTAAATTTAAATAATCAAGTATACCTTCATCTGCCGATAATGAAATATTATCACTATAAATATAGTCATCCACTTTAAAGGTATATTCAAAAGGAGCAGTTATATTATTTTCATTTTTTTCCAATGTGGTATTGACTATTAATTTTTCAATACTAAATACACAATGTTGATTAAACTTAGAGCAATAAGTTTTCCCTTCCAATGTATAATCTTTAAAAACAAAAAAAGGCAGAGATGCAATATGTTTAATTTCTATCAATTCATCGTTAATTAAACGAACAAAAATCTTTTGATTGTTAAGTGAAATACTTCTTAAAAACGGCTGTTCTGGTAAACGATTGTGAGTATTTGCACCATTGTTAATTAATAAACTTAAATTTTGATTTTCTTTTGGAACTACTATTGTATATCTATCTGAATCTCATTCATCATCCTTATAGATTTCCATTGCTTCTATTGTTTGTTTTTCTTTTACTTCTGGCATTTGAAATACAATTTTTTTAATATTTTTTAAAGTTTCTGTAGCATGGCATGATGCCTGGACCTCATCTCCTATTAATCCTTTAAATACTCGTTCAACCATGCTTTCTTGTTTAATCGTAGCATAAACCTTATAATTTATTCATTGGTCGTTCTGCCAATTAATAGTATCTTTCGTAGCAATTAGTTTTTCTTCGTTATCTTTAATTATATATACTTTATCTTTTGATATACTCATATCAATTGCCAAGCAATTTACTGAATAACTAAAAGGAAATAAATCCATCTTAATTGAAGTAGCCATTACATCAATATCATTAGTATTAATCCATCCGCTTACAACATATTGATTTTCATTATTTATTACTTCCTTTTTTATTTCTAAAATTTTATCTGGATAGTCACTTAAATTAGCAATTGTATTCTTAGAAGTATTTTTTGTAGTCGACACCGATATTTCTTCAGGTATTATATTGTTATTATTATTATTTTTCCTATTTATATATACCATATACATTGTTACAATTGTCACTAGCAGTATAAAAAAGATAATTTTATTTTTCATGGTTAATTATTTAATTAGTTTATTATAGATTTAATATAATTTAAATATTTTAAAGCCAATTTCAAAAAATTATTTAAATTTTTCTAAAATTTTTATATCTTCTAATAATATTTTTTTCATTGATGGATTATAGGCTACTACCGCCGGATGGTAAAATGGAATAATCACAATCTCTTTAAAATCTGTACCGCTCTTAAACATTTGACCATGAATTTTACTAATGCCATCTACCTTCTCACCTAAACCAAATTTCTCCATTAAAAATTTCATCGAATATCTCCCCAGGGGACAAATCACTTTTGGTTTAATAATCTCAATCTGTCTTTCTACAAAATGTGTACAAATCTGAATTTCATTTGGCAATGGATCGCGATTATCCGGTGGACGACATTTAAGTAAATTAGCAATATAAACATCTTCTCTTTTAATATTAATTGACATCAAAAGTTCACTCAATATCTTACCAGCTCGACCACAAAATGGTCTCCCGGTTTTGGCTTCTTGTAAACCTGGGGCTTCGCCCACAAACATAATATTAGCTTCATGGTTACCTTCCCCAATCACTGGATAAAATTCATTACCATTTCTACCTTTATATAAATCACAATGTTTACAAAGCAAAACTTCATCTTTTATTTGTCTTAATTTTTCATCATTAATAGTATATTCCATGTTATAATTTATTTAAAAACTCATCAAATTTACATTTAATTTTTTTAGGATTATCGGTTTTAATAACATCATCAACAAAATTTAATAATGGTTTATTAAACATTTTAACGGAATCAACCGTTCCTAATCCTTCCACCGTTGCTCCTATTCTTTTTAAAGCTTCTTCTACTTTGTATTTAGTTATTAATTGTCCAAATTTAAAATTACGGCTTTCATTACTACTACAGGTCAAAATTAAATCTCCAATTGTACCAATAATACCAGTCCTTTTAAGATTAATTATTTTATATAATTCAACTATTGCCGTACTAATAATTAATATTCTAGTATTATATCTATAACCAAGACCATCACATATTCCACAAGCAATGGCATATACATTTTTCAAAGCACTAGACAATTCTAATTCTTTAACACCTTTAGTAAATTTTATTCTAAAATAATTTGTTACCAATAATTCTTTTATTAATTTGCGATTACATCTTTCTTTATATCCTATATTTACAATTGTAGGTTTTTTATCTTTTACTTCCATTGAAAAACTAGGGCCGATTAAATTATAATAATCAAAATCGCATAATATTGCTTCTTTAATAATTTCATAAGGTAATTTATTAGTTTTTCTTTCTATTCCTTTACTACCATTAATAATAATTATTTTTTTATTATTATCAAATTTTGCTCTTTTCAATGCATTTCTCATCACTTGAACTGGTAAACAAACTATATAAACATCGGCTAATTCAATTTTATTCTTTTCGTCTCAGTACGAAACATCTTTATTCTTTTTAGAAACAACTGAAAAAATTGCTGATCCTCATGCTCCATTACCTAATATTATAATTTTCATATTATGAGTTTACAAACTATATCATTTATACATACAAATTATATCATTTTTATAGCATTTATACAAATGCAAAAACACCATCTTTCAAGTGGTGTTTTAATGAGTTGTTTAATAAGCAGTTGTTATCGTTTTATGATAAGGTTTAACACTCTCTTTATTAAACTTGCGACTCATTAGCCATAAAGTTTTATCTATTTGAACAGACATAATATTTGGATATTCCTTGATCAATAATTCTTTTAATAATTCAATTGACCAAACCGTATTAGCTCTAATTTCTACTTCTTCTTGACTATCCTGAGCTATTAATATTCCTTTATCTATTCGATCAGCTAAATCATCGTTATATTTTAATATCTCAAACTCTCTTAAAATTTGAGGTATTTTATAGTCAGCTAAAGCTGTTAATTTTTCCAACCCAGTAATTTGAAATTTTGCAATATTTGATTGAACAAAATCGTCTATCATAACAGAAACTATTTGAGCCCTTTTATAAAATGCTACTTTTTTATTATCATACATACTTTCATCACAAAATACTTCTTTTAAATCTTCTACTAATACATCTGTAATTTTTAAAGCATTGTATTCACCTTTCTCAAAAATATTAATAAATTTGCCATCAAATTTTTCTATTATCAATTTTCCTAAAACATTTAATTGTTTTAATCGTTCATTAGCTAATGGTATCATAACATTTCCTTTTGTTAATATTTCAAATTGATCTTCTGTCATATTTTTTAAATATTCTGGGTTTAAAATATCAATATTATTTTCTAAAGCCCTGGCAAAACATTTTACTAAGCCAACACTTCCGCCATAATTTTTACCATTAAATTCTATTTCTCATTTTGGATTGCCCCAAAAACAAAAATTAATTGCATTATAAATGACATTATAAGCCAATATTTGCTCTGTATTTAAATGTTTAAAAGATTCCTCCACAACAAAAAGATTAGAATTAATATTATTTTCTTTAATTTTAGCAGCAATGTTTTCTAAATTTTGTTTGTTAATTTTAACAAAAACAGAATTGTCTACTACATATTTTGTACTTTCTAAAATATTTATCATAGCAAATTATTAAATTATTATTTATTAAGGATATTCATGATTTTAACTATATCATTTTGCGTCACATGAATAAAAGAAAACGGTATATCTAAATCGTTATTTATCAAAAAATTCTTAATCTTAAATACGCTTAAATTACAAAACGATTCAGTAGCCTTTTCTCGTATAATACAATATTTTCTAATTTCGTTAGGGATAAACAGTTCATATTTATCACGAGCGTTTGATATTACTTTTTTATTACCATGAAATTTATTAATAGTATATTTTTCTACTATAGAATATTTTTCTTCCGATCTAGCAATTCCTAAAATAAAATTTGGCTTTATTTTAATTATTGTTTGACAAAAAGCTTCTATATCCTTATTTAATTTTTCAAATATTACAACTTTTGTATTAGATAATTCATTTATATAAGGAAAATTTTTAAAAGTATAAACTATCATATTTTAACATTTTTGTTATATATTTATTATATCATATTTTTAAACCAAAACCAAAAACGCATTTTTATTAGAAAATAAAGTGGAGCCCTTTTAAAAAAAGGGCTCCCTGTTGTTCAATTCCAGTTAAAATTATTACAAAGATTTCGAAAATTCGATAGCTTGGGAAATAAAAAACTCATTTTCTGGATCGATAGTAATAACTTCTGGATTGAGAAACAAATGTTCACTCAATCTATCAGAAATTCTACTAACCAATTCAGGCCAATTAGATCCACCTCCATAAAAGTAAACAGGAGTTGGTTGCTTTGGTTGTTTCATAGAGAGTTTTACTTCTCCAACCTTCCCAGAAATCTGAATAATCCAGGCTTCAAAAAGAGAAGTTGCTAAAGGATGAAAATTTTCCACATCTTTCCGAAACTCACGCAAGTCTAGCCAGCGAGGATCAAATAATTGAAATCCTCCTTTACTACCGACGAGTGCACTTATTTTTTTTCGAGCTTCTTTCAAAGATGTTTCTCCCTGGCTTAACATAAAATCAAGCAAAGCCAAAGTATCAAGCCCGCCAATACTCGAAGGACTCATTGGCCCTTCCCATTGGCGGATTTTGAAAGCAGAAATAGCTCCTGGCTTCTCCCAAAGATAAATGCCCGTTCCACTTCCGAGCATTATTAAAATAAACTCGACTTCAGAAACTGGCTTTTCTTTCGTAGCGACATGATGTGCAACTCCCTCTACTGCCTCCCAATGAGACATGCAGGTTTTTTTTATGTTTGGATGGCCAGTTATGGTTGCATAATCAGGCAATCTACTAGTCGGAATTCCTCTACTAAAAACTGCGGGTATTTTGTAAATTTGCGTCAACTCATAAGCAAGCCAAAAACCAATTTCCGATCCATGTTGAATGGCAATTTTACTTGAAAAATTTTCTGCTAACTCTTCTGTCAATTGTGTTATTCCTAACACATTGAAATTAAAAGCTGGACAGCGAAACAAAATAAAATCTGTATTTAGCATATAGTCTTGTAAAACTGGCACAAGCAATTTCGCCGCTTCGCAATAAGAAATACCACTTGGAAAATCAGGAAAATTTATTATAATTGGAATAGCCAACGGATCTGTTGGCAATCCAGTTAACTTTGAAATTTTCACAGACTTCGGATCACTAGAACCAGGATTAATTATTAAGCAGTTCATCTAACTTTTCCCCCTTAAAATAATTTTAATTATATTTTCCAAAGAACATAATTAATAGAATACTAACACAAGTTAATTATCCTGTCAACACCAAAACAGCAAGTTCTATTCTTCACTGCCACACCCTAAATAAATTAAAATAAAAAAGGGCCTGGCCGATTGCCGGTGTCCTTTCGATAAGAAACCATGTTTCGTCATTCACGTATTTGGAAGTTTGTATGGCATTTTTCCCAATCAAGACAAACCCCTATCTCGTTAGAAACGCACTTTCTGATTAATACCACCTTGCCATTGATTGTTGCTAAGACACCTTCCTCGTAACACGTGCACTCTTCATGTCCTGGCCTACCGCAATGGCATTCCATCTCCTGAAAACCGAGATCAGCGTTATTTATCCAAACAACCTGGCCAGCTTTACCATTGCCTTTTTGAACTGATTTCATTATTTTCCCTCCTTCAAATCCAAAGTTCTAATCTATTTTTCTAAATACTACCGCAAAAAACACGCATTGTCAAACCCAAAACACTACTTTTAAGTAGCATATTTATCTGCTAGAATAACTAGACAAAGTTAAAACTTTCTTTATGAGAAATACTATTTAGGTTATAATAACCATTCTATATAGCTTCCCATCCTTTGTTTTTCTTATTATTTTAAATCCACATTTTTCATATACCCTAATTGCTCTTAAATTTGTTACTTTAACATCCAAAACCAATTTTTTATATTTTAATTTTTTAAACACGATCTGAATCGCTTTCTTTGTCATCAAAGTCCCGTATCCTTTATTTCGATATTTTTCTTCACCAATTTTGATATCAAATTGCACATAATTTTTATATAAAATTAAATTAAAATGGCCGATAATAATCCCTTTCTCATTTAAAACAATATAATCTAATCTTTTTGAATCATTAATCATTCTCATAAAACTTCCAAATAATCACTTATCCGTAGAATGTTTTGGATTAGTATCGCCACTTAAATCATCTAATGCTGGATGTTTCCACCATATCTTAAAATATTTCCAATCATCCTTTTTAACTTTTCGAATTCTTATTTTTCTAATACTTTTCATATGTTTATTTTATTATATTTCCATTATACCACACTTCCTATATCTTTTGCAAATCAAAAACCCCTTGACTTTCGTCAAGGGTTTGCAGGCCTGCCTGTCGGAGATTTATCATAGGCAGGGGCGGCAGGAGTCGAACCCGCAACCATCAGTTTTGAAGACTGCAGCTCTACCAGTTGAGCTACGCCCCTAAAATTAAATCAAATCTCATAAATCAAATATCAAATCTATAAATCAAATCTTATTAAATTTTTTTATTTTTCATTGTCAAAATACTAGCAGCTACAATTTTTGCTAGCTCATCAGTCTCTTTTTGTAATATTTTTAATTTATCTAATAAATTCTTTGGCACTATTTCTATAATAATCTCTAATCAATAAATTGTTTCGTTAGCACTCTTCAAAGCAATTTCATAAAACTTAATAAAATCTTTTTTTGAGCTTGAAGCTCTTGCTTCAATGATGTTAGCACCAATTGAAGTTGCAGATCTTAACAATTGGTCTGATATAGATCAAAATAATTTTTCATTCGGTAAATCCCTAACAAAAAAATAACACATCTTGTGCATAATCTACTAATCTATTATGAAAATTATTAGTTTCCATTATTTTTGATTTTTTAGATATATTTTTGATTTTTGACCTTTGACTTTTGATTTATTTCTTGGTTTCTTTATGCAATGTATGTTTTCTGCATTTTGAGCAATGTTTTTTTAATTCTATTTTACCCTTTATAGTTTTTTTATTTTTTCGAGTACAATAGTTAATGCTTTTACAATCATTACATTGTATCTTTATCAAAACTTCTTTTTTCATATTTTTTGTTTATATATTTATTTTTTATTATATTTTTGCTTTGAGCCGGAGGAGAGAATCGGACTCTCGATCCCGTCCTTACCAAGGACGTGCTTTACCACTGAGCCACTCCGGCAAATGTGGGCACGGTAGGACTCGAACCTACGTAGGCTTTAAGCCGACAGATTTACAGTCTGTTGTAATTGCCGCTATACGACGTACCCATATTTTTTAAGAAATTTGGAACAACGTTTTTTATGCTTTGAATTATGAAAACCAATTTCTTTAATAAATTTTAATACTTCTTGTCTTCTAGTTAAATATACTTGAAAACCACTAATTTTAGAAGGATGATACCCTAATTTTACAAAAATACTCCTTACTCCATTTAATAAAAACATTGATCTGTTGCAAAACATAATTTGAACTCCAAACCTCAATTTATAAATTGTACCATCAGTGTCTATCAATCCACGTAAAACATTTTTCATAAAACAATCTTTTTCTAATATTCAATCTGGAATATCCACTTGGCTTTTAACTTTATTATTTACTAAACCCATGGATTCTAATCATTTTACTACTTCCGTAGAACCGACATATACTGTTTTATATCCACATTTTCTTATAGTAATTTTAGATTGAGTTTTAAATACTTCATTCATTAAATTAGATACATATTTCACATATTCGCATTCTTTTGTTCCTAGAGTAACAGTAATCTGAAAATGACTTATATGTCCATCTCCTAACATAATTCCTATAAACTCAGCAAGTTTATTAGATTTTCTTTTAGGAATATTAACATAGTATTTTCTATTTTTATAATATTTCTTTTTGGATGGTTGAGATTTAATATTTAAACGTAGCAACCTATCAAAAACTGTACTTTGGCCAATATTTAAAATCTTGGATATCTCACCTATGGTTTTATTTTCTTTTATATAAAGAGCTAATAATTCTTTGCGTTTTTTGCTTTCTTCTTCTTTTGTTCATCTGCTAGGCATTTCAAAAAATTATTTACTACAATGGAGCTAACTTTTTTAAATTAACTCTGAGCCGAGAAAAGGATTTGAACCTTCAACCTACGGTTTACAAAACCGTTGCTCTACCGTTGAGCTATCTCGGCACAATGTAATCAAAATTATTTTTGATTACATTCAATACTTTTAAGATCTTTCAATAATTGAGCTAACTTTTCATTTTTGTTATCAATTTCTCAAATCTTATACAACAATGCTCTGCACGAATTAAAATCATGATAATTTAAATATAGTTCAGCTAGTTTCAAGAAATTATCAATATTAGGATTGTCTTTTACGCTTTCTAAATAATTAATTTCTAGAACTCGAGTTGTTTCTCTATCAGCTTCGGTTATAATTTCACAACTAGTTAATTTGCTGACCGAAAATATTTTTTCATCATTTTTTTGAGATTTCAATTTTTTCAAAAATTGGCTTAGATTATTGTCAGTTCTCAAAACCAAAATTCTCAATCTTTTTAAAATCTTCTCGAGAGTAACAACTACTTTCTTTTCAATGTTTTCTAAATCAAATTTTTTAATAACAACTCGCTGTTCATTAATTTCAACACTTTTATCATCGTTATTATTTGATTGTATTTTTTTATTAACTAACCAAAAAATGCCAATGACACCCAAAGTTAATGTTAATAAAAATCAATAGTCAAACATATTTTAAATTTGATATCTTATAAAATTAACAATTTTAATATTGGCGTTTAATTCTTTACCTTTTTCGGCTAAAAGTTTTTCTACCGTTAAAGAATCGTTTTTAATAAATGGCTGACAATTCAAACAAATTTCGGAGAATCTTTTTTGAATTCGACCATCTCTAATTTTCGCTTTAATTTCTTCTGGCTTATTTTCTTTTGTTAATTCATCTTCTATATAATCTTTAACATTTTTAACATCTTCCGCAGACAAATTTTCAGAAGAAACAGCGATTGGTGACATTGCTGCAATTTGCATGGCTATATCATGAGCCAATTCTTTGGCAACATTATTGCTTCATATATCTTGATCCGCACTCATTTCTAACAAAACACCTAAACGATTACCCGCGTGAATATATGAAGTTAAATAACCACTGGTTTCAACTTTATTAAATCGGCTTACTTCCATTTTTTCACCAATCTTAGCAACTAAATTACGAATGATTAAATCTACCGTTTCACCGCTTTCATTAGCTTTTTGTAATAAATCAGCATTATCAGTTGGATTGTTTAAAGCTGTTATTTTAGCTATTTCATCGGCCACTTTAATAAATCCTTCATTTTTAGCCACAAAATCAGTTTCACATCGAAATTCTACAATAGCTCCATTTTTATTTTGATCATCAACAAAAGTAGCGATTACACCAATTTTAGTTTCTCTTTCAGCTTTTTTATCAGCTTTGGCTAATCCTTCTTCTTTTAAAATAATTCTAGCTTTTTCAATATCATTACCAGCTTTATCAAGAGCTCTTTTACAATCCATAACCGCTACGCCAGTTTCATCTCTTAATTGTTTAATTAAATCCATTGCTTCCATAATACAAATTTAATAAATTATTAAATAATAGTTTTTGTCTTAACATTAGATTTGATTTCTCCTAGAATATAACTAATTGAAGACACCGAACTATCGTTAGCTGGGATAGGACAATCAATATTAGTTGGATTGTCATCATTATCAAGCACAGCAATAATATCAATATCACTTGAATTAGCTTCAAGTACAGCAGTTTTATGATAGTTAGGATCAACTATAAAAACTAAATCTGGTTTTTTATGCATAACCGTTAAGCCTCCGAACTTTTCTTCAAGCTTGGCTAATTCCTTTTCCATCTTAACTCTTTCTTTTTTAGTATATTTATCAAATTCACCATCTTGCAATTTTTGTTTTACCTCCATATAGTGTTTGACTCTTTCACTAATAGTTTTATAGTTTGTAAGCAATCCACCAATTCAACGACTAACAACATAGGGTTGATTAAGATATTTGGCAATATCTTTTATACAATCACGAGCTGAAGGCAAGGTTGAAACAAACAACACAATACCATTATTGTTAATGGTTTTTTGGATTTTTTCAATTGCCTCTTGCATCTTAGTATAAGTAATTTCCAAGTTCATAATTTCTATATTGTTCTTGGTTGGCAAGATAAACTGAGCAGCTTTAGGGTGAGTTTTATTCTTCTTATGACCATAGTGAAGTCCACTTTGTATCATATCTTGAATCTTTTTTGAATCAATTTCCATAATTTTTTCTTTATTTTTATTTATTAAGCAAGTCCACGGTTATGGTATCTTTTATGTTTCGATGATAAAAAATACGGACTTTACCGATTTTTATTATGGTTTTATTATATCACAAAATCTAATGAAAATCAAGGGTTATGCTTTTATCGATAGTGACCTATCGCTCATCACTTTGCCTCTCTAAATCAGTCCTGGCTTCTTTTTCGGTACATAATAGATAATGCTTCTCATCACAAGAAACCAAGCTAGTGGTTTTATCTATTGCGCATGAATCTCATGGATTGATCCGTCTACAATCCGCAAGAGGCTCTTTCAATGTTCGCCCATAAACTTTATCGTTATTCGACGTATATGGCTTATTAAAAGCTGAATATTTTTCACTGCAATCGGCCACCGTAAAGAGTTGCTCGCATTCATGAAAAGATTGTCTATTCCAAACAGAATCAATAATTCTATGTTGTAGTAACTCTGAAAGGTTTGGTAATTGGCAAAAAATGGAATTCTCCAAAAATCCAGATGTGCTTTTCGAACAATTAAAAACATCAAAAAATTTAACATATCGACCGTCGCAATACAAATTTTTATAAATCAAACCTTTTGATTGAATACTGGTTTTTTGTCCATCCGTAAGTCCATCTTTTAATATATCGTCGTCCATTATATATTTTTTTGGTTTAATTGATCGATACACATATTTACTGATTAAATTCAAATCAAAAATTGCCTCAAATTCTCCTACAAAACCAAATTTTTTAGCTTGCTCAGTACACAAACCATTACCAACTATTTGATAATCGTTTTTCATATATGGATCTCATGCAAAATTGCCTGGATAGCGATCTTCAGTTACAAAAATAATTTTATATTTTGGATTTTCTTCAACTTTAAATTCACAATTATAGTTATAAGTAGTTTTTTGATATTTTTCTTCTTTTATATAAGAAGCCCGATATATATATGTTCCTGGCTTTTTAAAAGCATAGCAATCAGCCTCACTATACCTTATACTTGATAGACGGCCAAAAACTATATTATTACTATAATCATAAGGGTCTTTGTATGGCCAGAAAAATGTTTGACACAAAGAATTATCGATCACTTGTATATCATTCAAGATTTGCCCATCCGCCAGCAATCATTCGCCGTTAACATCATTTATTGAAGGAAATTGATCTTTTTTGGCTACTTTTTTTGAGTCTCACCAAGAAACAATATGAACTGGTTCGTTTACATACGCTTCGTGAGGAAAAGCATAACAAGGAACATCTATAGCGCTCACAACTTGAAATGGTTTTTTAGTAGTGGTGGTCGTAGGTATAAAAGAATTATTTAACGTTTCGACAAAACCAATTGATTTTAATTTTTCAACATACATTGGTTCAATCTGAACATATGTATCGGGAATTTCACATCCGCAAGCAGAGCACGGCAAATAAACATTATTTTTTAAATCATTTATTCTTATTCCCTGTTTTTCTATATAATATTTTATGCAAGGCTCAAACTTAAAAGCATCAACCCCCAAAATTGCCATATTTTGATAACAATAATTATCTCATGTATCTGAATGGCAACCTTTAATAAATGCTCTGTCTAATCTATATCATTTTAATGTTGGTTCTTTATCCGTTGATTTATTCAAAATATCAGTTAAATCAACATCAGTCTCCGGTTTGACATCAGCTATTTCATTACCATTATTTTCCAATGCTTTGCTTTCACCAAAACTGCACTGAGTTAATTCGTGAAGCTTTGCCAAAGTAGCTTGGCCCACATAACCAGTGGCCTTTGACAATCCCGTCGATTTTAATATATCGTTAAAATAATAATTTTGAAAATTGATCACTGCTTTCTCCGTTAAAATACCGAAATAACCAGTTATCAACCCCTCTTTATAAAATCCTTTTTTATAGAGAAATTGCTGCAAATTTTTAACATCATTGTTTTCGTGACCAATAGACATTTCGCTATGGAAGCAAATATTATCATTTTTAAATTCATCAACAACTATATCGTTACCTGTAACATCTAATGACTCTGTCGGTTTATTTTCTTGATAGAATAAAGCATTTTGAAAAAATTTAGCTCATTCATCGTAAAACCCAGCTTTAACATTACTAATTAAAACTACAAAAAATAAGCATACTAACGACAAAACATATAATAATTTTTTCATAAATATTAAAGCAAATATATTAAAATTGTTTTAATCAACAATAAGGTTACTCTTCGTCTTGTCCTGGAACAAAGTTTGGATCGTCTAATTTTTTCATAGCGTTTAAAATATTTTCAATATTCCCTTCCATGATTGATTCAATGTTATGGAAGCTTTCGCCCAGTCTATGATCGGTAATTCTATCTTGGGGAAAATTATAGGTTCGTATTTTTTCGCATCTTTTGGCTGTACCCACTTGTGATCTTCTAGTATCATCAATATCCCCAAATTGTTTTTCTTTTTCAATTTCTCATAGTTTAGACCTCAAAACGCTCAACGCCCTTTCGCGATTTTTCAATTGTGATCTTTCTACTTGACAAGTAACCACAATCCCCGTTGGTTTATGTTTAATTCTCACTGCCGTTTCAACCTTTTGAACATTTTGACCACCTTTACCTGATGATTTAAAAAAATCATATTCTAAATCACTATCTTTTAATTCTACTTCTTTTTCAGTTACTTTTGGAAGTATTGCCACTGTGGCCGTTGAAGTATGAATGCGTCCTTGTTTTTCAGTAACTGGAACTCTTTGTACTCGATGAACACCAGCTTCATATTTCAACTCGCGATAACAACCGTCTCCTTTTATTTCCGCCACTACCTCTTTATAACCACCAGTAGTATTTTCACTAACATCCAACATATTTATATCTCAGTTTTTCTTTTCGCAATAACGCATGTACATTCTATATAAATCAAAAGCAAAAATGGCTGCCTCATCTCCACCCGTGCCAGCCCTAACCTCTAAAATAATATTATTGATTTTATCGTCTTCGGATACGTTTTCTTCCTCGATTAATTTATTTATTTGGCCCAAAAGCTTTTCCTGTTTTTCTTGATTTTTTGTTAAATCTTTATTTATTTCATTAATAATTTCATCATCGGTTTCACTTTCAAGCATTGAATTGTCATCATTAATATGCTTTTCAACCCGATCTAAATCTTCTAAATAAAACAATCATTTATCAATATCTTTTAAATCCCGAACTAGCGATTCATATTCTTTTTGATTTTTTAAAACCTCAGGGTCACTCATCTTATTAATAACCTCATTTTTATCTAGTCTTAGTTTTTCTAACTTGGCTTTTAAATCGTTATTCATAATTATTTAATTATTTTATAATACTTATATTATTTTATCATTTTTTTAAATAAAAAACTACTACCCCCTAAAAGATAGTAGTTTTTATTTGGGTTATTTATTGCCAATTTTTTGAGTTTTCTTGGTTTCTTTTTTAGCTCTAACTTTTTTAGTACCGGCTTTGGCTTTTAATTCTTTGGCTTTACTGACTTTCTTTTCAAATTTATTAACTCTACCAGCAATATCTAATTTTTTTGATTTACCAGTATAAAAAGGGTGACATTGAGAGCAAACTTCAATATCTAAACTTTCGCTGGTTGAACCTACTACAAAAGTATTTCCACAAGCACATTTTACTTTTGATTCATAATATTTTGGATGTATATCTTTTTTCATACCAATTCTATTAATTTAATTAACATTTTAAATTATATCACAAAAAACTTGATTAATCAAGTTAAATTTAACCGACTAGTTCTACGATTAAAAATATTGATTAAAACGGTATTTCATCACCTTCTAAATCTTCTTCAAATGGACTATCTTCACTGCCCACTTGAATGGTAGGGATTTCTTCATCACTAGCATTTTTAGAACTTTCTTTATTGCTATTATCCATCTGAGAAAATGAAGCATCATTGCTAGCTCTTGGACCAAACTGTAAGTTTTTTACAAATATCTCAGTTTTATATTTTTTCTGGCTGTCTTGACCAACTCAAGAATTAGTTCTTAGTTCACCTTCAATAAAAACCAACTTACCTTTAGTTAAATAAGGAGCTAAAGTTTCGCCTCGTTTTCCTCAAAAAACTAAATTATGATATTCTGTCCTTTCTTGTTTTTGTTGATTTTTATCAATCCAAACCGAATTAGTAGCAATTGAAAAATTAACGACATTTTGCCCGCTAGGTGTTACCTTCGATTCGGCATCGCGAGTAATTCTACCTATGAGCATTACTAAATTTAAATCCATAAATACAAATTAATATTTTGTTTAAATAATGTAAGTTTTATTTTAGTAATTCGTCTAACTTTTCATCTAAATGTTCTAGGTCAATTGATTTCTTTTCCTCAATATTTTCTTGAACATTTTTTTCTTCTTGTACCACTTCTTGAGTTGGAGATATTACTTCATTAACAGCCAATTCAATAGCTTCGTCTTTTGATTTTACTTCGGATTGTCTTTTATGACTTAATCTCATTTTTGGTTTAGCTGTAACATCATTATAAATAACTGTTAAAAATCTCAAAACATTTTCATCAAATTTAAACAACTCTTCCACTTGTTTTCGATCATAGTTATCAATTGAAAAAATAAAAGTCCCAAAATAACCTTGTTTAAATTTATTAATTTCAAATGCCAACTCTTTTAAAACTGGGTTAATTGTTTTTTCAATTATAAATCCCAATTTTTCCAATTTAGTTTTAATATTATCAAATATTTTTTGAGCTTCTTCAAGATTTTTATCTCCTTTAATAATCAAAGTGAGATCATATTTTATCGTTTTCATTTTCTACTTTTTATTTTAATTATTTAATTAGGCTAACTTGCTTTGAACGCTTTTTAGAATTTCTTTTGCCACTTTAGGATTTTCTCGTAAAAATTCAGCCGCATTGTCAATTCCTACTCCCAATTTTGTGTCATTATAATTATAGGTTGTACCCGATCTTTGAACTATACCATTTTTAAAGGCTAAGTTTACTAAGTCATTAAAATAAGCAATCCCTTCGTTAAACATAATATTAAATTCACCAGTTTTAAACGGCGAGGCTACTTTATTTTTTACAACTTTTGCTACCACGCGATTCCCAACCACATCATCACCTTTTTTAATTTGAGCAATTCTTTTAAGTTCAATTCTGACTGAAGTAAAGAATTTTAGAGCTTTGCCACCCGGGGTTGTTTCCGGATTGCCATAAGCCATCATCCCAATTTTCATTCTAATTTGATTGATAAAAATTATGGTGGTATTAACTTTAGCCGTTAGAGCTGTTAATTTTCTCAGAGCTTTACTCATTAATCTAGCTTGAAGACCAATTTGTTGATCACTCATTTCTCCTTCAATTTCTGCCAATGGCGTTAATGCTGCCACGGAATCAACTACAATTAAATCAATCGAACCAGACCTAACCAAAGCTTCTATAATTTCCAATGCTTGTTCGCCATGATCGGGTTGAGAAATCAATAAGTCATTGATTTTAACCCCTACTCTTTTAGCATATTCGGGATCTAAAGCATGTTCAGCATCAATATAGGCGGCAGTTCCTCCTTGTTTTTGGATTTCTGCTACTATATGTAAAGACAATGTAGTTTTTCCCGATGATTCGGCACCATAGATTTCAATAATTCGTCCTCTGGGAATACCGCCTACACCTAAGGCAATATCCAGCGATGGTGATCCGGTTGAAATCGAGCCAATATCAACTTTTTTAGCTTCTCCCAATACCATAATCGATCCTTCTCCAAACCTATCCTTTATTTCTCTAACAGTTGTTTCTAAATTACTAGTTGGAGCAGTCTCACTTGTCTTTGTTTTTTTAGCCATTGTAAAATTATTATATTGCTTTATTAAAAGTCATTATATCAAATTATATTAAATTTGTAAAGGAGAATAGGAGTAAGTAGAAAGTAGTAATTGGTAATTAGGGGGAAAGAGTAAAGAGAGAGAAGTAATTAACTATTCTACTTGTTTTTTGGTTACCGATATAAAAGCGTTCAGCTTATATAATTCTTGGTCTAATTTTACATTTAATGATTCAAAAATATCAATTGGTATCATACGTCTTTTGTATAATTGTTCTACTCAATAAATACTTTCCATAAGCGACCCACGGGCATTATACATGAATTTATTTTTATCTAAATAATGAAATCTGCCACAACCTTCGGCTATATTGGCTCCGATTGAATCAATCGCTGTTATAAACTGTGTACCAATTATAATTTGTTCAGTTTTACTCATTTTATTATAAACCTCTCAAGCGTTATCACTTAATTGTAGTGTCATTTTATAAATTTCTGGATCAATCAACTTCATAAAATGTTTTTATTATTTTTGTATTCGCATTTTATTGTTTTGTTATTTTTCTAATTACCAATTACCATTTACTAATTACTCCTTATCAAAAAATAATTCTTCTTGCCTCGCCTAATAACTATATATTTATTAAACAAGATTTTATCTTCAGTAATTTTTTCATCAACATCGCAATAAATAATACCATTAATATTTATAGCTTTATTTTCGATATCTTCTCTGGCTTGTCGCTTAGAAGAACAAATTCCAATTTTTACTAAAATATCAGCTAAATTAACATTTATTAAGTCATTTATTTTGAGATTTACCTGTTCAACGTCACTAAATGCCTCTTCGAAATCTTCTTCATCTAAATTAGTAATATCGCCATTGAATAAAATATTGGTAATTTTTTCTACTCGATCAGTAGTTTCAACTCCATGAACAAAATCAGTTAAATATTTAGCTAAATATTTTTGGCATAGTCTTGTCTCGGGCTTTTTCTTTTGTTCTTTGATTTTTTCTTCAATTTCATCGTGACTTAAAAATGTAAACATTTTTATTCAATCATAGGCCAAATTATCGGCTAAATTTATAAAATACTGATAAAATCTAAAAGGTGTGGTTACCTCTTTATTTAGAAAAACTGTATTGTTAAAACTTTTTGATAGTTTTTTACCATTTTCATCTGTTAAAATTGGTAGTGTTAAACCAAAAACTTTATTTCCAGTCATTTGTTCAATTAATGTCGCGCCACTAGTAATATTGCCCCATTGATCCGATCCAGCTAATTGCATTTCACAATTATATTCTTTAAATAAGTGATAAAAATCATAAGCTTGGATTAATCCATAAGAAAATTCAGTATAAGATATACCCACTTCGCTATTTAATCGAGTTTTAATAAATTCTTTATTCAATAAATAACTGACTGTAAAATTTTTGCCAATATCTCTTAAAAAATCAATTAATTTAAAATCTTTAAATCAATCATAATTATTTACTAAGTCCGCTTCAGTTTTAAAATCAAAAAATTTTGACATTTCATTTTTAAATTTTTCAACTCTCAAAAACACCAAAGCTTCATCCGGCAATAATCTTTCCGAATCACGCCCCGACGGATCACCAATAAGGCCTGTCATACCACCAACTAAAATAATTGGCTTATGCCCATATTTGGATAATCTTTTGGCTGTCATAATAACCAACAAATTACCCAGTTGTAAACTATCCGCCGATGGATCAAACCCACAATAAAAAGTAATCGGACTAACATCCATCCTCTTTTTAAATAAATCTAGATCAATAGCCTGATTTACCAACCCTCGATATTTAAAATCTTCAATTAAATTCATAAATATTATATATATATTTGTTAATTTTATTAATAAATTTCTTTGTATTTATCATATTGATTTCTTCTAAAAGTTAGTATAAAATCTTCATATTCATTTAATATTTGTGGCGGTACTAAAACTCTATAGGGTTCAACTTCATATATCAATGTTCCTTCTCTAATAATTTCAAATTTTAAAGTTGGATCATCAATTTCATTTAAAACAATAATATTAACATTGTCATTTTTTATTATTCTAGAAATTTCATTCATTAATTTTGATCTTATATTAAATGTTTTAATGATATCTTTTTCTTTAATATAAAGCGCAAAATCACAATTACTCCCTGTATTAAAATAACCAATACTGTTTGGATCAAAAAAATAGGCCAATTTTATCTTTGAATATTTCTTAAAAATTTCTTGAATTTTCTTAATTTCTTTTTTATCCATAATTTTATTTTTTCATCTTAAGTATACCACAAAATATAATAAAAATCAAAGAAACAACCATGTCGTTGACACACTAGAAAAATATGATAGCATATCGTTAGTGAGCCAAGGCTGGCACTAGTGAGGAATAAACACCCTCATGATAATTGGCAAACCAGACTTAGCTATACACTGGGAAGTGGAGATCCCCACACATAGCAGAATGAACCGTTGCTGGAAGAAAATACCAGAGCAGCTCAGGATTAACGCAACAATGAAAATCTCCCCCCTCAACAGTGTTGGGGGGTTTTTCTATTTAATCATCTGATCTTATTTTAATATATAAACAAATACATAAATGCAAAGGGGACTACAAAAAGTAGCCCCAAGCCATTGACATTTTAACTATTTCTAGTTAACACTATTATATCACACAAAATATTAAATTGTCAATTATCTTTGTGGAAAACTAAAATACCTATTTTTCTCATCTTATTTCTTTATTTCAACAAATAAAATTTTTTATTTTTCTTATATCAAAAACTTTAACCTTAGTGTCGGTCAATTCAGGACCAACACGCCTAGAAATAGTAAAAATAATCGCCTTCTTGTTATTTAATAATAACTCTTGTATTGGATAAGCAAAATCACTATCGCCACTTCACAAAATAAAATTATCTACATTGTTATTTCTATAATCAGTCAACATATCTATACCAATTTCTACATCAAAATTGCATTTTTCATCCTCCAACTCTAAGATACCATTTTGATTTAATTTTTTAAGTTCAT
The DNA here is from genome assembly GCA_022709715.1 of Patescibacteria group bacterium. Lineage (GTDB taxonomy): Bacteria > Patescibacteriota > Minisyncoccia > UBA6257 > JAKLIH01 > JAKLIH01. Next base: position 5,862 of record JAKLIH010000002.1, on the reverse strand, counting down.
TATTTATAAATTTTATTGTCTCAATAGTAAATTTTGATAAAAGAGGTTTCTTAATAAAATTTTTTAATAAATCTATAGAAGTTAAATCTATACTAGAAACATCTATAGATTTTTTATTATTTTAACTTTTTTTGTTTTACAATGATATTTACATTCATTAAAACTTTGTATTAAATCTAACGAATGTTCATTATTTTCCAAAGTACCATAATAAATTTTTATATCCTTTATGGTATTAAATGATTCTAAAAATTGTTTTAACCTTTTCACCGAAATATGTCATTGTAATTTATCTTGCCAATGAATAACATTTGCAAAATCTATATATACATAAGTATTTTTATCAAAAATAGATTCTAGTTCTTGTATATTTTTAGAATATTTTTCTGATAATTTTTTTATTTTTTCCGTTTTAGGTATAAACATATTTCTATTTCACCATTTTTAGAAATTCTTCTTCATTTAGAATTTTAACCCCCAATTTCTTAGCTTTTTCTAATTTGCTCCCGGGTTCACTACCAACCACTAAATAATCTAAGTCCTTGGTCACTGTTTCTTTTATAATCCCGCCTCTTTCTTTAACTTTATCCTGAGCTTTTTCGCGCGACATTGTACTTAATTCTCCTGTAAACAAAAACTTTAAATTTTTTAGTTTTTGATTAATAATTTTCTTATTGGTTAAAATATTTACACCGGCTTTTGTTAATTTATCAAATAAATTTAAAGTATATTTATTATTAAAATATTCATAAACACTTTCCGCCATTTTTTCTCCGAAATCTTGTAAATCATCAAAGTCCTGTTTAGATAATTTTTTAGCCAATTTTAATAAATCATCAGGGCTTTTAATATCGCCCAATTCTAAAAGTCTATTAGCAATTACTTCGGCACTTTCTTTACCAATATTTAAAATACCCAATGCAAAAATAAATTTATTAATATTTATAGTTTTTGATTTATTTATACTTTCAATTATATTTTTGCTAGATTTTTCACCAAATCTTTCCAGTACCTTTAGATCGCCTTCTTCTAAATCAAATAGATCCGATACATCGGTTACCAAGCATTCATCAATTAATTTCTTTAAAATCTTATCCCCCAACCCTTTAATATCAAAAGCTTGGCGAGAAACAAAATGGTTTAAATACCCTTCGTTTCTACCTGGACATTTTTTATTAATACATCTCACTAAAATTCCGGATTCATCTTCAACTATTTTATTATTACATAATGGACATTTATCTGGCATAATAAATTCTTTCTCTTTTCCAGTTCGCAAGTTAACCAAAACCTTTAAAACTTTGGGGATCACATCGCCCGATCTAGTCACTACCACGGTATCACCTATTTTTAAATTTAATCTCTTTATTTCTTCTTTATTATGTAAAGTCGAGCGTGTAACTTTGGCCCCACCAATTTTTATTGGATTTAAAAACGCTACTGGTGTCAAAACTCCTGTCCGCCCAACTTGCAATTTAATATCAATAACTTTGGTAACACCTTCAATCGGCGGAAATTTAAAAGCAATACCCGCTCGTGGGCCTTTACCAATAAGCCCTAATTTATTAAAAGTTTTAATATCATCAGCTTGTACAACTATTCCATCAATTTCAAAATCCAATTTTTCTCGTTTATTTAAAACTTCATCATAAAATTTAAAAACATCTTGAACGCCCAAACATGCTTGATTAATATTATTATTCGCCATAAATCCTAACGCTTCTAAAATAATGTGGGCTTCACTATGTTTTATTTGTCCCATATCAGTAACCAAGTCATAACCATTAAAAGTTAATTTACGGTCATGCGTAATACTAGGATCTAACTGGCGGATTGATCCAGCTGCTAAATTTCTTGGATTTGCATATACCATTAATCCCTTTTTCTTTTGTTCCCTATTAATTCTATTAAATTCTTTTTCATCAATAATAACTTCTCCTCGAATTTCAATTCTACCTTTTAAATTCGCAATAATTCCTTCCAACAAATATTCAGCTTTATTCTTTTTTAAACTTTCTTTAATTTGTTTTTCGTTAAACAATTTCAAAGGAATTGTTCTAATTGTTTTTAAATTTTCTGTCACATCTTCTCCAATTTCACCATCTCCTCGCGTTGCTCCTAAAATAAATTTAGAATCTTCATAAATCAAAGCCATCGAAAGTCCATCAAATTTATATTCGCAATAATATTCAATATCACCATTAATCTTTAAATTATGTTCGACTATCAATTTCTTAACTCTTGTATCTCAATCTTTAAATTCATCTTTGGTTTTTAAATCATATAAAGATAGCATCTTTTTCTGATGTTTTACTTTTTTAAAATTATCAATAGCTTTACCGCCAGTTTTTTGAGTTGGTGAATCAGTAGTTTTAAATTCAGGATTATCATTTTCAAGTTTTCTCAATTCCTTAAACAAGTCATCATATGCTTCATCCGATATACTCGGATTATCTAAAACATGATAAAGATAATTATGATAATTTATCTCATCTTTTAATTTTTCTATTCTTTTTTTAATTTCACCTTTTATCATTGTTTTTCAATCATTTTTTATATTTGCGTGCTTATGAACATTGATTTTGAAACTTGCTAGTCCCCACACCAACCTTTGGTTGGTCGTGGTGGAGAATTTTATTTAGTGTATTTCGTTTAGAATATTAGCCTGCCTGCCGGTAGGCAGGGTTATTAGGTTATTGTATTCTTACCAATTACTACTTGCTACTTACTACTTACTACTTTCTCTTTTCTTTACTCTTTTTATTACTAATTACCAATTACTACTTGCTTCTTACTCTTTACAATTGTTTTGCCATTGCTGGCCCCCACACCCAGCAAAGGTTGTGAGCGGTTAACATTATTTTATTAGTTTTAACATTCAAATTGAAAGCATAATTATAAATTGGATTTATTCATTCCCCGATTAAAAATTTTATTTTTAATCTTAACCTTTCTGGGTGTGGGGGTTTTACTATTGTTTTTTCATTACTAATTACCATTTACCAATTACTCTTTTTATCACTACTTACTACTTACTCCCCCTATTAAAAATCAAAAAATTCATCATCAAAATAAATGTTTATACCTCTTTGAACCGATGGTGTAAAACCAACTGTCTTTATCTGATTATTCTCCGGTAATTCATAAACTGGATCGTATTCACAATAAAACATTTTTTTACCGTTATCAATAGTAAAGGTCGGTTTTTCGGTATCGTCTTCATTAGATTGCCATTTATTATATAATCTTCATTCCGCACAACCATCAGCTAAATAAAAAGCTCGAGTTGATTCAGAAATTTGATATACCATACGCAAATTTTTTAAATAAACACTTACTAGTGACAAACCCAAAGCCGCCACGCTAGCTAAAATTAAAGCGCTCATTAAAAAAACTTGAGCTTTTCTTTTTTTAACCATCATATTGTGATAAATCATAAAAAATAATTAATTAGTAATAAATAATCTAGGTGTAATAGACGTTTGTATAAAGGTTTTATATTCTACGCCATAAACATTTGATACCGCATTAAATTTTATTGAAATATTTTTTTGCTCACCAGCTTCACCAAAAATATCAAAAGCAAAATCATCAATATTCATGCTTTCGGGTATTAAACGCACCACGTCCCCGGGTCTAATAACCAAATCACTAGGTGGAGTCAAATCCGTCTGGTTAGTATATTTTATTCTTTCTATCCAACCGTTTTGTTTTACATCATCATACTGATATCTAAATACGGTAAAAAACTTTTTGCCTTCCTCTTCGGTTTTAAAAGTTAAACTCTTGTTATCAATTAATTCAAAATCACTACCCATGCGAATGGCCCTAGACATTGTTTCTAAAACATTTTGAGTAATATCGCTATCTCGTAAAATGGTATAAGCAATTCTTTCGGCTCTAACTGTAGCCACATAAATATTAATCAAAATAGTAGCAATGATCATAAAAACCGCTACCGATGTTAAGGCTTCAATTAAAGTAAATGATTTTTTACATTTTGATTTTTGCATTTTATATTTTTATTCAGATAAACCATAATAATTATACAAATAATCTTCGACGTTTAATGTATAAGTTGGATTATTTTGACATTGTCTTTCATTACGCTTTACACATCAAGTAACAATTACATTAACCCTAAAAACATTGGTTTTTTCGCCAACACTACTTAAAATAATTTTTCGTTTAAAAAAATATGGCAAATTTTCACCCGAAGAATAAACATACATTTTTTTGTCATTGTCAAACTTTAAAAAATCGTCTTGGTTAAATTGTTCAAGTTCTCTATTTTCAATATCAATTTGGTATTCACCATTTTCCAAATTAGCCCTAAAATCATTTTCTGAACCAATAAAATTAGTATCTCGAATTTGTCTTATCAATTCAATACCTTCTTGAGCTAAGTTGGATGCAATTAATCGACTTTGAATATGAGGCGTATTGGCTAATGTTCTAATTACTAAAATAAAAGCACTCAAAATACCCAACATTAAAATAGATATCGCCACCAACGATTCAATCAACGAAAAAGCTCTGTAATTTTTAGATTTTTTAGTAAATAAAAACATTAAAATCATCAATTATTATTAACTATAGTATAAAATAAAACCCTAAAAAAATCAAGGTTAATTAAAAAACAGCAAACCTCAAGTTTGCTGTTTTTATAGTAATATTATTTTTGAACAAAATCAATAATTTTTTTCATTACTTCTGGTTCTTTATTGCATAATTCAGCCATTACTTTACGATCTAATTCAATATTTTTGACCTTTAAAAGTTTTATGAACTGACTATAGGTTAAACCATTATCTCTTACAAAAGCATTGATTTTATTTTGTCAAAGACAACGATTAACTCTTTTCTTTTCCTTGCGACCACGAATGGCATGTTCACCAGCATGAAGTAATGCTTCTTTAGCGGCTCTTATTTTTGACTTGCGTCCATAGCGAAAACCTTTTGTTTGTTTTAATATTTTATTGGTTCGTTTTCTAGAAACGACACCTGTTTTTACTCTTGCCATATATATTATTTATTAATTGTTAATCTATTTCTTCTGTTTCATAATTCTAAGCACTTTTTTAGTAAAGGCCTTAGATAATGTTGTTTTTCTTTTTCGACGTTGTTTTGTTACTGGTCTATCACTAGACGTGGTATGAGCTGTATTACTAGCTCGACGCAAAACTTTATCATTTTTTGTAACTCTTATTCGTTTAGCATAAAAATTGCGATTCATTATAGTTGTTTTAATTTTTTATTTAAATATAATTGTTTCAAATCCATTAGATAGTTTTTTAAGTTCAGAAGCCGTTTTGTATTCGGTTGATATCATGCTTAAAAATACTTTGGTTTTTTCTAGAGCTAAATCAAAATGACTTTTTTCTCTACCAGCTAAAAACATTACTACTTTAACTTTTAAACCGTCATCCAAAAATTCTTCTAATCTTTTGATTTTAGTTTGCATATCGTGAGTTCCTTCATTAAAACTAATTTTTACAATTTTCATAACATCTCCTCTTTGTTTTCTAGCTTCTTTGCGTTTCATTTTTTCTTCATGATAACGCATTTTCTTGGCATCACCTAATTTAAAAACTGGAATTTCAGCATTTTGAGTAACCAAAATTAAATCTAAATTTTGATCATGAGCCATAGCTTCAGCTTCACCATATTCAAGCACACCAATCATCTTGGCATCAACACCTATTAATCTTACTTTTTTTGTACGTTCTATCATTATTATTTATAAAAATTTAAATTTTAATTATTATATTCTTTTGGGGGTGGACCCCCACACCAACTTTCATTAAGCTTCAAGAGATTTCTTTATACGTCTCTTTAAGGCATTTAGGGCTTGAGCTCGTA
>JAKLIH010000019.1 GCA_022709715.1 Patescibacteria group bacterium | reverse complement strand
TCTTATGGTTTCAACACTGTAGAATAAATTATGTTGTTCTGCTAATTTCTCTCAAATGTGAGTAGGATTAAAATCTCAATACTTATCTAAAATGATATCGACAATTGTTTCTTCAACATCTTTAGGCATTTTCTTGTTACTTGGTTTACCTCTAAGTTTGTGAGCTAAACCCATAATTCCAAACTTCTTAACAATTCCTTTTAACCTTCTTATCTGCCTGTCTGAGACGTCTAGAAGCTCACCAGCTTCCTTATTGGTATATTTACCGCTGAGACACTCTTTAATGATTGCTCCTTTGTCTAATTCTTTACTGCTCATGATTATATTCTTAGATTCCATGATATATCATTTAGTATTTTTATTGTTTTGATACTATCATGTTTTTCTTTGTTTATTAATGACCTAAATTACCCAGGGCGGACATTTCTATTTTGCAGTACTAGGACATTATCATATTGGAGCGACAAGGTTAGTGTGGGGGTTGACTTTTGGATATTATATGATATAATATAACCAATTAATTAATGTCTAATAATCTAACTAATGGATTATCAAAGATTAAACGAATACGCAGAAAAAAGGTGGTAAATACACAAAAGTTTTTTTGTGCTAATACCGCTTTTGAAAAGCGGTTTTTTAATCTCCAAATGATATTGATTGATCTTTAATAAAAGAAGAAGGGTATAAATATATGTATTTTCATCCGGAAAATACGATTTAAATTTTTATAATTTAAATCAAACTTAATTAATATTTTAATTAAGGTGAGGAATATAAGAGTGTGATGTGGATGCCTTGGCATCAAAAGACGATGAAGGACGTGGCGTAGCTGCGATAAGCTTCGGGGAGGTGTGTAGCAACCTTTGATCCGGAGATGTCCGAATGGGGAAACCCAATAGACCTTTAAAAAGTCTATTATCATATTGTTGAAGGACAGTATGAAGTAAACCTAGGGAAGTGAAACATCTCAGTACCTAGAGGAAAAGAAAAAAAATTGTTTGTTTTTATTTTTGGGAGAATCAATTGTTCCCAAAGATAAAAACAACAAACATTCCCTGAGTAGTGGCGAGCGAAACGGGAAGAGCCCAAACCTATAAAATTTTGTTTTACAAAATTTAATAGGGGTTATAGGAATTACTTTCTATCGCAAGATAGGAGGGTACAACAAATGTTAACAGTTAATCGAAATATCTGGAAAGATATGCCAAAGAGAGTGAAAGCCTTGTAGATAAAAATTGTTAACTACCTTCTAGTAATTTCCTGAGTACTCCGAAGCAAAGGTAACTTTGGAGGAAGTCTCCTGGACTACCCAGGAAAGGCTAAATACTTTTGATGACCGATAGTGAACAAGTACCGTGAGGGAAAGGTGAAAAGCAGCCTTATTAAGGCGATGAAATAGTATCTGAAACATCAACACTTACAAGGAAGCGGAGCCCGGTCAATAATTTATTATTGATGGGTCACGCTGTGCCTATTGAAGAATGAGCCGGCGAGTTTATCTATACTACTTATTTAATCTGCTGCGGCAGAGGAGGTTTAGCGAAAGCGAGTGTTAATAGCGCGTTTCAAGTTTAGCAATAAATTTGAGTGTAGTATACATAAGACCCGAAGCCAGATGATCTTACCATGAGCAGGATGAATCCTACGTAAAACTAGGAGGAGGTCCGAACCAGTTGATTGTTCAATATCTTTGGATGACTTGTGGTAAGGAGTGAAAAGCTAATCGTATCTGGGAATAGCTGGTTCTCTCCGAAACAGCTTTAGGGCTGGCGGTCTGTTTATCGTAGTGGGGGTAGAGCACTGGTTGGTGTGTATTGGGGGAAACCTCGCCACACCAGTCAAACTCCGAATACCATTGCGTCACGACAGGCTAGTTAGACTGCGGGGGCTAAGCTTCGTAGTCAAAAGGGTAAGAGCCCAAATCATCAATTAAGGTCCCTAAATTTAGCTAAGTGCATATGAAAGGTGGTGATTCACCGAAGACAGCTAGGAGGTTGGCTTAGAGGTAGCTATCCTTTTAAGAGTGTGTAACAACTCACTATCATATGCCACACCACTTTTGGTGTTTAAAAACATAAAAATATATTATGTGAAAAGTATATATAATTCAAAATCATGTTTCAAAAGATATTTATGTTGACTATACTGATAATCTAGAAAGAAGATTATCAGAACATAATAGCACTGAACATAAAAATAGATTTACTTATACTTTGAAAGGAAAATGAATTGTAATATATTTTGAATGTTTTAGAAATAAGAAAGACGCTACTATGCGAGAAAGAAAATTAAAATTACATGGTAGAGGATTTCAAGAACTAAAGAAAAGATTAGAAAATAGTTTTCTTTAGAACCAAAAGTGGTGTGGCAATGGTGAATTGCGCCGAAGATGTACAGGGGCTTAAGCTAAATACCGAAATTATGAACTTTCTTTATTTATAAAGGGAGTGGTAGGAGAGCATTTCTTATTCGCTGAAGATCGATCCGTGAGGACGATTGGAGGATAAGGAAGAGAGAATGCCGGTACAAGTAACCACAAATCCGATGAGAAATCGGATCACCGTAAGCCCAAGGTTTCCTTGGCAATGAAAATCAGCCAAGGGTTAGGCGGTCCTAAGGTAATGACGAAAGTCGCAGCCGATGGATTACTGATTAATATTTCAGTCCTTTTGTTTGTTCTGATGGAGGGACGGAAGAAAAAAGATGGAGTGTCTTAATGGTTTGACATTGTAAAGTGTAGAGTTGTAAACTAGGCAAATCCGGTTTACTAAATTTAATTTTGAAACTCGAGCTCAACAGAAGAGGGAGGTTTCCTCCTTTAACTTCGTCGAATAGCTTTCCAGGAAAATCTTCTAAAGTTAAACAAACAAAAACCGTACCAAAACCGACACAGGTGGGCGAGGCGAGTAGCCTCAGGTGAACGGATGAGATCTCGTTAAGGAACTAGGCAAACAAGCGGCCGTAAGTTAGCGATAAGGCCTGCCAATAATGTTAAAGTTATTGGCCTCAGTAAAAGTCTGCTTGGCGACTGTTTATCAAAAACACAGGTCCCTGCGAACCAGTAATGGGATGTATAGGGGCTGATACCTGTCCGATGCCAGAAGGTGAAAAATGGCTGTCTTATGTCGCAAGATGTAAGGCTGACCGTTCTAAGCCCTGGTCAATGACAGCGGTAACTATAAACACGATTGTAGTTATAAAATCTGACTATATGCTGGAAACCCTGAGTATCCAAGGCTACTGAATAAAATCAGTGAAAATGCTATTGGTGCAGACAATCAGCAGGAAAGACTAAAAATTTTAATTTTTAGAATCCTCAGAGACTATATGTCAGACTCCAAAATTGGAGAAGATATAGTCCGAACTTTATGGCGACATAAAGACTTATAGGGGTCACCCTATTAATTAACATATTTGAACCGTTCTAAGGTAAATTACATTGCTTTAGTAAAATCTAACTATATGCTGGAAACTCTCGATTATTTAAGAGTACTCAACAAGATTCATCTACTTGTTAGTGAAAATCTTTTAAATAGAGACAATCAGCAGGAAAGGCTTTGGTTTCATAAATTTGAAATTATGAATACAAATTTATTATGGTTAAATGAAATACCAAGTCAAATAGGTTGATATCTTAGTGGATTTTCTGATGGAGAAGGCAGTTTTAATGTCTCTCTAAGGAAAAAACCTGATTATCAAATTAAATGACAAGTGGTTTTAACCTTTAATGTTTCTCAGAAAGATGCAACTAATTTGTTTCTTTTGAAGAAACATCTCAAATGTGGGAGAATTCAAAATAGATCTGATGGAGTTCATTACTTTGTAGTCTCGAATAATCTATCTATTATTGAAAAAGTAATTCCATTTTTTGATAAGTTTTCTTTTCTTTCTGCAACAAAAAAGAAAAATTTCTCTATCTTTAAACAAATAACCCAATTAGTAAAAGATAATCAACATTTAAATCCAGAAGGGTTTAATAAAATTGTCAATTTACGAGAAAAACTAAATGAAGGTAAAGGTAGAACAAGAAAATATAATAAAACAGATGCTTTAATAAAAACCAAAGAATCCTCAGAGACTAAACGTTAGAATTAAAAAGATAAAAATCTTTTTAATAAGATATAGTCCGAACTCATAGGTGACTATGAGAGTTATGTTTGCTCTTAATATATGTAAATATATTTGAAACATAGAATAACAACATTGAGCGTAATTCCTTGTCAGGTAAGTTCTGACGTGCATGAAAGGTATAACGATCGAGCAACTGTCTCAACGAGATGTCCGGTGAAAATGCGTGTCCAGTGAAGACGCTGGGTACCCGTAGTTAGACGAAAAGACCCTAGAAGCTTTACTATAGCCTGACGTTGATTTTAAATTTTAAATGCGTAGTGTAGTGGTGAGGATTTGAAGTTTTGGTTTCGGCCAAAATGGATCCGACAATGAAACAGCCATCTTTTTTGATTTAAAATCTAACTTAAACAGCATAACTGTTTAGGAACAGCGTTTGGTGGGTAGTTTTTGTGGGGCGCAATCCTCCTAAAAAGTAACGGAGGAGCCTACAAAGGTTGGCTATCCCGAGATGGAAATTCGGGAGATAGTGTAAAGGCACATGCCAGCTTTATAGCAAGGAAGACATTCCGCGCTATTGCGAAAGCAGAGCTTAGTGACCCGACACCTCTTAGTAGTAAGGGTGGAGACTTCGGACAAAAGTTACTCTAGGGATAACAGGCTAGTGAAGCCCGAAAGTTCACATTGACGGCTTCGTTCGGCACCTCGATGTCGGCTCATCTTATCCTGGGACTGAAGTAGGCCCCAAGGGTTCGGCTGTTCGCCGATTAAAAAGATACGCGAGCTGGGTTCAATACGTCGTAAGGCAGTATGGACTCCTATCTACTACGGGCGTTGGATATTTGAGGGGACTTGACCATAGTACGAGAGGACCTGGTTGAACAAACCTCTGGTGTATCGGTTGCACTGCCAAGTGCATTGCCGAGTAGCTAAGTTTGGATGAGATAAACGCTGAAAGCATCTAAGCGTGAAACTCGCCCCAAGATTAGATATCTTAGGAACCTAAGAGATTATTAGGTTGATAGGCTCTAAGTGCAAGATCAGTAATGATTTTAGCTGAGGAGTACTAATTTCCACATCCTCATCTTTATTAATTTATTAATTGAGTTGATAAAGAGAAAATATATATAACAACCCTTTTACTTTTTTTAAAATAAAAATTTTGGCTGGTGATTAATTATGATATGTACCACCCGTTCCCATTCCGAACACGATCGTGAAAGTATCATAGCTCGATAATACTCATTTGGGGAAGGTAGAGTTTGCCAGCCATTTATGCCGGCGGCTTTGGGAAACCAAGGTCGTCGGCTTTTATTATATCAAAAATAAAAAATACTATTGTAAAATATTGAAAAATTTAGTACAATAGTTATAATAATTTAGAATTTAATATTATGCCAGAACGTTTAGTAAAACAAATTTTGTATTCATTAATTACTATAGCTGTGATTTTTGTAACCGGCTTGGTTGTTTTTCAAATTATTAAACCGAACCCATCTTGTTTTGATCATAGAAAAAATAATGGCGAAGAAGGAATTGATTGTGGCGGTCTATGCCAATCCTGTGAAATAAAAGATTTATTGGCTTTAGAATATGAACCAAAATCAGCTGGTTTTTTGCAAAATAATAATTATTTTTTATATAATCAAATTGTTAATCGCAATGATGACTGAGGATTAAAGGAATTCACCTATTCTTTTAATTTTGTTAAAGAGGTAGAAAATAAAGGAAAGATAAAAGAAGAAATAATAAAAAAAGTTGAAGGCAAAAGTTATATATTACCAAAGCAAGTAAAGTATTTAGTTGAGATGATTGAAAAACCCGATTTTACTTATGACAAAATTATTCTTAATATTGATACTAAAAAAATGGTTTGAGCTAAACCATTAAGCCCTGATTTTGTTGAAGCCAATTTGTTTAGTGTGAGCAACGTTGTTCTTAAAACTGGTAGTGGCCAAATCGTATCAGAAGCCAATAACTCAACCAGTTCAATTAATTATAATTTTACAAAAGACATAAAACGTGGAAACCAAGGTGAAGATGTTTTCAATTTACAATCAATCCTAGCTCAAAATCCAGCTGTTTATCCGGAAGGGATTGTTAATGGTATTTTTGATTTACCAACTTACAAAGCAGTAATTCGTTTTCAAAAATTAATTGGTATTTCACCTCAGACTGGTATTGTTGATTATAAAACTAGAGAATATTTAAATCGAACTTATGGCACGGGTGGTCAAGATACCACTAGCACATCTGGTTTTACTTTTAATACCAATTTAAAATTTGGTGATATTGGGTCGGAAGTGAGTGAATTGCAAAGAGTATTAAAAGAATATCCAGCTATTTACCCAGAAGGTAGATTAACTGGTAAATTTGATTATTTGTTAAAGAAAGCCATTGAAAGATTTCAAACCCAATATAGTTTGCAAGTTACTGGCGAATTTGATACACCAACCAGGACTCAATTAAATAATTTAATTAATAAATCAAACTCAAGCGAAAATGATATTCCACCCGGTGTGACTGCCCATTTAGCTTTTAATGTATTTAACAATGTCAATGCCTCTTGAAAAGAAATTTTGACCGTAGGATTTTTATGTGATCAAGAACAAAATTTGGTGGCAGTAGCTCAAACTACTAATGAAATTATGGCTCAAAACTCGCAAACAGTAGCATTGTCATGAACTCATCAATTGCCAGCATCAATTGCAATTTGTCCAGGCGGTTTAAATGTTTATACTAACACCATGGATGAAAACAATGTAAAAGAGTAAAGAGTAAATAGTAAATAGTAATTGGTAATAAAAAGAAAAAAATAATAGTAAAGCAGTAGTAAGGCAATAGTAAAACAGTAGTAAAACAGTAGGAAAACAATAGTAAAACAATGGTAAAATCCCCACACCCAGAAAGGTTAAGATTAAAAATAAAATTTTTAATCAGGGAATGAATAAATCCAATTTATAATTATACCTTCAATTTGAACGTTTAAACTAATAAAACAATGTTAACCACTCACAACCTTTACTGGGTGTGGGGACTAGCAATAGTAAAAATAAAAACAATACAATGCAAAATGAAAGAGTAAGTAGTAAGTAGTAATTAGTAATAAAAAGGGTAATTGGTAAAAAGGAATTTGAATAATGTCAACCAAAGAATATTTTTTAAAAAATTGAAAGTTGTTTACAGGCTTATTAATTTTAGGCTCATTAAGTTTATTAATGTTGGCTAGTTTAAGCATGAACAAAACAGATAATTTGGATGCCTTTTATAGACAATTAATTTTTTTAATTATTTCATTTGTATTTTTATGATTTTTTGCCAAATTGGATTATAATTTTTTAAAAAATCATACATCTTTTTCATTAATTTTTTATTTGTTGTGGTTAGTAATGTTGGCTTTATTATTAGTAATTGGCAAAACTACTCGGGGCATTTCCGGTTGATTTAATTTTGGTTTTGTAAGTATCCAGCCAGTGGAGTTTATGAAAATTGCCATAATTCTTTTGCTGGCAAAATTTTTGTATGACAAAAGAGCTGAGATGTGAAGTTTTACAAATGTTGTTAAAACTGGTATGTTTGTGGGGCTACCATGTATTTTGGCTTTGCTTCAACCCGATTTGGGTTCAGTCATTATTATGTTTTTTATTTGATTGTTGTTATTAATTTTTTGTGATTTGCGTTTTCAGCATTTAGCTTTGATTTTGTTAATTATTTTTCTAGTAAGTTTTGTTGGCTTTAAATATGTTTTACGCGATTATCAACGCAATCGTTTAGTTTCTTTTATTAATCCTAACTTAGATCCAACCGGGCTTAATTACAATCAACGTCAATCGATTGTGGCCATTGGCAGTGGTCGTTTTTGAGGAAAGGGGCTGGGTTGAGGAACTCAAACTCAACTTCAATTTTTGCCTGAATCAAAAACTGATTTTATTTTTGCATCTATTGCTGAAGAATTAGGCATGGTTGGTGTGATGATTTTGTTAATTGGTTTTTTGTTAATATTTAGCTATTTTTGAGATGTGATATCATTGGCTGGTAATAATTTTAGCAAATTAGTGGTATTAGGAATGTGAGTAAAAATATTTATAGAAATGGTTATTAACATTGGTGTTAATATTGGTTTTTTACCCGTGATTGGTATTGCTTTGCCATTTGTGAGTTTAGGAGGATCTCATTTAATGACTGATTTTATTATGCTTGGCATTATTCTTAATATTAATAATCGTTAATTATGTTTAAAAAGAATTTAAAAATTATTTTAGCAGTGGTTTTGTTAGTTTTATTGTTTTTATTAAAAAGTGTTTTAAATAGCCAAATTAGTTTAACAAAGCAAAAGTTTATTATTAATCCGGGCGATAACTTTTTGTTAATTGCTGATAATCTTTATAAACAAGGGGTTATTAAGAATAAAAATTTATTTATTGTTTTTGCTTATTTAAACGGTGATTATTCACGCATTAAACCAGGTGAATATATTTTTGATGGCAAATATAATATTTCGCAAATAATGGATTTATTAAAAAATAACCTAGGCATTTCTATTACTATTCCAGAAGGTTTTAATATTTTTCAAGTAGAAAATGAGCTGTTAAAAAATGGCATAATTACTGAAAAGTTTTCCTTAGCGAATTATCAAATAAAAAACTTAAAAGACAGTTTTGATATTTATCCATTTTTACAATATATTGATGAAGACAATAATTTCGAAGGATTTTTGTATCCAAACACTTATTACTTTTTGAAAAATACGGAGGTAAAAGATGTTGTATTAATGTTTTTAGATAATTTTAATACAGAAATTTACAACCAAGTAAAACAAAATATTGGCGAAAAAGATGTATATGAAAAATTAATCTTAGCTTCATTAGTTGAGAAGGAAACATATTTTAAAAATGATATTTCTCAAATTACTTCAGTTATTAGAAATCGAATTAAAAAAGATATGCCACTTCAGATTGATGCCACTTTGTGCTATATAAAAATGCAAAATAATTATTTCCATGGAAAAGCAATTGATTGTGGGTCGCTAACCAATGTTGACAAAAATTTAGAATCGCCGTATAATACCTATATAAATAAAGGCATGATTTTATTGCCAATTTGTAGTGTTAATTTTGAAACTTATAATGCGGTTTTAAAAAATGTTGATACTGATTATTTATATTATATTTCCGATCCCCAAACTAAAAATACAATTTTTGCCAAAACTTTAGAAGAGCATAATAAGAATATAAAAAAATATCTTAAATAACTCAAATCTCAAATCTCAAAAGTCAAATCTATAAATCAAAAGTTAAAGATGAAAAGTAATAGTAAGACGGTAGTAAAGAAATAGAAAGACGATGGTAAAACAGTAGTAATACAATGGTAAAACCCACCACAACCAACCGAAGGTTGGTGTGGGGGCTAGCAATTATAAAAGAAAGAGTAAGAAGTAAATGGTAATGAAAAGAGTAATTGGTAATAAGTAATTAGTAATGAAAAGAGTAAAAAGTAATTAGTAATTAGAAAAATAATACAATAATACAATAATACAATACAATGCAAATACAGAATTCAAATTATAAAAATAAATTTAGTATTAAAGCTTCTTCGGATAATTCGGCTTGGCCCCCACCCCAACCTATGGTTGGTGTGGGGGATGGGTTCGGATTGTTGGGGTCGCATAAGAGTTTCACTCTCGTAGAACTCATGACCCCCAACAACCAACCGAAGGTTGGTGTGGGCCTGCCTGCCGGTAGGCAGGGGCTAGCAATTGTAAAAGAAAGAGTAAGAAGTAAATAGTAATTGGTAAAAAGTAATTAGTAAAATAACATAATGCAAAAACAAAATACAAAAAAATCATTCACATTAGTAGAACTCATGACCCCCAACAACCAACCGAAGGTTGGTGTAGGGGCTAGTAGTAATAGCAAAAAGAGCTTTACACTCGTTGAATTAATGATTGTGATTGCCATACTTGCTATCTTATCTGCGATAGTCATATTTGCGCTTAATCCAGCCCGACTTTTTGATAATACGCGTGATACCAAAAGAGTAAGTGATATTAATACCATAAATAGAGCTATCAATTTCATTGAAACCTGAAATACCGATGGTATAGCTTATG
>JAKLIH010000018.1 GCA_022709715.1 Patescibacteria group bacterium | reverse complement strand
GCATTGAATTAGCCAAATATGCCAATTTAGGATTACAAAAAATCTTCAAGAAAGGGTATTATTATAAAAAAGCGGGTGTAATAGTTTCAGGAATAACTCCTGCAAATAATGTGCAATTGAAATTTTTTGGTGGAGAAAACCCCAAACATATTGCCTTAATGAATGCAATAGATAAAACAAATAAAAAAGTAGGAGGAAAAATCAAATTTGGGCAAAATGATTTGGGAAGAAAATGGAAGATGAAGCAAGAAAAATTATCGCCTTGTTATACTACTAGGTTTACAGATATATTAACCGTTAAACTTTGAGATTGAAAAATAGAAAAAAAAGAACTTTAATCCGAACCATTGAAAAATCTATAAGGTATCATATTTCATGTCTTGTTTGTACAGCAATTTTACCTTCAAAGTTTTATCTTTTAAATTGGTTAGAAATATTGCTTGTGTTTTTGTTCCTAACAGTTACAGTTTTTATGGTGATTTACAGTAATTAAAACTAGTTGTCCATTTTTAAAAAGTTGCTTTGCAAAAATTGCTTTTACAACTAAACCAAAACTTTTAAAACTATTGCTAAGAATTAGCAACCCACCAAATATTACAACTAACCAAATTGCAATGGATATTTCACGGGTTGAAAATAATTCAAATAGCTCTTTCATGTAAATATTAAAAATTATTTTTTTACATTATCTTTAATTTGTTTAATTGTAAACCTTAATCTATTCAAAAGATCATCGTAACTGATTATATCGATTACATTCTTATATTTTCTTTTAACTACTTCAAAGTCTTTTTTTTGCTCAATTGATAAATTATTTTCTCTACCCATTATTATAAAACCCTTTGGATTTGTAATTTTAATGTTTAGACCTTCAGGCAATTTTTGTGAATATTTTTCATTTAGTTTTTTTTCTCCAACAGCACCCCATCGATTTAGATGATAAATATATTTTTCTAATTGCATTACCGTACCTGTGAGGTCTTTGTGAGGGATATAATTATTTCGGTAAAAATTATTTGACATTATTGAATTTTCGAAAGGTTTCTTTATTTCAATAACGTCTATATTTCCATTGTTGTCAACAAGCATAAAATCTAAAAATTTTCTTTTTTGGGAATCAATAGTTATATGCACACTGGTAAAAGAAAGAATGTATTTAGGATAAAGCAATAATATTATATCAAGAATTTCATTTTGCCATTGATTTTCAGAATAAGAATTTTCACTATTCAACATTTCCTCTAATTTATCAAGAATGGTAGTATATTTTTCTATTTCATATTCTTGAAAAATCTTGCTTAAATCTTTCCCTTTTTTTGAATCTTTCTTATTTCTGTAGTTTTCAAATTTCTTTTCAGAATCAAAGGTTGATTCAAAATAGTTCTTAATTATTGAAGTAATTCTGGCTTCTGCATATAGATTTTTTTCATAGGTAGTGGGAAATCTCTCAATCAATTCTTCAAAAGAATTAAAAGGAATTGAATTTGAATTTGTGCCTCCAATATATATGTCCTCATTTATAAGAGAAAGAATCTGTTTAAATAAAGAAATTTTAGTTTCTGCAACAAAATATTCTAAAACTAGATCAATATCTTTATGAAAATATATATCATTTTTATCGCTTAATATATTTTTTTTGACTTTAAAATATTCCCCCATTTTCTCTGCAAAAACGAACGAAATCGGTTCAATTTCAACATCTAATATTGACATTGTTGCTGGGTCAAACTTTTTAACCTCTAATGATTCTTCATTATATAAATCCTTTTTAGTAAAATAAAATGTCGATTTATAATATATATAGCCATCTTCTCTAAGACCTTTGCGAACCCAATCAGTATTTATATAATCAGAATAATTATATGTAAAAATTATTATATCTTCTACAACTTCAAAATTTACCATATTTTTTAAATTTCAATAACTTCCCATTTATTTCTGTCAATATCGCTTAAATGCGAATCAAATCTACTTTTGCAGACTGCTACACATAAAAGATGCGTAGGTCTTGAAAAACCAACATATGCCATTTTTGTTGATTGTTTATGGAATTTTTGCGTTTTATTAAAGTTTATATACTTAAACTGGTCAGACAACCTTTCAGTTTCATAATTATCATTACCTTTTTGATAATATGTTTCTAAATATAAAGTAGCAGTATGAGTTTCTCCTTTCACTGAATGTATGGTAGAAATATTAATATCAAAGCCATGATAGTTTTCTTTATTTGGGCTTTTTACAGGTAATTGACTTGTTGGTGTTTGTTGTGTTTGTGATGGGGCATTGATAAATGAATATGAATTATTAATACTCTTGTTGAAAAAGTTAAGAAAATATGGGATATAAGATTTAATCGATGTATAAACCTCATCAAATTTATCTCTAATAATATTAATACTCCATAAATACAAATTCCTTTTAAGTTCAATGAATTTATCATTGTGAACTATCTCTAAATGATTTAATAGTTCACTTTTTGAAAAATACAATTCTTCTAACCTCAAAATCTTAATTAGTGCATTTAAAATATTCTTTCTAATAGGCTCTAAAGTTTTTTTTTCTCTATCAAAATTTTTTAAGTAAGAATCTAAATTCAAATAATCAATTTTTTGTTTAGTAGCATCTGTAATTAGTTCTTCATAAAAATCCCTTATTCCTAATTTGCTGGTATCGCCTGTTTTGTCTCTTGACCATCCTATAACTTTATATTTATTCTTTGGATGAACTTCAATATGCCCAGATGTCATATAGCCATATATCAATTCTGAAAATTTTGGAACTACATTTTTAATATTTTCTAAAGAATAAACTATTAAATGAGGTTTTAAATTACTGTTTTCATTTTTACCTTCAACTTTAAAATTTCCATCTCTGTTTAAAGCTAAACAGTTAACTAATTCGGCAATGTTTTTGGATAGTCTTTGACTACCATTGATATTTTTTGTTTTATCATTATCCCTACATATCCAAATTTCGTCCAAAGAAACATCTCCATTAAAAATTGCTTGATTTTTATCCCCAATCCTTTGATAGAAAGAAAGGCTATTGTTATTGTCGTTAAATATGTTTTCTAAAAGATTATATTGGTGATAATCGACATCTTGCATTTCGTCAATAAACACATATTTAAATCTCTTCTGAATGATAGTTTTTATTTTAGGAAACTTATGTAAATAAATTTCAGATAACAGATAGGCATCATCAAAATGTAATACTCCTTTTGAAAGTACTTTTGATTTAAATTTAACCATCCATTTTTCGATATTTTCTTTTTCAATTTCTGAGAAATCCTGCCAACCTCTTCCTCTTCGGGGTTTGGTAATATTAATTGGGTTTTTATTTAATCCACTTAAAACATTTATTTTACCCCCCTCAATGGATAACCTATATTTATAAAGTATTCCTTCATTAGCACGAATAAAATATTTTGCATTATTACTTTGCTGAAGGTTAAATCCAGCAAGATTAATTGAAAATAACTTATCAATAGTTTCATTATATATTTCATTATCAATCCTTAAAGGTTTCTTTTTATATTTTGTTTGGTAATATGGTATTGCTAAAAATTGGTCAACAAAACTTTGAATTGTTCCAATGAAATTTGGGTAAGAAAACAGCTTTGGGCAATGTTTTCCAATTCTTTCCTTTATTTCATCAACAGCGGTATTTGTATGAGAAAGTATTAATATGCCTCTATTATTTAAAAGAGGTAATTTTTTTTCTAAAATAAGTAACTTAGCTAGGAGAGCGGTTGTTTTTCCACTGCCAGGAACTGCCTGAAGGTCTATTGTTTCAAAATTTTCGATAAAACGAATTCTTTCCTCATCAAATGTCTTTCCTTCAGGAAGCAAAATACTTTCAGCGTATTTAATTTCCTCTTTTGTAACATTAATTTCTTGTTGCATATTTTATAGCATCTATGAGATATTGAATAGGGTTGTTTTCAATTACTATCTCTGTTAAGTTATTAATATCAGTTTTTAAAAACTGAGAGAAGTACATAGCAATCATAGATTTTGAAATATTTTTACCGTCAACAATGAACATATACATTATATCAAAAGCAATTTGCTCACTAGACTTATGCTCTATGAAATTGATCCACATGGTTTCATAATTAAGTTCCGAGATTGGACGTATCCCTTTTTTGCTTTCTTTGTCTCCAGTATAGTTGTCTGCTCTATTTTCTTCAATACATTGAACAATCGATTTAAAGAGAACCTTTCTTAAAAAAGGATGTAACGCAATACAATATTCTAATGTCCAAAAATTCCCAATAAATGTTTTGATAGACTGTTTTTCATAAGTTGCTATTTTTTTAGCTTTAAAATCTAGTACATCAAATTCTGTAATTATATTTTTCTCTTTTCTTTTTTCAGGAGTAATATTGTATTTAGTAGCAAATTCTATGGGTCTTAAATCTAAATCAGTAATTATACTAATAGGAATTTCCATTTCTGGCATTTTATTCCTTAAAAATATTTTTGAATACCTTAAAAATGCAGTATTTCCTATTGGTATAATTGAAACACTTGCAGAAGTCAAATTGTTATTAATATGTTCTAAATCAAATAATTTATCAGTTATTGCGGGAAGTATCAATTCTTCTGATACCCCCTCAACAAAAATTAATCCTTTAGCAAAAAATAGATTTGATTTTGTTACATCTAAAAATCTTTCAAGAAAAGGATAATCCGTTTCTTTAAGTTTGGTATATTTTTTCCCTAATGGGAATGCATATCTATCTGTACAAATGATTAAACTATCTAAACTGACTTTTGAAGCTAGATTAGGGCTATGGGTTGTAAGTATTAATTGAATATTGCTTTGTTTTTGAAGTGATTCAATAACCTGCATTTGTGCTTGTGGATGAAGGTGTGCTTCCAATTCTTCAATTAGTCCTAATCTAATACCATCCCAATCTTTTTTGTTAAGATGTAATAGTTCTGAAGCCATGAATAACCTATTCAGAGTACCTAAACCTACATTTACTTCATCTTTAATTAGTAATTCTAATTTCTCTAAGATACTTTTGAGTTTTGCTTCAGTGACTTTTATATCAGTTTCTTTGGATTTGTGATAGAAAGATTTGAGATATTTATCAATTTCGTCTTTAAGTTCTTTACCTTTTTCATCATCTTCTAATACTTGTCCCTTTCCATTTTTCCCTTCAAAATATTCTTTAATGGAATCATTGAAATCATTGAAGATTGATATTAAATGATGTGAATCATCTTTGTTTTTAAATGCTTCATGTTCTTCAAAAATTTGAGAAAGCCTTGAGTTTTTTTTTGGTACTAAATCTGTTTTAACATCTCTTAAAGGTTTTAGATATGTTACTCTTAAAAAATCTCTTGCTCCAGCAGTTAATAAATAACCAGCTTCATCTGTCCCTGCTTTAATATCTGAAGGAATTATTTTTCCGTTGTTTATGGATGCATCATAAAATAATTTTAAAGTTGGTTTTGCCTCTAGTCCAGTTCCTTCCCAACTTAACCATTCTGTAAAATTTTTAGCTTCCTCATCATTTAACTCTTTAAAAAATAATTCAATTCTTAGTCGAGTTGAATTTTTATGAAAGTCGTCTTTTTCGATTTTCAACCATTCGTAAGAATGAGTTTTTAGAACAAGTTTAATTGCATCAATTATCGCAGTTTTTCCAGAATCGTTTTCTCCAATAAGTACATTCAAACCTGAAGTAAAGTCTAAATTTAGATTAGGTTCAGAAACATTAAATACTCTATCAGAACCAAACTTTCTAAAATTCCAAAGTTTTATGTTTTTTAAATACATTTTGAATTTTTTTGATCAAAGCAATTAGGTAATAAAATTTATCATAATATTATATTTTTTTTTGATATTAATTTGCTTTTCGTTATATTTTAAATAAGTGCTGTTTTATCGATTTTTAATTTAACTTACCATCCAAGATAACCTTCCTCATCTTGAATTTTTTCTATTTTAATTACTCTATTATATTCTTCGATTTCATGTTTAGCCCAATCTCTAACATTTGCAATTTCATGGTCTTTAAGTTGTTCAAGTAAATTTACACGTGAAGTCAAATAGGGAACTCTTGAACCCCATGTAGTCATCGAATGAAGATTTGATGATAGTTCGTCAATAAAATGTTTATCATCTCCAAATGAATTTATTAGTGTTTCTGTAAAATAATACCATTTGGCACCACCTTCGGCAGATAATGGTGCTACTCTGACGATCCATGGAGCAAATTTTTTGTTGTTTTTTAGCCAACTCAGGAGATTATTATTTCTTTCTTTATTAATGAAAAAAGGATGGTTTATTCCAACATCAGAAATGAAACCAATATTAAAAATATTCCAAAAGAGGAAAATGTTATTTTCTTTTGTTATCTCGGTATAAATAACCCAACAAGCTTCAAAATTTAAATCGAGAGTTAGGTTGGCAACTTCAGCAATTTCAGAACTACTTCCTGATAAGAGGTGAATTGATTTATAAAATTCCACGATTTGATTAGCAATAGTTTTACAGAGTTCTTTATCACAATCACTAATCAGTTTCTTTACTACTTTATTCCATGTATAAAGATCTACAATGTTATTATTATTGTGAAGTTTTAACAATAGATTATCTTCTTCAATTATTGATTTAATATAAATCAATATTTTTTTATCAATAATTGTATCATCATTTTTTAAATGCCATAAAAATGTATTAAATGTTTCAATAATTATTAACCTGCCATCTTCAAAATTTTTAATTAATTCAAAATAGTTAATTAACTGATTGGTATCTAATTTAATAACATCATACTTTATAATTTCCAATTTTTTAGATTGAACCAAATTATAAGAAATCATATCTAATAATTTCAATAATCGATCAAAATTAATTTCAAGAAAGCGAAAAATGTTAAAGGCGAAAGATGATTTTTTTAATATTAAATCATCAAAAATATCATTTTTATTCTCTTCTGAAAGTGGTGTAATGTAACCAAACAAGAAATATAAATTATAGTTTTCATTTTCAATAAGTAAAAGTTCAGAAATTAGATTATCTATAAATTGCTTATTGTAATCACTCAATTCGGAAAGTCTTTTACCAAAATCAAATGAGTTGAATTGATTACCAATTAAAAGATTTCTAAAGTATGGCTGAATATCAATTTTCTCATTTATAACATCTTCAGCAAAATTTTCGGCTAATTTTTTACCTCTATTAGTATAATCATCTTCGTCTTTTTTTGAACGAATTATAATTTTTGGTTCAGAAACATTATAAAGAATTCTCTCCTCGATTGAATTGTTTTTTATATTCTCGATATAGTTGACAATGAAATCTCTCTGAAAATTATTTATCATAGAGAAGCTAGTTTGAGAATATAAACTATTAATAAAGTCTGTTCGATCAACTAAATTAATTACGATTTTATCTAAAACAGTTTTTAGTGCTTCTATATCATAATTGAATTCAAACAAGTCTATTAAATTTGAATAAATAATTTTCTGAGCTACAAACTGAAACTGATTTTCTGAAAAAGCATAATTTGTAAGGATTTCAATAATTTGACCTCGGTAAAAATTAATTTCATTTACCGATTTGGGATTATAATCCTCAAGAGGTAATAGTCCTCCTTGATTTTCAGCACCTAACATTTTATGAATGTTACCTCTTCGAATGAAAGCTCTCTCACATGCCTTTAAAATTAAAGCATCAAAATCAGCATGTTTTTTATTTATTGCCCATTCTAAAACTTTTATTCTTGGAGAATATTCTACTTCTGTCCCAGCTAGAAATATTCTAAAAAGTTGTGTGAAATAATCAGTTGCATTATTAGAATAATAAGTCTCAATTTCAGCAACGGCAAAACACATTAAAACTTTTGATGCATCACTAAAAGTATCTTTTCGGAAACATAATTTTTCTAGAGCCCAAACTAAATTCTGCCTTGAATCAACAATTGACATCAAATATTCTTTAGGTTTATCTAAATAATGATGAGTTAGAACTTTCACCATTGCCTCTGGATTCACTGTAACAATTGAGCGAAAAAGGCGTGAACCCATATTAGAATTTAAAATTTCCGCTGAAGAAAAATTTCCATTTATACCCCAAATTGTTTCAACTAATATTTTTGCTTTTTCAACTCCACCAAGTTGACTGAGTTGATCTACGAGAGGCGATCTTAAATTTATAGGGATAATATTTATAAAAGTTTCATATTTGACAATGTTTAATTCCTCCCAAAATAAGATTGATAACTTCAACGAAAGAGGATTTGGTCTGATTATTATCTTATTACCTCGTCTTTCTAAAACTCCCTTTTTTAGATATATTTTAAATATATTTTCGATATCATCAGTTGGTATTTCTAAAAATGAAGAGAAAAAGTCAACGTGTTCTAGTAATCTAATATATTGATTTCTATCAATCGAATATAGTTCTTCAATTGGATATTCAAAAAATTTAAATACTGAACATAATTTCAAAACCTTAAACTCTAATTCATTGGGGGTTTCTCTTCCAAAAATTAATTTTTTTAATAAGTCTTCATCAAAAGCGTGATTTAGATCTCGGTGATCTATTGCAGCAATCACAAAATTTATAGCCATTTTGGGATTGCCCTCAGAAAAGTCTATCAGATATTTTAATTCTCGATCAGTTAATGTGCTATTGACATATTTATCTTTCAATAATTCTTCTACCACCGAAATAAACATTTCACCTCTCAATTCAATCAAATTATATGAGTTATCGTAAGTTGGATTACATTTTTCATAGTCGATTGTAATTAAAGATTGCAAGCTCCCTGTTCGATATACTTCTTCAAGGAATTTTCCATGATTGTCTGGTGAACAATTGTCTAAAACTAATATCGCTGGATATGTACAAACGGTACTTTTGACAAAATCAAGTATATCAGAAATATTACCTTTGTTCAAGTCAAAATAAATTAAACTATTTGAAATGGAATTTCTAAGTATATCGAAATTACCATTATTGTCTATTTCATTTGGAGAAAATATTTCGCAAATTAATCTTGTTTTACCTATTCCTGATACACCCTCAATTCGAATATTTCGGTTGTTAAAAGCATCTTCTCTGATTTTGTTGATGAGATTCGTTATTTCTACATTCGTTTTAAAATCTGTTGAATTATTTCTGTAAGATTTTAATTCTGACCAAATTTGTATTCCTTTGGGTCTTAAAATTCCACAACAATACTGGACAAAAGAAATTGCTGAAATGTATTCATTTGTCCAATCCCTAATAAAATTTGCATCATATATTTTAATTTTTGCATTTTCTGAATACTCTTGACCTTCAACTAAAAAAATTGCTTCTCTAAAACTATCAATTCTATCTTGTAAATTTTGATGAACATAGTCATCATTAGTAAATAAAATATATGTTCCTCCACTATCAAATAATTCCTTAACTTTCTTCTTTAATGTATGATTTTTGGCGTTAAGAATCTCATTTTTGCAATCAGTTTTTGACATAGCCGTTGCCTTAGACTGAAAAAGGCAAAAAGTATCAGTAATCCATTTGGAATTTTTATTGTTTGAGGTTATAAGGCGACCATCTTCACCACCATCAGCCGTTGTTATATTTTGAGGAACATATATTAGGCAATCCGGGAAAAGATATTTTCGATACTCTAAATGAAGTAACTTTAGAAGCAGTTCATTAAGTTGTCCAGCATTTAAGGCTTTTATATTTTCAATAGAAATTTCATTCATAATATGAATTTTAAAAGTCTAACTCCCCTCCACAATTTTAATCTCATCCTCCGTCAACCCATACAACTCATAAACCATCCGATCAATTTCTTTGTCGGTGGCATCGATTTCATTTTTGATTGCAACCGCTTTTTGTTGCTCTTGCAAAAAGTAATCTTCCCATTCTGATTCTTCGGAAAGATATAATTTTATTTTCTTTTTACTTAACTCTTTTACAAAGTCAGCAAACGTTAATTCATACCAGCTTTCTAGTTTTTTATTGATTTCTAATCCTTCAAATTTTCGTTGAAGTGTTCTTTCGAATTTTTGTGATTGATCTTGAAAATTATTACTGTCATTAGAAATCAATTCTGCATAATTTAGAAACTTTAATTTTAATTCTTCTGAAACTTCTTTTATAGGTAGTTTTATCATTTTATTAGCATCTAGCCTAACTCTACCACCATTTTCACTATCTCCAAATGCCGGAAAAAGAAACTTCTTCACAAAATTGAAAAGTTTGGAGTTTAAAACACATTGTAAATACCTATCAGCATTTGATATGAAATAGCAATTTGCACTAATGTAATATCCCTCTGTATCATAGTAAAAACTATGTTTTACTGCCGTATGATAATAAATTAATTTGGGTTGCTCTAATTTGTCATAATAATCACAAGCCCTTAAATTCCAGTAATTTAAACCCTTGTCTTGTCTTTTTATTAATTTGTCTTTAAAATTATTTAGGTATTCAAAAACTGCGGGGTATTCATTTTCAACATCTAAATTGTATTGTGTTGCAATCATGTACCTACCAGAATGATTTAAACTCCAACTTTTAAAATCATCACCCTCAACCATCTTTTTTAAAATCAAATTAGATTTAAAATCCTTTTCTGTTAATTGATTTTTTATATTTTGATTAATAATAAAGGCTTCATTAAGTCCAGTTTTAATTCCATAATAAATCCCACCATTTGTATATTGGTTTAATGTGATTTTGGTGTCATTAAATTTTTCTAATATATCATTTACACTTGAATCAGTAAACTTCCAAATTGATTGAGAAAGATTTTCTTTTTTGTAAAATTTTAAATAATAAAAATAATTTTGAGCATCATACAATGATTTTATCATTGTATACTGAATATCTGATTTAGAATTAATTTCATTTTTTATAATTGTAATTTCTGGTTCTGTGGCTGCATCATCAAAAATTCTCAATTCACCATAATTTATTATTTGCAAAATATTAAAAGATTTCAAATATTCTCTTAATTCAAAACCATACTTTCTTTCCATCCACTTATTTGGTGTAATAAAACCTAATAAACCTCCCTTTTTAAGAATTATTAATGATAAGTTATAGAAGTAAACGTATAAGTCTGCACTATAATTAAAAGAATCAATATATTTTGTTGCAAAAAATTCTTTCTGAACATTTCCTAAAAGCTCTTGTCTTACATAAGGCGGATTTCCAATAATAACATCAAATCCACCTTTTGCAAACACTTGAGGAAATGCTTCTTGCCAATGAAAAGCTTTGTCTCCGGCTACTTCGGGATCATCAATTAAAGAGTTGCCACATTTTATATTTCCGCTTAAATCATTTAGTTTTCTGTTGGGTTGAGCCGTTCGCAACCATAACGAGAGTTTTGCAATCTCTACACTTTCCTCATTTAAGTCCACACCAAACAAGTTGTTTTCCAAAATGCTTTTTTCAACATCACTCAAAATCATGGCATCACCAAACAATTTGGCTTGCAACTCATCAATATAAGCATGTTCATTAATTAAAAAGTCTAAAGCTTGGTTTAAAAACGCTCCACTACCACACGCAGGATCACAAATAGTAATTTGCAAAAGCCATAGTCGATAAGTTTCCAGTTTGTTTTGCAAAAGTTTTATGGTGTTTTTTTGTCTTTTTTTGTCAATGATATAGTCGTTTTCTATAATTTGCAAATAATCTTTCTTCTCTTTGCAAAGTTTGCCAATAGTATTTTCAACGATATATTTGGTGATGTATTTTGGAGTGTAAAAAACACCATCTTTTTTGCGTTTAGTTTTCGATTTGTCAATTTCTTGCCCTTCCAATTGGGCTTTTATTTCATCCAATTCATTTAAGGAGTTTTCAAAGATATGCCCCAAAATGTTCACATCCACTTCACTTGCAAAATCGTAATCAGATAATTTTAAAGCATGTTTGTATAACAAGTCATCATCAATAGTTATATGGTCTAATATGTCATCAGGCTTAAATAAACCGCCGTTATAAGCATAGACATCATAACGTTTTCCCTTATAACCAGTATTTAAGTATTCAAAGTATTTTTTGAATCGGTCATATAATGGAATTTCAACATCCCTATCTTTCAAATCT
>JAKLIH010000017.1 GCA_022709715.1 Patescibacteria group bacterium | reverse complement strand
GAATACATCACCAAATTTTCCCTTAATGATGGTGGTGATTCCTTTAATTCTTATGAAAATGGATCATCTCTAACTGATATGCCCCTTACTTTCCCCAAAACTGAATCAAAGTCCCTGGGAACTCAACCTATGGAACAAGTGACTTCTATGTCATGCAGTATGAAGCTAAATATGCTATAGATGGACATGGAGCGAGTGATGCTGTGGATGAGTGTAAAGGCAGTACATCATACGATATTTGAGATTGAGGAAAAATAACTACAAATTGTACATCCACAGTTCCTGTTTGAAATAATAACAATGTAATCTCTTCTCCATTAGGATCTCCGATTGCAGGCGTGACTCACAATGAAGCCAAAGCTATATGTTCTTCCTTAGGTGCTCATCTAATCACCAATCAAGAATGAATGACAATAGAAAGAAACATTGACCAACAACCATCCAATTGAACGTCCGGTATTGTGGGTACTGATTATCTATTTAATGGTAACTCGGCCGATACATTAAGAGGTTACAATGGCGATAATCCAGAAAAAGGTCTTAACCGAAATGTACGTGCATCTCATCGATTATCAAATGGAAGTATAATTTATGATCTATCTGGTAATGTTTGAGAACATGTAATGATTGACATTAACGATACTTTATTCGATAATCTTCCTAATGATGGCGGTGCAAGCGGTTGAAGATATGTAGAACTTTCAGCTCTTACTACCGACGGTGATTTTACATCATTTGATGAACTTAGACCAACTAATTCAACCTGAGATAGTGATCAAGGAATGGGCAGAATATGAACCAATGTTGATTCACAAACAAGTAGGGTTCTTTTACGTGGTGGCCCTTGGAATAATACTTTGAATACAGGTGTGTTGGCAACTGATTTGAACAATACTACTGCTAGTAGCTACAACACTGTTGGGTTTCGGTGTGTACGATAATTCTACTATAGTGGAATGCTACTACTTTCAGTAGCAATTCCACATGGTGAAACTACAATGGAATACTGTCACTTTCGGCGACAAGTCCACGTAGTGAAATAATACAACGCTGCTTTGCAGCGTTGTATTTTGTTGTAAAAATATTTAACATTGGTGTTGACAAATTATTTTACATTTGGTACAATATGTTTATATAATAAATTTTAGTATACAATATGCTTTTTAAATTTATACAAACATTAAGAAATGAGAATAAATTTACTCAAGATTATTTGGCGGAACAATTAAATATTGCTAGACAAACTTATGCACAAATAGAAAAAGGAGAAAGAGATTTGACAGTAACAGAGGCTAAGAAATTAGCTCATGTTTTTAATTTAGATTTAAATGATTTTTTACAATGTCGAAAAACAGAAATTGTGATTAATATTAAAAAAGATAAAGAAAATAAAGAAAAAACAAGATCGCAAGAAATAAGAATTAATATTCCTCAAAAAAATATAGATAAGTTCAAAGAAGTTTTATTGTATATTTTAATCAAAGTTGGTAATAAGCCAAATGTGGGAGAAACAGTGTTATATAAATTATTGTATTTTATTGATTTTGATTATTATGAAAAATATGAAGAGCAGTTGATGGGAATGACTTATATTAAAAATCATTATGGCCCAACGCCAGTTGAGTTTAAAGCCGCTATAGCTGATATGATTAAAAAGGGAGAAATAGAAATAATTGAAAGTAAATATTTTAATCATATACAGAAAAAATATTTACCAGTAAGAGAATTTAATTTGTCTAAATTAATGGCTCAAGAATTATGTCATATTGATGAAGTGTTGCTACGTTTGAGCGATAAAAATGCTACCGAATTGAGTAAGTATTCTCATGATGATGTGCCTTGAATAGTGGCCAAAGAGAATCAGCCGATAGAATATGAATCAGTATTTTATCGTACAGACAAAACATCAGTTAGAAGCTATGATGATTAAATATTTAACGACTATTGAATTTCAAAAAGATTTAAAAAGAATGCTAAAAAAATTTAAATCTCTTGAATTTGACATAGATAATGCCAAAGAATCAACGATAGAATTGTTTCATATTAGAAAGCTTGATAATAATAGTATTTTTCAAATCCAAGGATTTAATACTGAAAAAATTAAAATTTATAAAATAAAAAAATTTGCTTGCAAAGCCTTAAAGGGTTGCGGAATTAAAAGCGGTATTAGGGTTATTTATGCATTTCATTGGGCTGAATTAAAAGTAATATTTTTGCAAATATATTATAAAGGAGATCAAGAAAAAGAAGATTACGAGAGGATAAAGACTTATTTAAAAAATGAAAGTAGGGCTTAAAGCTCAAAATAATACAATATAAATCAAAAAACCCCGTAGAAACGGGGTTTTTGGTTAGTTGCAAAATTAAAAAAAATTTGATATATTATTGATTGTAGGACAAACCCTACCATACTGTAATTTAACTAAAAGATCAGCTATTTAATTAATTGGGAAACATAAAGTTATATATGAAAATTACTTTTTCAACTAAATTTTATCATCTTAATACACTAAAACAAATAAAATCTTTTGAAAATACAAAGATATCTTTTTGTGTAAATTAATTGGGTAGTTGTTAAAATTATTATCATGCTTAATGATCCAATAATAACTGGAATTATACTTTTTATTTTAGGAAGTATAATCGGTTATTTTGTAAGACAATATTTGGCAGTATCTCGGGCCGATTCAGTTGAAGCTCAGTTAAAAATTAAAGTTCAAGAAGCCAAAGACGAAGCAAAAAGTATTGTACTTAAATCCAAAGAAGAAGCGGCTAAAATTTTAGAAGATATAAGACGTGAAGAAAGAGAGAGAAAAGAACAAACTGATAAAATTGAAGGAAGATTGATAAAAAGAGAAGAGCTTCTAGACAGAAGACAAATTGAAACTGATCAAAATCAAAAGAAAGTAGAAGAAGATATCAATAAGTTAAAAGTTATAAAAGAAGATATCTTAAAAATGAAAGAGTCAGAAGAAAAGGTGTTGATGGAAATTGCTAATATGAGTAAGGATGATGCCAAAGGTTTGTTACTCAAGAAAGTAGAAGAAGATAGCAAACAAGAATTATTAACAGCTATTAGAACTTTAGAAAATACCAAAAAAGAAGAATTAGAAAAACGAGTTGATGATATTATGATTTCATCAATCCAACGCTATGGTCATGGCAATGCTAGCGAACATTTAATTTCAACAGTTCAAATTCCTTCCGAAGATATCAAAGGTAGAATTATTGGTAAAGAGGGAAGAAACATTCGTCATTTTGAAAAAGTATCAGGGGTAGAACTAATTATTGATGATTCACCCGATATAATTACTTTATCATCGTTTAATCCGATTAGACGCGAGATTGCTAAAATGGCTTTGGAGAAATTAATTTTGGATGGTCGCATTCAACCTTCTAAGATTGAAGAAAAGGTTTTGCAAGCTGAACAAGAAATTAAAGAATTGATTAAAAAAGCTGGCGAAGAAGCTGTTTATGAAATTGGTATTTTGGATTTACCACCAGAATTGGTATTTTTATTAGGTAGACTGAAATATAGAACTAGCTATAGCCAAAATGTTTTAACTCATTCAATTGAAGTGGCAATGTTATCAGGGATGATTGCGTCCGAAATTGGGGCTGATGTTTTGATAGCTAAGAAAGCTGGTTTGCTTCATGATATTGGTAAAGCTATTGATTATGAATTAGAAGGATCACACATCGAAATTGGTAGAAGAATACTTCAAAAATACAATACCAAAGAAGAAATTATAAAAGCCATGCAATCGCATCATGAAGATTATCCAGTGGAAACAGTTGAAGGCGCAATTGTTATGGCGGCTGATGCAATTTCAGCTTCACGACCAGGAGCCAGAAAAGAATCACTGGAAAATTATTTGAAGCGTCTAGAAGAATTGGAAAAAATCGCAACTTCATTTAAAGAAATTGAAAAGGCCTACGCCATTCAAGCCGGACGGGAGTTAAGAGTGTTTGTTTTTCCAGATAAAATTGATGATTATGGAACAGCCAAATTGGCAAAACAAATTGCTGATAAAATAAAAGAAGAGATGGACTTTTATGGAGAAATTAAAATATTAGCCATTCGGGAAACTAGAGTAATTGAGTATGTTAAATAAAATCTTCCCCACACCCAGAAAGGTTAAGATTAAAAATAAAATTTTTAATCGGGGAATGAATGAATCCAATTTATAATTATACCTTCAATTTGGATGTTAAAACCAATAAAATAATGTTAGTCGCTCACAACCTTTACTGGGTGTGGGGAATAGCCCCGCTTCGCTCCACAACTAACCAAAGGTTAGTGTGGGCCTGCCTGCCGGTAGGCAGGGGCTGGCAAAAGTCAAAAATCCCCCTCCTTTAAAATCGCCCCCGACAACCAACCGAAGGTTGGTGTGGGGACTAGCAATATTTTTGCAAAACAAAAATATTAATAAAAAGCGATTTCTAAAGAAGGGGGATAAAAAATAAAAATTAGAAAAAAATAGTAATTGTTAATTACTATTTTTTCTATTGCTTTACTATTGATTTACTATTATGTAACAATTACTAAATATTTTCTAAAACATTTTCATAAATTTTATAAATTGGTTCATGATCGTCAAACAAATAAATGGCAATTAGCATGAGCTGGGTTTGCAAATTTCTAAATTGGTAATTTTTAATTAAAAAAAGCTCAGAAGCTTTAATAAATTTTTGTTTTTTTGCACAACTAAACTCTTCTTCTGGCAAAATGTTTAAATTTTTTTCGAAATTATATTTTTGATAATGTCTTGATTTTACTTCAACAAAATATAAAATATTTTGTTTTTTAGCCACGATGTCTAGCTCTAAATGATTTAAATGATAATTACAAAATAATATTTTGTAATGCTTTTTAGCTAGATAATCTTTGGTTAATTGCTCGCCGATTTTACCAACCGATATATGATTCATAGTAAAGTTTAATCAAATTTATATCAATTATAGCATTTTTAATGTAATTGTAAAATACCAAACGATATGATATAATAGAAATAATATTTAATAAGAGATCAATATGAAAGAAATATATATAAAAGACATAAAAAATTTAGTTGGTCAAGAAATAGAATTATACGGTTGGGTGGAAACTAGACGCGATCATGGTAAGATTATTTTTATTGATTTAAAAGATTCAACCGGAACAGTTCAAACTGTTTGCGGGCCATGGCTTAACGAAAGTTATGTTTTAGCTGAAAAATTGAGAAGTGAATGAGTGGTTAAGTTCACTGGGGTTGTAAAAGAAAGACCCGATAATATGAAAAATGAAAAATTACCATTGGGTGACATTGAATTTGAAGTGAAAAATATTATAATTTTAGGTGAATCCAATACTCATCCATTTGACGTTTATGGCGATGGTAAGGATATAGGTGAAGAAATTCGTATGGCAAAAAAATATCTTGATTTAAAAAGACCTCGCATGAAAGACAATTTAAGAAAAAGAGCATTGATGTTTAAATTTATAAGAGATTATTTATACAAAAATGATTTTTTAGAAATTGATACTCCTTATTTAACTAAATCAACTCCGGAAGGGGCAAGGGATTTTTTGGTTCCTTCTCGATTAGGAGCAGGATTATTTTATGCTTTGCCACAATCGCCTCAGCAATATAAGCAAATGCTTATGGTATCACAAGTGGAAAGATATTTTCAAATTGTAAGATGTTTTAGAGATGAAGATCCAAGAGGCGATAGACAGCCAGAGTTTACCCAACTTGATATTGAAACTAGTTTTAAATCTCAAGAGCAAATTTTGGATTTAACTGAGAAAATGATAAAAGAGTTGGTTGATAATTTATATCCAGAAAAACATTTTACTGAATTTCCAATTCCGAGAATTGATTATAAAGATGCCATGACCAAATATAATTCGGATAAACCAGATATTCGTAAGAATAAAAACGATCCAAACGAATTAGGGTTTGCTTTTATTGTTAATTTTCCAATGTTTGAATGACATGAAAAACAATACAACGAAGAAGCTAGATATGTGGCAGTGCATCATCCATTTACAAAAATCCGATTTGACGAAAATATAACTAACGAAGAAAAAATAAAGTTAATTAAAGAAAATACTGATAAGCTTCAAGCTTTTCAGTATGATGTGGCTTTAAATGGATATGAAGTGGCCGGCGGATCTTTAAGAGAAACAGATTCGCAAATTTTGGAAACAGTATTTGAAAGATTAGGCAATAGTAAGGAAGCTTTTAAAAAACAGTTTGGTCATTATATTGAAATGTTTGGTTATGGAGTGCCACCGCATGGCGGAATTGCTTTTGGACTGGATAGATTACTCATGATATTACAAAATGAAGAAAGTATACGCGAAGTAATTCCATTTCCAAAAACTGGCGATAATCGTGATTTGATGATGAATTCGCCTTCAATGGTTGATGAAAAACAATTAAAAGAATTAAAAATACAAATAAGTAAATAATAAACTATGAAAAACAAAAATGAAAGAACTTTAGTTTTATTAAAACCCGATGCTGTGCAAAGAAATTTAATTGGTGAAATTGTATCTCGGTTTGAAAGAGCTGGACTTAAAATTATTGCCATGAAATTTTTATTACCAACCAAAGAGCAAGCTTATAAACATTATGTAAAGAATGAAGAAGAAATAGAAGCTTTAGGCAATAGATCTATTGAAGGTAAGAGAAAAAATGGAGTGGAAGTGACAATGGATCCAAAAGTTTTAGGTCAATCAATTATTGATAGATTGGTAGAATTTTTATCACATAGCCCAGTTGTGGCTTTAGTGCTTGAGGGGTCAAATTCAATACCAATAGTTAGAAAAATGGTTGGGTCAACTGAACCATTGAATTCGGATGTCGGCACAATTAGAGGTGATTATACTATTGATTCTTATGCATTGGCGGATGACGATAATCGAGCGGTTAGAAATTTAATTCATGCTTCAGCGAACGAATTTGATGCTGATTATGAAATCAAAGCTTGGTTTAATGACAATGAAATTTATACATATAAAAATATTAGAGATGCGGTGTTGTATGATGAAAGATTTAATTAATACTTGATTTTAAAATCCAATCCCAACGGTACCTGGTACCGTTGGGATTGGATATAAATTTTACAAAAAAATGGGCAGGGACCGACGGCGCGTCCCTGCTTTTTAGAAAGGAGGTAAAATGTATCACTACGTCACTATGTTGGGAACTACTTAAATTATAAAGCATTTAAAATAAAAAAGCAAGCGAAAAACGAATATTTTTAAAATTCAATCAGAACGCTGCCAGGCAGCGTTCTGATTGAATAAAACAAGGAGCAGAATTGTATATCCGCTCCTTTACTTACTTGGGTTTTGGAGAGTTAAAGTTCTCTGCCTCTAGCTCTCCTTTCTGCGTCACTTTCAGCACTCGTAAAAAGTGACGGACCACGACGTGGTGGTAGGAACAATGGCGGTGGAGGACCTGAGAATTGTCGTCGCAGGTCATCGAGCATAGTGTCGCCTGGATAAAAAATAGCCTCTAATAGTGAATCACACATATTTTAC
The DNA here is from genome assembly GCA_022709715.1 of Patescibacteria group bacterium. GTDB lineage: Bacteria > Patescibacteriota > Minisyncoccia > UBA6257 > JAKLIH01 > JAKLIH01. The sequence goes on along the minus strand of JAKLIH010000017.1, from coordinate 5,353 downwards.
CTCCTTTCTAATAAAATTTATACATAAATATAGAGATCTAATATAATTATAAGCTTTTTTATTAAATGTGTCAATCGTAAATATAAACTATAGACAAAATTAAAATTGTGCTATACTAATAATGGACCGAAGCATTGAAAAAGAGAATTCGATAAACTTATTTTAGGTGGTTTTAAATCGTATTATCTCGTGGGATAATATTGCGAACTACCACTTTATTATTTTAAAATTGCTCTTTGGGTATGCTTCGGTTTTTAATTGATAAAAAGAAGCTTATTTGCTAGAATACGAAAAAGAGTAATAAAAAGAGTAAATGGTAATTAGTAATTAGTAATTAAAGAAGAGTAATTGGTAAATGGTAATTAGTAATAAAAAGACAATAGTAAAACAGTGGTAAGACGGTAGTAAGACAAAGAGTAATTAGTAAATGGTAATAAGTAATTAGTAAAATAATATAATGCAAAAACTAAAGAAAAGAGTAATTGTAGGCATGTCGGGTGGGATTGATTCGGCCATGACTTTATATTTACTGCAAAAAGAAGGGTATGATGTGATGGGAGTGTCACTACGATTTGGAGTTTGGAATAGTGAAAAAAATTTAATTAAAGAAAATGTTTGTTGTAGCAGTGGGGCTTTTTTGATTGCTAAAAATATATGTAATTTATTTGGAGTGCCTTATGAAATTGTAGATGTAAAAGCTGATTTTAAAAATAAAGTAGTAAAATATTTTACAAGTAATCTTAAAAAAAATAAAACTCCAAATCCATGTGTGATGTGCAATCGTTTGGTTAAAATTCGATCTTTAATTGATTTGAGAAAAAAGTATAAAGCTGATTTTGTGGCTACCGGACATTATGCAAAAGTTGTTTTTAATAAAAGTAAAAAAATATTTGAGTTAAAAACTAGTAAAGATAAAAACAAAGATCAAACATATTTTTTAAGTCAATTAACTCAAAATCAAATTAAATATTTAAAATTGCCATTAGGTAAGTATTTGAAAGAAGATGTTTATAAAATGGCTAATAAATTGGGAATTAAGTTTTTTAATAAAACCAAACAAAGCCAAGATTTTTGTTTTGTGGCGAATAAATCATATAATGATTTTTTGGTTGAAACTTTAAATCAAAAACGAGGTTTAATTGTGGACGAGGAAGATAAAAAATTAGGCGAGCACCAGAGTTTACATTTTTATACTATTGGCCAAAGAAAGGGGATAAATTTATCAGGCGGTCCATTTTATGTTTTAGATAAAGATCAAAAACATAATAAACTGGTAGTAACTAAAAACAAAAATTTAATATTTAAAAAAGAATTTTTTATAAAAGCTATAAATTTGATTAGTAATGTCAAAAATGCTAAGCTGAATAATAAAGAAATTTTGGTACAAATTAGATATGGCGATAAAAAAGAAAAAGCTAAAATAAAGATGATAAATAAAGACAAATTTAAAATTATTTTAAATAAGCCAAAAATGGCAATTACGCCTGGCCAATTTGCCGTAATGTATGATAAAAACACATGTCTTGGCAGCGGGGTAATTGAAACTAATAAATAAATATTATGGGTAAAATATATGTAGTTGCAACACCAATTGGCAACTTGAAAGATATTACTTTTAGAGCTGTGGAAATTTTTAAATTGGTTGATATTATATTGTCAGAAACACCTAGATCTACTTTAAAACTGTTGAATCATTTAGAAATCAAAAAACCGGTGTTTAATTTTTTTCAAAATTCAAGTGACAAGCAAATACAAGATATTTTAAAGTGATTAAACGAAGATAAAAACATTGCTTTAGTGAGTGAGGCGGGTACACCCGGTGTATCGGATCCAGGTAATAAATTAATCAGTGATTTGTTAAATAAAAATCAAAACCTACAAATAATTCCAATACCTGGAGCTTCGGCTCTGATATCAGCCATAAGCGTTGCGGGAGTAAACACTCAAAAAGTTTGCTTTTTAGGATTTGTGCCAAAAACCAAAAGGAATAAATTTTGGCAGGAAGTTTCAAGTTTTGACGGAGCAGTTTTGTTTTTTGAATCCCCCTTTAGAATCAAAAAAACTTTGCTGGAGATAAAAGAGAAGGTGATGAATAAAAAACAAATAATAATTTTTAGAGAATTAACAAAAATATATGAAGAAATCATTAGAACTAATTTTGATAATTTGGAAAATGATATTAAAGAATTAAAAGAGAAGGGAGAGTTTACGGTGTTGATAATATAAAATTAACTCAAATCTCAAAAGTCAAAAGTCAAAAATATAAATCAAAAGTTAAAGATAATAAACCAATATTCTAATACTCTAATAACCTAATATTCTAAATACAATGGCAAATATAACACCAACAATAGATAATATTAAAAAACTGTTAAAACAAGTTAAAGATCCAGAATTAGGGATCGATATTATAAGTTTAGGATTTATTAAAAAAATAGAAATAACAAAAGATAAAATTAAAATATCAATGGTTTTAACTTTTGCTGGTTGTCCGTTTATACCAATGATAACATCAAATATTGCTAAAGTTATCGAGAGTAAATACAAAACCTATCTTGTGGAAATAAAAATACTAAAACAAAAATGGATACCACCTGAATCGTGAAAAATTAAATAAAATTTAAAATAATATTATGTTTTTTGATGAAAAAAAGATTGGAAAAGGGCAAATAGGTGATAAAACTTTGGAATTGCAGATAGTGTTTGTTAAAGAACATGACAAAAAATTAAAAGCTTAATCGTTGACTATTGAGTATTTATGTGATAATATTTCAATATTAAGAATTATTTTATTATTTATCATGGCTCAATCTTGTGAAAATTGCGGAAAAGGGCGTCAAAAGGCAACATCTTGAAAGAAGATTATGTCAAAGCTAGATCCCACCGATAGATATTTTCAAAAACCTAATTTACACGAAGTTAAGTTAAAAACCGGAAAGAAAGCTAAAGTGTGTACAAAGTGTCAAAGAAAATTATCTAAAGAAAACAAATTAAAGTAAAATTAAGCTTCAAAAATATTTTTGAAGCTTAATTTGTAATTTCGGACTGTAGTATAACGGTAGTATTTACCCTTGGGGTGGGTAAGACCCGAGTTCAATTCTCGGCAGTCCGACCCCCACACTCAGAAAGTTTAAGGTTAAAAATTCTATTTTTAACCGAGGAACGATTAAATTTATTATACAATGTGCATTTTAAATAGAATGTTTAGTTTTAAAATATTGTTTTACACTCAAAAACTTTTCTGAGTGTGGGCCTGCCTGCCGGTAGGCAGGGGCTAGCCCCCAAAGAAAAGTTCCCCACCACAACTAACCAAAGGTTATTGTCTTATCATTGTCTTACTATTGCTTTCCATCTTTAATTTTTTTATACTATACTTGTTATTTTTTTTATTTATTGGTATGATTGAATTATATAAATTAATTTATACAAATGGATATTCAAGACATTCTTAATGCTGGTAAAAAGGCCGAAGAAAGAAAAGAACAATTAAAAGCGATTTATAGTGATAGTCAAGAAAGAAATACAGCGAACTTGGCAGACAATCAAGGTTTGGATTATGTGGATTTAAAAAAAGTTAATATTGAAATTCCGGCGTTACAACTTATTGATAAAGAAGATGCCTACCAATTTGGTTTAGTAGGTTTTCAAATTAAAGATAAAAATTTAGCAATTGCCACACTAGATCGAAATAGCCAGGTTCTGAAAATCGGAGCTAATTTAGAAAAACAAGGTTATAAAATTCAATGATTTATTTGTTCAAAAGCTAGTTTGGATCATGCATTTTTAAAATATTCATTGGTTTCAAAGCCTCGAGAAGTAATCACTGACACACTGGATGTCATTGATTATAAAATGGTTGATTTCACGGATTTGGCAAAAATAATCAATGATTTAGATAAAAATAATATATCTTTAATTAACGCTACAATTTTTAAATCAGCTCTCGCCTCGGGGGCCTCAGATATTCATATTAGTCCCAAAGAAAACGAAGCAATTATAAAATTTCGAATTGATGGCTTGCTGTTTGACGTGACTAATATTCCAATGGATTTATATGTAAAATTGCGAGATAGAATAAAATTACTCGCTAGGTTAAAATTAAATGTTCAAAATAGACCTCAAGATGGTAGGTTCACAATTAAAAATAGCGAACAAGATTATCAGGCGAGAACTTCGTCAATTCCTAGTTTGTTTGGTGAAATTTTAGTGATGAGATTACTTAGTCAAAAAGCAATTGCTTTGTCGTTGGATGATTTAGGGCTGGACGCTGATGAAGTAAAATTAATTGAAGGTATAACATCTAGTCCAAATGGTATGATTTTAGTAACAGGTCCAACTGGTTCGGGTAAGACCACAACTTTATACTCAATTATAAAAAACAAAATCAAACCGGGAGTAAACATTATTACTATCGAAGATCCAATTGAATATCAAATGAAAGGTATTAATCAAACTCAAGTGGATGAGGATAAAGGCTATAGTTTCAAAGAAGGTTTGAAATCTATTTTGAGACAAGATCCAGATACAATCATGGTGGGTGAAATTCGTGATAAAGAAACTGCCAATATTGCGGTTCAGGCATCTTTAACTGGCCATTTAGTGCTTTCAACTTTACATACTAACGAAGCGGCTGGTACAATTGCCAGATTAATGGAATTTGAAATTGAAAACGACGTAATGGCTTCTAGTTTAAAATTGGTAATTTCCCAAAGATTGGTAAGACGTTTATGTCCTCATTGTAAAGAAGCTTACGAACTGGACGAAGAAGCAAAAGCAGAAATAAATAAAGCATTATCGATTTTATCACCAAAAAGTAATTTTGTAATGCCAAAGGAAATTAAAACTGTTTTTAAACCTAAAGGCTGTAATTATTGTAATAATCTAGGTTATAAAGGTCAGGTGGGTATTTTCGAATTATTATTTATTAATGACGAGATTAGCGAATTAATTAAAAATCGAAAATCGATTTCGGAAATTAGAGAGGTGGCTATTAAAGCAGGTATGGTGCCACTATTTCATGATGGTTTGGCTAAAGTTTTGAGAGGTGAAACATCTATGGAAGAATTAGTTAGAGTATCGGGTGATATTGAATATGTATCATTGATGTTTGATAAACTTTTAAAACAAACACTAACACGGGGTATTGAAATCACACATGATGAAGAACAAAATGTTACAAGTATTATTAATGATCAGTCAAAAATAGAAAAATTAATTCAAGATATTAAACCAGCCGATGCTTTTGAAGTTTTGTGTATACTGGCCAATATTTATAATGCATCCGATATTCATATTGAGCCAGAAGAAAAAGAAGTAAAAATACGCTATCGAATTGATGGTGTGCTGGTAGATA
>JAKLIH010000016.1 GCA_022709715.1 Patescibacteria group bacterium | reverse complement strand
ACAAACTGATGATAATAAAGAAAATAGAAAATATGTTGATGAGGTGTTAAGATCATTGTCAAAAGAAATGCTGAAAAAGTTTGAGTTTCGACTTAGCAAAGAACAAAAAATATTTAAATCAATTGGTTGTGAAAAATGTAATCAAACTGGATATCAGGGCGTGACAGGCGTTTTTGAAATTCTTTTAAGTGACGAAGAAGTGGCTGGGTTAATTGCTAACAATGCTGATAACAATTTATTCCAAAAAGAATTATTAGAACGTAGTTTGAGTTTGAAACAAGATGGAATTATGAAAGTTATTGATGGCACAACAACGGTGGATGAAATAAGAAGGGTGATATAAGAATAAATCAAAAATCAAATCTCAAAAATCAAAAATATAAATCAAAAGTTAAAAATAATAATACAATATTCTAATACTCTAATAATCTAATGTTCTAAACAAAATGCAAAAACCCCCTTCTTTAAAATCGTAATATTTTTGCAAAACAAAAATATTAATATAAAGCGATTTCAAAAGAGGGGAATACAAAAGCACCCGGAATGGTTAACCACTCCGGGTGTTGTTAAAACGTATAAATCTGTAGGTATCGTCCTCCGCATGACGCGGAGATTAAGAACCTTACTGAGGATTAGTTCAGTCGGAACCGAGCTACCCATCGGATTAAAGTTCTGAGGGCCAAAAGCAATAAATCGCCCTTGCACCTACAGATTTATAGGTTTTAACCAATTTACTAATTTTTACCGTGACGAGTTATAATTATATCATGCTAATTGACTTTTGTCAATAGGGGACTGTGGAAAAACTGTTTAAAATTTTGCCAATAAAATATGGGTAAAAATCACTATTCTAACTTAAAAAAGTTATATATTCAGGGTTAATTTAAAAAAATTTAAACTTATTTTAGGGCTTGCAATCTATTAAAAAATAATATAAAATATATTTGTAAAGTGAATTTAATAAAAATAAATAATTAAAATGAAAAATATATTTTCTAACGTCATCGACAAGATAAAAAATAATTTAAGATTATTTTTGTCGATTATGGGCGTAGTAGTAATATTGGCTGGAGTAGTAATTTATAATTCTTATTTTGAAAAACCAATAAATACTAAACCGGTTGAAGAGAACCAAGAAACAACTAGTCAAAAACAAAATTTTTTAGATAGCAGTTTTTATTCTTCAATTTTGTTAGCTGGTCAAGGCAATAAAAATACTGGTAAGTATGTTGTGGTTTTGTCGGACTATAGTTGTGGTTGATCGGCCAAATTTTATCAAGAAACAATTAAACCATTTTTGGCTCAAAAAAATTTAGACAAAATTTGAATGCAATATGATTTCTTAATTTTAAATGAACAATCGCCATCACTATTACCAACTGAAGCTGCTTATTGTGCTAATGAATACAATCGATTCTGAGAATTTCATGATGGTGTTTTTGCTTTAAAAAATAAATATGAAACCGTTGAGGAAGCTTTTACAGAAGAAAATATTGTTAGCTTAGCTAAAAGTTTGAACATCTATGAAGATCAGTTTAAACAATGCATGAGTGAACATAAATATAAAGAATTGATTTTGATGCGAGCTAATTATTATTTGGATGTCATGGAAAGATTAGGTGTGCCATCAACCTTTTTAAATGGCTATCCAATCACTTTGTTAATCGAAGGTAAAGAACAAGCGGTAGGAGCAATTGATATTAATACCTTTAATAAAAAAATTAATGAATGGTTGGCTGGTGATTAATTAAAACAAACATTTAAAATTATAACATGGATAATCAAACCAAAAACGTTAAAGTATATTCTACGCCATCGTGCCCATGATGTGATGTGGCTAAAAAGTTTTTATTGGATAATAAAATAGAATTTGAAGTTGTTGATGTATCACAATCGCCAGAAATAGCCATGGATTTGATGAATAAAACTGGGTCAACCGGTGTGCCAATAATAGAAATAGATGGGGAATATGTGTTAGGATTTGATAAAGATGCCATTTGCCAAAAATTAAATATTGTTGAGGTGTAGTTTTGTTCTCTAGTTTTATGTTTGATGTAATTCAAGCATAAAACTAGAGAATTTTTTAAAATATTTGTCGACTTTACAATAGTTTAAAAATGTGGTATACTGGATGTAATTTTAACTAGCCGTTCTTTAACAATCTTTATAGGTTAAAATCTATAAAGTTAATATATGTCAAACCAAAAAGCTAATCAAGAAGCAAATCCGGTGTGAGCCCGGTCAATAATATATGAAATTAAAAAGAAGAAAGGAGGGTCAAAATGACCCAGAAAAAGTTTTTGTGTGTGTTGTTAGTATTGTTTGTGGTGCTTTTTTGGCCCCAATACTCATATCAAACAAAGGCTGAAGAAAAAGAAAATTATCTTGTTTTACTAGCTCGATCCGATGTAAAACCTTTATATAAAGGTTTCATTGAAGAAAAAGAAAGCAAGTATAATGTTTACGTTGAGGTTTTGGAAGAGAATCAAGTGCTGAACAAACCAGAAAATATTCAAAATTTCTTGGCTAAAAAATGGCAAGAGTTGAATGTTAAATGGGTTGCCATTGACGAAAAAGTTAATATACCCATTAATAGTTATACTGTAAATGGATATACAACTAACTATGCATCGTTGTCTAATTATTGGGATCTTAATAGTGATAAGAAACCAGATGTATATGTTGGCGTGATAAGACGAAACACATTAAAAACCTGGGAGAAACTTCCAAATATCTCAGGAACATTTGCTTCAGAACCAGTAAATTATGATAGATATACGAAAGGCACATGTTGCGATACTGGCGTTGATGATTTTTCTCAACCAGTGAGTACAATAGCTCAAATGTATAGAGATAAAGGTTATCAAGTAAATACTCTCTTTGAAACCGAAAGCACTTGGCAACCTTTAGTGAAACCAACATTGTCTCTTAATGTTGATAACTTCTCCATGTCTTATTGCAGTAGCAACTTGATATGGGCTAATAGCACGGTGGAACCCATAAAAGTTTGGGGGAAAAAGTGGGAGTCGAATTTTTATGCTCTGCCAACAAGGGCAGTTCATATTGATAAAGATGGCAATGGTCACGTAGATAATTTCAATGCTGAAATTCAAAATGTTGAAATATATTGGACTCCACAGGAAATCCAAGATAATAAAAAAAGAATTGTTATACTGAGCCAAATTGATGGTGTAAAAAACATCAATCTGTATCCGGATTATGTTGTTATAGCCAATTCTACGCAGGAAGGGAAAATAGAATTTGAAGCCTGTTTTGTTGAGCAGTTGTTAAATGGAAAAACAGTTGCTCAGGCCGTGGAGGATTCATATGAAATCTTAAAAGAAAAATATCCAGATACTCGTAACTTATTGATGTGGCTTGAAGCAAATGTTTTTTCTTGGGTAGTTTATGGTTCACCAGAAACTACTTTGCAGGATATAATAGAACTTCCTGATATACAATTGGTTCCGGAAAAAGTAGAGGAACTATCACTAATTGAAATTTCCTCAACTAGTCCTACGGAGTTTTCAATCAAAAATATTGGTTCTCAAAAAGTCGATATTCTAATTGAATTTGATCAAAACGTGATCGATGTTAGCCCGTGCCAATTTGTTTTAGAACCAAATCAAACCGGTTCAATCACAATCAGCTTAAAGAAACTAATAGGGTTGTTATCGACAAGAAAAACTAAGACAACCAAGCTAACAATTCATTATGGAAATAGGGAAAGGAAAGTAACGATAAAATGGTTTGGCGTGTAATTTGTTCGAACGTTTAATGCGTTCATTTCGAAAAGAGATGAACGCATTTTACGTTTTATACTTGTATTGTTTTTATTTTATTGTTATAATTTATGTAATATTTAATGTTTTCTAAATTATATATTATGAAAAAAACAAAAATATATACAGTTATATTTATTATTATTTTATTAGCAATGTGTGTTCTTAACAATAAAAGTGTAAAGGCAGGACTTGTTTCTGATTGTCAAAGCATGGTTGATACAACTGATGATGGCGATGCAGATGGTCTTACTTGGCCAGGTTGAGATTCTTATTGCAAGAGTTGTAAGGGCGTTAGCTCATGTTGTGATGAAGGGATGTCTTGTAAATGTCCTTGCGATGTAAGCTATTGTTCAAAAGATAAATGTGTTAAATTGGATAGAGTTTGCGATTATGATGATTATTCACCAATCATGACAATACATTGCCATGGTTGTGATTGAATTAAGCAACCAAGAAGTAATTGACATGGTGCGCCAACAATGGATATTACTTCACCAACATCTTATAACAAATGAGTAGCAAATGGCTGCTGTCATTATCATAGTGCTGAAGGGAAAATAAGTGGAAGCGGTTGTGGCGGAATGTGTTTAAACTATCAATTAGGTTTTGCGAAACAAAATGGTAGCAATATTTGTGCAACGGATGCTGATTGTAAAACTACAACTACAACTAAAGGAAGCACAGTTTGCAAGACGGGTGAAACTAATCCACACTATACTTGTGATAATGTAAATCAATATGATTATAAGAAGGGGACTTATACTGGTATTTATTGTGTAAAAAAAGATTGATGTGGAATAACTAATTGTGATGCAAAATACAATGAATCGGAAAAGAAAGCAATGTATATCCAGGGGGTGTGGTTTAATGAAGCTATTTATTATCATAACGATCGATGCAAAGTTTGCTCAACTGGTCAAAAATATCCGCATACTGAATGCAAACAAAAAACAACAACTTATTATGATAGAACGTTACGTAAGAATGTAAGCTATACATATTATGCTTGTGAAAAAATTGATAGTTGTGGAGCGGATAAATGCGACTATAGTAAAAACACAACAAAAGGATTGGGGGCTTATGAAGATTATGATGTTTATGGTAAAGCTTACACAAGTTATGATAAATATGTAAGTGAAAGTTCTGAATGTATTCCAAAACCGACAATACCAACCAAACCTACAACTCCAAGCACTGGGCCGACAATACCTACTGATAGATATGTTTGCGATCCTAAAGCTGAAAAAGTTGATGGTTATGGTAAATGTATTTTAGATAATCAAAATAAATATCCAACGGCTAAGAGTTGCAATAAAGCCAACAACAAAGTAAAATTTATCGATATACCTTGCAACGGTAAAGACAATGTTACATGTTTAAAGCCAATATCATATAATACCGATTGTATTGATGGTGCGTCTAATCCACCTAAAACAACTCCCAAGCCAACTACACCACCACCAACAAAATCAGAACCAATTAGTCCAATTACTTGTAGAATACCAATATTTGGTTTTTACGATCAATTATCACAACCACCGAAATATCTATATAATTTATTTACCACCAAAAAAATAGTAGAAAATCCAACTCTAGAATATTACGCTGAGAATTGTGAAAGTTGTAAGCTAGTGATCACTAGCGAAGATGGTAACAGTGTGGATGAATTTATTATTGATAATAGTGCTTTCCAAAACAATCTTGAACCAACAACCATCATAGATGAAAAGAACAATAGATATGCTTTTGAAGCCAGCAATATTAAACTCGACACCAAACGTCTTAAATCTGGCAATTATATCTTAAGTATTAACTGCTATGATCCAATACTTGGTGGTCCAGTTACTGGTATGAGAAAGTTTACCAACGATGAAGAATTTCCACCTTGGTTAAAACTAACCATTGCCCCTGAAATACGTTGAAGAGAAGTTGTGCCAGTAATAAATAATTAGTAAAAACGCTAAAAGTGTTTTTAAATATGAAAATAAATAATTGCAAAATTATATTTTCTGGTAATAAATTAATAAATAAATTTTATTTTTTAATAAATCTAGCTGATGCCGGAGATCTTAACTATAAATTTTTAACAACCGATGTTGTAAAAAATGTTTGATTATCTAGCAAAAATAAAAAAGAAATTATAAAATTTATTAATATTATTAAAAAACATGATTATTGGGATATAGAAAATATTTTTTGTAAAGCAAATCATGAAAAGCAAGCTTTTAAAAAATTGCAATTTTATTGTACAAAAAAAGAAATACAAACAATACAAAAAGTATTTAAATTATTTGATAGCGAATTTGAAAATAATTATAGAAAAATTAGTAGAAAACGAAAGAAAGAATTTATTAACTTGTGGACAAAGCCAAAATATGAAAATATTAAAAATAAATTGGTTAATTTGTTTGGTGATAAAAATGTATACAATGTTAAAGTTAAATTTGTTTTTTATAATAATTTTGATGGTTTTTTAAAAGGTCGGGCTTACGACAATAATATTGTTTTGGGTATTCCAAATTGCACAAAACAGTCGAAATTATTAGAAAAACTTATTTTTATTTTATTGCATGAATTAACGCATGTCTTTATCAAAACAAATGAAAATATTAAGTTTGTAATTGATCGAGCGATTATAAATAAAAAAATGCAATTAAAATTTAAAAAGTTTAATATACACGCAGAAAATTTTATAGAAGAAACTTTAATCAGATTGTTTATTCCGCAAGGTTATTTATTTGATAACAAGAATGTTCGATATATAGATAATAGAAAGATAACATGAGCACGAGCTATTGAAAAAACACAAATTCACCCCCATTCTTTTAGCATGATGTTGCTTATGAGTATGTATAATACTATAAAGCTTTATATTCAGAAAAATAAACCAATAGACGAAAAATTTATAAATAAGATGGTAAATATAACGAATAATAAGATTTCCATTGCTTAAGAATTGATTATAACTTTTTAAAAGTGGCTAAGCCTAAAAACCAGAATGTATTTTATTCTGGTTTTTTGAAAAAATTAAGTAATGTGATATACTATATATAATATAATTAATTAAAATACACATGTTAAACATTGAAAGAGAAAATAACAAACTAGATCTAAATGACGACTTTTTAAAAATACTAGATCTAATGGAAAATACCAATGAAAATCTGTTTATTAGCGGCAGAGCTGGAACGGGTAAATCAACTATGGTTGATTATTTTCGACTTCATACTAAAAAAAATTGTGTGGTATTAGCGCCAACAGGTGTGGCGGCTTTAAATATCAAAGGTCAAACGATTCACTCCTTTTTTGGTTTTAAACCGGGAGTAATGCCATCTGATATTAAAGAAATTAAAAACAAGCAGAAAGCTTTAATGTATAAAAAGGTTGATATAATTGTGATTGATGAAATTTCAATGGTAAGAGCGGATTTACTCGATTGCGTGGATGTTTTTTTAAGAATACATTCGAAAGAACCGTTTTTGCCTTTTGGTGGAGTGCAAATGGTTTTGATAGGGGATTTATATCAATTACCACCGGTAATTACTAGAGAAGAGGAAAAAATATTTTACGATCGATATGATAGTCCATATTTTTTTGATTCCAAAGTGTTTAAAAATTTTAATTTTAAATATCTAGAATTAAAAACTGTATATCGTCAAAATGAAATGGCTTTTGTGGACATGCTGGAAGCAATTAGATCTGGTAATATTGATGATCAACTAATAGACAATATTAATCAAAGAGTTGATGGCGATGTAATAAAATATCTAGACAATAATTATATATATTTAACAACTACAAATTATGTAGCGGAAAAAATTAATCAAGATCGATTAAATCTTATTAATAGCGGTTTACTAGAATTTAATGGGTTATTAACGGGTGAATTTTCAACCGATAGATTGCCAACCCAATTTACTTTGACCATTAAAATTGGTGCTCAAGTTATGTTACTTACTAACGATCAGCAGGGCAGATATGTTAATGGTGATATTGGAAAGGTAGTTGAAATTGTTGATGATGATATTGATCAAAAGATTATGGTGGAATTTCCAGGCAAGGGAACAAAATCTATTACACCTTATCGATGAGAAGTAGTTAAATATGTTTTTAATAAAAAAGAAAATAAAGTTGAGGCGAAAGTTACCGGATCGTTTTTGCAATATCCATTAAAATTGGCGTGAGCGGTGACAATTCATAAATCTCAAGGTAAAACTTTTGATAGAGTGGTGGTTGATTTTAGCGGTGGTACTTTTGCTTCGGGTCAAGCTTATGTGGCATTAAGTCGATGCAAAACTTTGGATGGATTAGTATTAAAACAAGCCATCAATAAAAGATTTATTTTTATTGATGACAAAATCGAAGATTTTTATAAAAAATTGATAAAATAAAATTATGAGCAAGTTAATTATTGATATTGAGACTTTTGGTGAAGATTTTGATAAAATTGATGAAACGACTAAGCGAGTTTTGCTTCATGGCATTAATGAAACGGATGAAAATTATAACGATTCAGTCGAACAAGTAAAAAATGAATTAGTTTTTTCACCATTGACTTCGGAAATAGTGGCAATTGGTTTATTAGATTATGATAAAGATCAAGGGGTGGTGTATTATCAATCACCAGAAATTAAGGCGAATGAAACGAAAGAAGGCAATTTTAAATTTAAACCTATGAAGGAAAGCGAAATGTTAGAAAATTTTTGACAGGGAGTTAAAGCTTATGACGAGATCATTACTTTTAATGGTCGATCATTTGATATACCATTTATTATTGCCAGATCAGCAAAATGACAAGTTGAGGTAACAAAAGATTTGATGCAAAGCCGATATATTGATAGTCAAAAATTCGGGACTAAACACATTGATTTATTTGACCAGCTTGGCTATTATGGCTCAGTCAGAAAAACCGGAGGACTACACATGTGATGTCGTTTGCTTGGCATTCCTAGTCCAAAAGCTGATGGCGTGAAAGGGGATGATGTTAAAATGCTATTTGAAAATCAAGATTATTTAACTATTGCTAAGTATAATACTCGAGATTTGATTGCTACCAAAGAATTATATGATTATTGAGAGCGATTTATGAAAGGAGCGAAGAGTAATTAAAAGAGTAAATAGTAAATGGTAATAAAAAGAGTAATAAAAAACAGTAGTAAGACGGTAGTAAGACAATGGTAAGACAGTAGTAAAACAGTAGTAATAAATCAATATTCTAATACTCTAATAACTTAATATTCTAAACAAATACAAATACAAAACCCCCTCCTTTAAAACTCAAGCGTTTTTCAAACGCAAAGATTTAAAAGAGTTTGTAAAGAAGGGGGTGAAATATTTAACAAAAATTCTCTCAATCAAAAGTTGTGCCTTTAGCAACTTTTAAAAGAGGGGGTAAAAATATTATTATGGCGTGATCAAAATTATATGAAAAAGATAAAAAAGAACCATTTAAATTATCGAGAACTAAAATCGAAAATTTTATTAAATGTCCCCGATGTTTTTATTTGGATAGAAAATTAGGTATTGCTCAACCGCCAGGTTTTCCATTCACATTAAACAGCGCGGTGGATACTTTGCTTAAAAAAGAATTTGATATTTATAGAGCTAAGCAAAAAATTCATCCGCTTATGGATCATTATGGTTTAAAAGCGGTGCCATTTAGAAACGAAAAAATTAATGAGTGACGCGAAAATTTTGTAGGTGTTCAATATTTACATGCACCAACAAATTTTTTAATTTTTGGGGCAGTTGATGATGTTTGAATTAATGAAAACCAAGAGTTAATGGTAGTTGATTATAAAGCTACTAGTTCGGAAGAAAAACCAACATTAGACGCTGAATATCGACAGGCCTATAAACGACAAATGGAAATTTACCAATGACTTTTAAGAAAAAATGGTTTTAAAGTTTCCAGTACTGGTTATTTTGTTTATGCTAATGGTAAAAAAGATTTAGAAGCTTTTGATGGTAAGTTGGAGTTTGACGTTGATCTTTTAGATTATACTGGAGATGATAGTTGAGTTGAGAAAATTTTACTGGATATAAAAAAATGTTTAGATAGCGATAACATTCCTGATTATACAAGTGATTGTGATTTTTGTAATTATCAGCAAAAGATTAAAAAAATTTAAACATGAAAAAGGTTTATGTAAGTTTGACAGGTTATGATTTGAAAAATTTTGAAAGCAAATTCAGGGAATTAAAGAAATTTAATATCACTGAAGTGTGTTTATTTTTATCAGCTTTACCGCATAAACATCATAAATATGTATTTGAAAAGTTACTGCACTCGAATATCAAATATATACCACTAGCTCATATTTCTCATGAAACTACAAAAGTTGAAATTGAATTTCTGAAAAAGAATTTTAAAACTAAATATTTTAATATTCACGCTAAAAGTTTAGATGATTTGGATAAATATATTCCTTATCAAAAAAATATTTTATTAGAAACACATCCCGAGGTTGAATTTAATGAAGTTTTGTTTTTGAAAACCGGGGGTTTTTGTATTGATATAGCTCATTTCTGAAGAGCTAAAGAAATACAATCAAAAGATTATAACCAAATTATGAAATTTAAAAATCGTTCTAATTTGTTTAAATGCAATCATTTAAGTGGGTATAAAGAGAAATGAGGAGATTTGCACGATATTAAAAATGAAAAAAGTTTTGAATATTTAAGAGAAGTTCCTAAGTTTATTTTTGGCGATATATTGGCTATAGAATTAATGGATACTATAAATACACAATTAAAAGTCAAGAAATATATTGAAAAAATATTAAATATTTAATGTGGAAAAAATAGATTTAAAATTAATTATGACAAAAGACGAAATTATAAAAGAATTAAAGAAAAATGCCAGCCCTAAAATCATTGAAAGTGAGAGATATTTTGGTAACAAGGGAAAAAATATATTAGGAGTTACTGTTACTTTTTTAAGAAAATTTGCTAAGAAAATTCCTAAAGATCATAAACTAGCTTTAGAATTATGAAATACTGGAATTCACGAAGCTAAGATGCTAGCCAGCATGGTTGATATTGTTGATAAGGTGAGTGAAAAGCAAATGGATAAATGGGTTTCTGAATTTGATTCTTGAGGCATTTGCGATGGCGTGTGCATGAATTTATTTTGCCATACTCCTTTTGTTGATAAAAAAATACATGAATATACTAAAAACCAAAAAGAATATATTAGACGCACAGCTTTTACTTTGATGGCTTGTTTAGCTTTTAAATCAAAAAATTTAAAAGATAAAGATTTAATTAAATATTTTGATTTGATTGAAAAATATTCAATGGATGAAAGAAATTTTGTAAAGAAAGCCGTGAACTGAGCTTTAAGGCAGATTGGGAAAAAGAATAAAAATTTAAACAAAAAAGCAATTGCTTTGGCTAAAAAAATTAAAAAGCAAGATACAAAATCAGCTAGATGAATAGCTAACAATGCTTTAAATGAATTAGAAAAAACAACAAAATTTAAAATCAACTAAAGTGCTTGTTGAAAACTTTAAAATATGTTAAAATTTTATTATACAATAATTTAACTTAATATTTATGAAAAAAGATATAATCGTAGTTGGAGATAAATTGGCTCAAAAATTAAGCAAAAAAATAGATGGCGAATATTTATCGGTAGAATATCGAAAGTTTTTTGATGGGGAGTTGAAAGTAAGAATACCTAAAATCAGAAAAGCCAAAAAGGGGATATTATTGATTGATATAAAACAAGACCATAATATTAATGAATTTTTGTTAAATTTTCTGTTTTTAAGCCAAAAATTAAGGGAAATGTGCGATGAAGTGGTGGGCATTATAACTTATTTGCCTTATAAAAGACAAGATAAAGAATTTTTAAAAGGTGAAGTAGTTTCGAGCAAAGTGGTGGCAAAATATATTGAAAAAAATCTTGACTATTTTATTACGATTGATTCACATGAACATAGATTAAAAATTGATGAGATATTTTCGATAAAAGTTTTCAATGAATCAGTGTTTATGGATTTGGGGAAAGAATTTTTAGATTTTAAAAAAGAAAATACAATGGTAGTAGCACCGGACTCGGAGGCCAAAGCATTTGTTGAAAAGTTTTGCAGATATAATAATTTTAATTCAGTGGTTTTACCTAAAAATAGAAATACAAAAACTGGTGAAGTGGAAATTAAAATTAAGAATGAAAAAGATTTTATCAATAAAGATATTATTATTGTGGATGATGTGAGCGCTAGTGGCGGAACAATTTTACATTTGATTAATTTGATAAAAAAACTAAAAGTGAAAAGCGTTAGCGTGGCTTTAGCCCATGGACTTTTTATGGGAGATGTGGAAAAGAAATTTAAAAGTCAAAAATTAAAAAGAATTATTACCTCAAATACTATTAATAATGAATTTGCCAAAGTTGATTGTGTACCAATTTTAATGGAAAGATTAAAATCAATATTAAATTAATGATATGGAATACGCTTTAAAGCCCGATGAATTAGAAAATCAAAACGAGCATCATTTTTTTCTAAAAACTAAGAAATTAGATATTAGAACGGGTGATGTTTTTGTGATTTTGATTAATCAAAATGACGCTCATAGATTGGGTATAATGCCGGGTGATGAATTAAATTTAGATTGAAATGACAAAAGCATTGAACTGTATGTTGATATTTCGTCGGACTTAGTCAATGAAGGTGAGTTTGGATTGTTTGTAGACATTTTTGATAAGTATGGAATAAAGGAAGGGCAATTAGCGAGATTAAGTTTTGCTAAAAGAGCACCATCACTAAAAGCTATTTATAAAAAACTATATGGAGGAATATTAAATTTTAATGAAATTTATCAGATAGTTAAAGATATTGTGGATCATCGTTTAAATAGCATGGAAATAACTTTTTTTATTGCGCCTAGTTTCAATGAAAAAAATCTAGATTTAAACGAAATGTATTATACCGCTAAATCAATTGCTATGCTTGGCGATACATTTGATTTTGGCAATATAGTGGCGGATAAACATTCAACGGGCGGGTTGCCAGGCAATCGTGTGACTCCGATTATTATACCGATTGTGGCTAGCTTTGGGGTATGTATTCCAAAAACATCATCTAGATCCATTACTTCACCGGCTGGTACATCCGATGCTGTTGAATCAATTATGAAAGTTGATTTTACAGCTGATCAAATTAAAGATATTGTGAAAGAAAACAATGCCTGTTTGGTGTGAGGCGGAGCTCTAAAATTAGCACCGGCGGACGATATTATTATTAATATTACAAGAGCGCTTGGTATTGAACCATATTCAAAAATGATTATTAGTGTGATGGCTAAAAAAGTGGCCATGGGTATAAAGCATTTAGTGATTGATATACCAGTAGCTAGAGGAGCAAAAATTTCTGATATGGAACAAGCTCGAAAGATCAAAAAACTATTTTTATTTCTTGCCAAAAAATTTAATATTAAAACTAGCGTAATAATTAGTAAAAGTTTTGGTCCAATTGGTCGAGGTATTGGTCCAGCTTTAGAAATGCGAGATGTATTGAGAGTTTTGCAACAAAAAGAAAATCGACCATTGGATTTAGAAAATAAAGCGGTGAAGTTATCGGGTCAATTATTAGAAATGACGGGCGTAGCTAAAAGGGGACGAGGTGAAGCCATGGCTCGCATTAATCTAAAAAATGGATTAGCTTTTCAAAAAATGACAAATATTATGAAATCACAAAATGGCAATGAGAATATTGATTCCGAAGATATAAAAATTGGTGAATATTTTTATGAAGTGAAAGCCAAAGATAGTGGTATAGTAAAATCGATTAACAATGCTAATATTGTTGAACTTTGTAGTTTGCTTGGAACTCCAAAACTAAAAGGCAGTGGTATATATTTAAATAAAAATGTTTCAGAAAAGTATGAAAAGGGCGATGTCTTATTTACAATGCATAGCGAAAGTGAAACTAGGTTAAATTTAGCTAAAGAAGCGTTAGAGAAGTTGAAGGAGATAGTAAGGAGTAATTAGTAAAAAGTAATTAGTAATAAAAGAGTAAAGAATAAAACAATAGTAATACAATAGTAAGACGGTAGTAAAGCAATAGTAAAGAGTAAGTAGTAATAAGTAATTGGTAATATAAAGAGTAATTGGTAAAAAGCAATTAGTAATTAAAAAAACGATAAAATGCAAATACAGAATTCAAATTATAAAAATAAATTTAGTATTAAAACTCCTTCGGATAATTCGGCTTGGCCCCCAC